>NZ_JBBNLP010000016.1:0-8790 GCF_040092425.1 Collinsella sp. CLA-ER-H3
TTCGCGGCGGCGGTCGGCCCCATGCCGTCCTCCGTCGCCAGGAGGAAGAGCTCGACCTTCTCCCTGCTGTACATGCGAACCTCCAGTCCGGACCGCCCCGCGGTCCAACTTTCTGTCCGCACCCCCAATCGAACCAGCCGCTACACAGGTTTTACCCAACGGAATGTATTCCATATACTCGTGTCTCGATCAATCAAAGGCCCTCGATGTACGCATGGAGTCGAAGAGCGATGGGGCGAATGTACAACTCTGGCAAGATCACGGCGGCAGACAACAAAAGGTCTACCTCCAATTCCAAAATGACGGCACCTATCTAATTACGTTCGTTCATTCAGGAAAAGCGCTGTCTGCTGAATCAAATCGTGATGGATCAAATGTTAGTCAGTCGAGTATAGATGGTTCCGACCTGCAGAAATGGACTGTTGAACGAATTGGGGCAGGATATACGATAAAAAATAAAGCAGGAAACCAGTGGCTAAATGTTAGAAGAGCCGAAACGAGAAACGGCACAAATATTCAAACTTGGTCAAATGGCGGTGTGGCAGAAACAATGTTTAATCTTGTTCCAACTGAACTCGATGCACTTCCAAACGGTCGGTACGCCATAAAAACCAAACTTGACACGAGAAAAACAATCGACATTCGCTTGGCATCCCAACATGACTTTGCAAATGCTCAAATATGGACTGACTACAACTCCCCAAATCAATCAGTTGACCTCAGAAGACAGGGAGACGGATCATACGCATTTATTTTTGTGCACTCCAAAAAGGCGTTAACCGCAGAAGCCGTCAAGGACGGCGCAAATGTTTCGCAGGCAACATATACCGGTTCAAATCGTCAGCATTGGATGCTATCAAAACAAAAAAATGGATTCACCGTAAAACTAGTTGGAGCAAATGAGTACTTAAACGTAAGGCTTGCAACGGCAAGAGATGGAGCAAATATTCAAACTTGGTCAAACGGGGGAACAATAGAGACACTATTTACTTTTGAAATGAGATAGTCATTTCATTTTAGCTAGACATATTTGCTGAGTGATACACACAGGATATGACCCATCACGACTCAATGAACTGCCTCCCATTTCTTGGACATGAGAAATGGGAGGCTTTCTAGTCGCTATTTAGGGCGTCCAAGATTTGGGACGCAGTTCACAATCTCGGCGTATCATATTTCGACAATTTAGTGAGCGCAAATTAAAGCAAACTCAATTGTTAGATTAAAGTGCAAATGGCATTCATGGAACATCAACCAAATTACATCAACAGCAATAATGAAAAGCAAAGCTGCTAAGAGGCCAATCACCGAGACCTAAAGCTTTTTGCAAAAGAAATAAAAGAGGCAGGGAGCAATGCTCTGAGAATCCTCTTTGAATGATATTTAAGTCCTCGCTCGCGCCTAAAATACAATTTGCGAACTGACCTCCAGCCGCCCTTCGCAAAAGCCTCAATATACAGCCCTCTGTCGCTGGGAAGATTGCTGGGATGGCGAAGCTGGTCATTACCCCTAGCGATATCGTCAAAATCTACAGGATACAAATCAAGCGAATCGCACGAATCAATGAAGTCTTTACCGTGAGAATTGTTTACCAGAAGACAAGAAATGCCCTTTGTCTGACTAAACTTTGTCGAATCATTTAGAACGTCAGGTCTGTTGATTTCAACGCCCCAAAAATCGCCGATGGTAAGATCGCCAGCGCGGAATCTCCCCGCATAGGGGCACCTATAGCAGCTGTCGCGAAGCGTCTTAAGGTTCAGAAACATGTCATAGTAGGGGGATTTCGCCGCAGGAATGGTAACTTCTCTTCCATCCTCAAGAAGAAGAAGAAGAAGAGAGTGACCCCACCCCTCGCGCTTGCACCTAAATCGGAAATCAACCACAGGAGATCCAAACTGGTTGCCATAGTCCTCCACGCAGTCCGAGAACATTCGACCGGAAGGAACACCGTGGCAGACAAGGTCAACAGTAGTTAGATTCTCATAATAGCGCCCAAGGAAGCCCTTAAGACCGGCAACCTGGCAAGGCGTTCCGCAGAACAGGACCTGCCTTCCCTCACGAATGTCCGCCTTAACGTCAACAAAACAAACTCCAGCATCACTCTGCACATATTTTGAGTTAAGCAGCGGGCGGAGCTCATCAACGCTTGCCGCACGACGATGCAATACTCTAAGCGTATTCCCCTCGCACTCATAAGCAGCACCGTACGCTACGCCACCGGCAGAAATAACCTCACGTGCAACGGCACCGAAAACGCCGCCAGAAGCAGACTCTGAAACATCTCCCCTACCAGCAGCGGCATAGAACGGTCCGGCGGAATTAGAACCTATCCCTCGGTTAAGGCCGCACGCCCTAGCGCAAGCACCGCACCCAACGCAAAGATCACTATCAATTACTGGAAGAACAAAACCATCCTTACCCTCGGACATGGTGATGGCGCCTTTCGGGCAGCCAGCGGCGCACGATCCGCATCCGCAGCAATGCGATGGCGACTCAAACAGTGTGGGGACTTCGCCCATTTTCACGGTAGACATGCAGTTATCCCTTTATTTGTGAGCCGAAATAAGCTTGCGCAGAATATCGGCATTCATATAAACAGAAAAAGCCAGCGCAATTGCCAAGCAAGCAATCGCGCTCCAGATACCCGCACCATAGGCGGACAGATAATAGAAAATGAACACGCCGACAATTGAAACCAAAGTCAAAACCTGCTCGCTCCGATCTTCAACAAGCTTTGTAAACTTAGCAACTTTGATCCTGCGGTAATCGTTAACCACAATCATTGCCAGAAGGGTTGCGACAGACGCTCCATATAGTCCAAGATGCGGAATTAAAATAATACACAACACAGCGCAAAGAGCAGCAGACACCGCAGTGGTGGAACCCATAATTCCAGTCTTCTTATGCGCGGTAAAGATACCGCCGTAAAAGCCGGAGATGTTGCTGAAATACGTGGCCAAGAGCAATATCGGCACATACAACAGGCCCTCGCCGAATGAGCCCTTGATCAGGATGCCGTAAACGAGAGGCATGAGCGCAGACATAAGCAGAACAACGCTCATCATGAAACGCCTTAGCGCGCGATACACGGAGTTGTAGAAAACCGACTCATCCTCATCAGAGTTAAGAGCACGCGCCGAGCTCTCCTTCCAGGACTGATAGAAGAAACCATACACCTGGTCCATAACGCCTGGGAACTTGTAGGACACAGCATAAACGCCAGCGGCGGAAGCCCCAAGCGTGTTCATGATAATTAGCCTGTCCAACAGATTATTAATAGTCCAGGAAACCTTGTTGGGGATGAGCGGAAATGAATACCGCAAAAGGTCTCGAGCATAAATAATGGAGAAAGCCGACGGATCAATATAGCGCCAGAGTTTTCGCATGACCATGAAAGAAAGGGCAACAACGCCCTGTGCAATGACCGTGGCAGAAAGCATGCCCACAACACCCCAACTCAACACGGCGATAAACAGAACGTTGAGCACAATAGTTAGGGCACTCGCGGTAAAGTTCATGACGGAATATCCCACGGTATCTCCGAAGCCACGCAAGACCGCAGAAACCATCTGCAGAAGCGCCCCGGCAACAACAAGTCCAACGATCCAGCCAAGATTTTCAGGCTTAAATAACAACCAGATCAGAATCGCTAAAACCGTAAAGCACGCGCAACCAGCAAGAAGAACAGCACATGACGCCGTCACGGCTTTAGCTCGATCTTCATCAGTGCGGCAGTCGATGAGGAATCGAAACAGCGCTTCATCCATAAGCAAGGAAACGGCAGGGACGCAAAACAGCGCAATAGTGTTGATGTAATCGACGGTACCATAATCGCCAGTGGAAAGAACTGAAGTATAGAGCGGCAACAGAAGAAATGAAACGAGCTTAGTTGCCATTCCACCCACTGCAATAATGCCAGTGTTTTTAATAAGTCGGCGCGTCTCCCCCATTACGAAAGTGCCTTTCTAAGATAGGACCAGGAATGCTCCCGCAGAGAATCCAAACGAGAATCCACATCGTCCCAATCGCAGGGGACAATATCGTCGGCACATATAGCATTGGCGCAACGTGAAGAAAGCCCAATATTTCCCAACAAGTCACGCATGCGAGCGCCAGATTTATCCGTAGCAAATACACGGAAAGGTTTATGGAAGAGGACTGAGAATACAGTTGCATGAAAAGAATTGGTGAGAACAAGGCTTGCATGCGCAATAAGTGAAACAAACTCCTCCGGGCCAACGCCGAACAGGTTAACCGAATTTGGAATATCCAAGTTTTTTTCAGATATATAGGCAACCTTCCTGCCTGTTGAAGTTGCCATTAAGACGGTACTCTCGACGAGCTCAGGACATTCACGCAGCAGATACATAAATATATATCCGTCTTCCAGGAGCTTCCTTGAAGTCATCACGGCGTAGTCATCAGCGTTCAGGAGGAGAGTAGGATCAAGCACCACCTCAATAGGCTTATCAACAAGAGACTGGAAGAGCGACACCGTCTCTTCCTCACGCACGGAAAGATAATCGAATCTTGAAAGAAGTGCAGAGACACTTCTTTTATCAAAATTCTCAGGTTTAAACGATGTGTGAGCCAAGCTGGGTGCGTAGGCTACACGACGTCTATCTCCGGCAAACGAGAGAAAAAACGGTTTAACTATGCCATTCGTGCAATCAAGATTCCAAATCTGATCGCTGCCGCAGACAAAACAATCGAACTCAGAGGCAAGCTCATCCATACGATATATAGTTTTGTCATTATATTTATTTGTCAGATTAAAAAAACGTTTCCAGAAAGAATGGAACGCATTTCGCCGTTTCAAATATGACGCAGGACGCGTGCAGAATCTAATAAAGGATTTAGGGTGTTTAAATTGCACCAACCTATACTGTTCAAAATCTTTGCTTCTGTAATCAATCAAAGACGCAGCATAACCCAGTCTTTGCACTGCTGCCTGCATTGCAAACGATTGCAGAGCAGATCCAAAATTATAGGAACAATGGAAAGTTATAATTCCAACCCTCATTTACCCAATAACCTTTCAATATATTTACAAAATCGTTTTAATAAAGAACTAAACGTTGTCATAGCGCCATAAACTGCAAACGCTAAACCCAAATGACCCATAGGCAGCAACGCTGCAGCAACACGCCATTCACCCCGCTTTCCAAGACAATCAGCCGGGAAATTCAATGTATGGTTTCTAAGCCATTGCCTATCAAATGAAGTCAGCCACGAGGACTTTACTGACAAATTTTGGGATGCCGCCAAAACAGCTCTCTTGAATTGCTCCATGAATTCGCGTCCAACAATTAGATGCTCATCTTTGACTGAAAAGACAGAAGCATTCTTAAGCTGTTCAACAATGCTGGCAAAAAGAGCAAGAGAGTCTGTGTCACTAGGGCGAACGTTTGCACAGGTTGAGGAACTATCAAGATCCCAATAATATAAACAAAATGGTACAAAACCAACACGACCATCGTGAAGCTGCCAAAGATACTCTAAATTAAATAATCTATCCTCAGAAAACCTCAGCCCAATAGGGAAGGGTGCCAAATCATCACCCAATCGATCAACAAGCTGCCTAATATGGGCGCTTCGATACAAGCGAGCCCATGAGGCATTTAATTCGTATAACGACTTATCAATAGTTTCACTATATAAACCATCTATCATTGCATCCAAAAGAACCCCGCTGTGCACAACCTTCATATCAGAAACTGCCTGACATATATCGGAAGAACAGCTATTTACAATATTCGGCTGAAGATAGGAGCAGACCACTAAATCAAGGTCTTTTTTTTCAGCAGCCAAAATTAATTCTTTATAGTCGCCTGGAAATAGATAGTCATCTGCATCAAGGAACATCACCCAGTCACTGCATGAAGCTGCAAAGCCAACATTTCGCGCGAAAGATCTACCACAATTGTCTTGAGTTATAACAAGAAGTCGAGAATCATCTTTCGATAACTGCTCAAGCAAATTACGCGTCCCATCTGAGGAACCATCATTAACAACAATTACTTTAGAAAGAGCGGAACCAATAGCAAGAGCGCTCCGAACGCTTCGCACAATGGTATCTTCAGCGTTATACGCAGGAATAATAATTGTTAAGAATGCATCCTGAGTGTCAGAACTGGAATCAAAATTGCGTATTCGCATATCGCTGCTACATGTCGCATGACCATTGATACGCATAAGCGATCCCCCTCTATTTCAGACAAAACTCTTCTTCAAGCGCATTAAACGACTTTCGCATTGAACACTGAGACATAGCGTAAGCCTTACCCTGAGCAGCCAAAGCCAACGCGTAATCGGGATTTAAAAGCAACCTACAAATATTATCTGCTAGCGCGGAATAGTCACCAACCGGAGAAATAAGTGCGCAATTGGTATTCGCGTATTCATGAACGCCCAAAAAATCGGTTGAACATAAAGCGCAGCCACAAAACATGCTCTCAGCTAATGTCAGACCAAATCCTTCATTATTTGTTGCGCAAGCATATACAAGCGAGGAACTGTAAATCTTCCTCAGCTCACTCTGGGTTGCATTTTGCGTATATACAACCCACTCGGGGAACCACGAAGGCCTAGCAGGCGTGCCGAAAGCATTAACAACTAGTTCAGGATTCTCTTCATGAACCAGTGTTAAAGCTTTCCATAAAGTATCGAATCCTTTATGTGAGCCTTCGTGATAGAGGACAGCGACCGCATTATTATTTCTTTCTATTGACTCTTCATAGAATACAGTCGCATCAATTGGGTTCTTGATAAGAGTGGGCTTTACACCAGATTCCTTTTCCACAAGATCAAAAAGCCAATCAGAGACTACAATATTCGACATTCCAAATCTAAAAGATGCTCTCACATCTTTCTCAGAGATACCCCATTTTTCAAAATCTTGGATAAAGTAGTGTTTCTTGCCCTTGCTATTGCTGAGACTAGAAACGCCATAAGCAGTTTCAGCTGCCGTCGCAACAACATGGTCAGAATCGGGAATCTCAGAATCCTTTATACCAAAAATGCACTGTTTTTTTATCGAAGGATTAAGAGGGTACCACCTTGGTTCAACAGAAACAGCCAACCGACACAACAACCGCCTAATAGGCTCGCAAACTAAGCCTCTATTCATCGTATTTAAACAATCAAAACAAATAGTAACTAGGCAGCCATGATCTGAAAGATAGTTCGCATACATGAAGACCATTTTAGCTCCACCCCAAGGTACGCGAGAAAAGCTGTGGAATATAAAAGTAATCCTATTGGTTTTCATATTAGAAATCCTCTATTCACCAATGCACTTGCCGCGCGGATAAAACAATGAATCTCCGATGGTCAAATGATTGCCAAGCACAATAGGAGCCATTGCAATCAAAAAATAGTTTGAATCGACCATAATACCAACTGTCTCGGAACATGAATAAACAACCATTAAAAGCAAACCGAGACAAATACCGTCAATATGATTAGAAAGAATGGCATGAATAATCAATACGAATACTCCAGCAAGTAATAAAACAGTAGGAATTATTCCTTCTCTTAAAAATAAATGGCACCATGCATTATCAACAGTGAAAGACGAAGGAAGACCGTAGAAGCCTAACGAAGAAAAGTCACGACCAAAAAATGTAAATGGCGCCACTTCTGCATACAATTTTGCCAATGCCAGTCTGTCGCTAAGAAGAAAATTAAGACGATTATGTAATGGAACCTGGATGTTGTAACAGAACATAAAATAGAAGCTAGCAATTATTAAAACAAAAGCACCAACAAAAAGCACTTTAAGCACCGCTAGCTTCAACTCAAAATTATGAACACGAGAAAAAAATACAAGTAAAATAGCTTGAAACACCAATAGCAAAACCGCTGTACGTGAGCCAGTCACCATCTGAGCTATAAACGCACAGGAAAGAGCCATTGCAAGATTAGCAAATATGGAGCCATTATAATGTGAAACTAAATAGGAAATAGAAGCGACTACAAGATACCTTGCCAATGTATTTGGATGGACAAAACCAAGGGAATGACGGACACCATTTGTTCCATAAATCAACACATCGCGAACAAGCCCGACATTCAACAAAGCGCATACAAAAATAATTGCCGAAACTGAAACAAACAATGAAATTCGCGCAAGCGCCTCGATATCAACGCCGATACCACAAAGCACGAACAATGCAAGCCATAGAAAGTAGTTCTCCCCAGAGCATCTCCATGAAATAAAACCGATCGCAACGATCAGAAAGAAAGAGAGCCAAGAGAAGCCATTCATTTTTTGAAAAAGGATTTTTAATAACAAGCAGCACAGAGCAAATAATTGGAGTGACATAATTAATGCACTTATGGGCAGTCCGACCAATGACTCAGCAGTCGTAAAACCGAAGACACAAGAATACGAATAAGCTATAAATGCGATATAATAAATCATATCTTCAAACTTGGTATTTAATAGCTGTGCATAACCTATTTTTCCTGAAGAATATGAAATCAATTGTCACTCCAAATTAAGACTAGATATAACGAGCTAAATAAATAAAACAGCCAGCTCTTCCTCCCAGTCGGGCATGTGGAAGCCGGCAGCCTCGAGCCTGGAAAGGTCGAGCGCGGAGTGGACCGGGCGCGGGGCGACGGGGCCCTCGGCGCCGGCGTAGTAGTCGGCGGTCGACACCGGCACGACCCTGTCCCCGTTGCCGTTGGCGGCCTCGAAGACGGCGCGGGCGATATCGGCCCAGGACTTGACGGTGCCGGAGCCGGTGCAGTCGTAGGTGCCGTAGGGGGCGTGCGTCCCCAGCA
>NZ_JBBNLP010000017.1:0-4969 GCF_040092425.1 Collinsella sp. CLA-ER-H3
CTTCGCGGCGGCGGTCGGCCCCATGCCGTCCTCCGTCGCCAGGAGGAAGAGCTCGACCTTCTCCCTGCTGTACATGCGAACCTCCAGTCCGGACCGCCCCGCGGTCCAACTTTCTGTCCGCACCCCCTTACGGGCGAATTATTACCGCTTAGGAAGCTTGATTGATCTGTCTTGACAAAGCGAAAGTTTCGAGGATACTGTAGATAACAATACAAAATATAACGTTCTATTAACAGATGATTGACTGAGATTGGGAGATAAATGAGGAAGTTGCTCTTGGCCAGCCATGGGCCACTTGCTAGAGCGATGCGTGAAACGCTCCAGCTATTTTGCGGTGAAGATCCTCGCGTTAAGGTGCTATGCGCATATGTCGATGAGGACACGATGGATGTAAACGAGTTGATAGATTTTTGGGACCGTTCTCGCGACCCAGCAGACCAGTGGATTGTCATCACTGATGTCTATGGTGGGTCAGTGAATAACGCTTTTATGGAAAGGTTGGGTGACGATTCTCTAAGGCTCATTGCCGGCATGTCGCTACCACTAGTGCTCGAAGTGTTTTCGAAATTGAGCACACTTGATGACGCCGAGCTCGCTGCATTGGTTTCAAGTGTCCGCCAAAAGGGCACATGCCTATGTTCGCTGCCAAATTCGGTAGAAGAAGACGAGGATTTTTGAGAAAGGAACAAAGATGATTAAGCTGCTGAGAGTTGACCATCGCTTGCTTCATGGTCAGGTTGCCATGACTTGGACGCAAGAGCTTGACACCAATTGCATTTTGATTGCCTGCGATGCGGTTGTGAAAGATGACGTGCGCAAGACGACGCTTAAGCTGGCACGTCCGGCAGGCGTCAAATTGGTTATCAAATCGGTCGATGATTCTATCGAGGCTCTTAGGAGCGGTGTGACCGATAAGTACCGCTTGTTCATTGTCGTTGAAAGCATCGAAGATGCTTACCGCCTGGCAAAGGGCTACAGCGAAATCGAGCATATCAACATTGGAGGAACGAAGCCGCGTGAGGGTGCAGATGTACGCCTATCTTCAACGGTTTTCGCTACCGATCGCGACGTGGAGCTTCTACATGAGCTCAGTGATGCCGGAATCGAGGTGGAGATCAGGCAGGTACCTAGAGACGAGAAGATTTTGATTTAAGCACATACAATAGAAAGGGGATCCCTCATGTTGACTCAAGCGATCCTTATCGGCCTCGTCGCAATGTGCGTGACATTTGAGTGGGCACTTGGCACTTGCCTTGCTTCTCGCCCGATTGTCACGGGCGTCCTCATCGGTCTTGTGATGGGTGATTTGCAGACGGGCATTATTGTCGGCGCCACGCTTGAAATGGTGTTCATTGGATCGGTTACCATCGGGGCGGCCGTTCCGCCTGACGTTATCACCGGTGGTATTTTGGGCACTGCCTTTGCAATTTCGACGGGTCAAGGCGCTGAAGTTGCGCTGACACTCGCTTTCCCGATTGCGTCGCTTTATCTCATCATTGATAACGCGCTTACGCTGATCGTGATGCCGTTTTTCGTCCATAAAGCGGACGACTGCGTGGCAAAGGGCGACCTCAAAGGTATGGAGCGGATGCATCTGCTTGGTGGATTCATCGTCAAATCGCTTCCTCGCTTTTTCGTGTGCTCCCTTGCTTTCTATCTCGGAACGCCGGTTATGAACGCGGTGCTTAACGCAATTCCCGAGTTTGTAAGTAACGGCCTGGTTATTGCGGGTGGATTCATCCCTGCGCTCGGCATTGCACTGCTCGCTTCAATGATTGTCAACAAGCAGACTGCTATTTTCTTCGTGCTCGGGTTTGCGCTCTGTGCCTACATGAGCATTCCAATCCTTGGTATTGCCATCATTGGGCTTTGCCTCGCAGTAATCCTCGTGGTGGTCCAGCCAAACTTCATTGCTCAGACGCCACAGCTTAGTTCGGAAGGGAGCTTCGACGATGACGACTTCTAATGACACCAGTTCCAACAAGATTACAAAGCGTGATCTAAAATCGGTATTTTTCCGTTCGCTTACGATGGAGTACTCCTGGAACTACGAGCGCCAGCAGCACATGGGATACTGCTTCTCCATGCTTCCCATCATTCGTCGCGTGTATAAGAATAAGGATGACCAGGCTGCTGCTGCTAAGCGTCACATGGAGTTCTTCAACACCACTCCTTATGTCTCAACATTAATTCTGGGCATTTCGGCAGCGATGGAAGAGGCAAACGCTAACGAAGAGGATTTTGACGAATCCTCCATCAACAGCGTAAAGGCCGCTCTTATGAGCCCGCTGGCCGGCATCGGTGACTCTCTGTTCTGGGGAACGTTGCGTGTCATCGCCACTGGCTTGGGTGTGTCGCTTGCTATGCAGGGTAACATTCTCGGCCCGCTTCTCTTCCTTGTCGTATTCAATGTTCCGCATTATCTGATTCGTTGGTTCTGCCTTAAATGGGGCTATGGATTCGGAACCAGTTTCTTGAGCAAGATCGAGAAATCTGGTCTTATGCCAAAGCTCACTATGGGGGCTGCAATTCTCGGTCTTATGGTTATCGGCGCTATGGTGCCCAACCTTGTATCGGTCAGCGTGGCTGGTTCTCTCGGTACCGGCGACAGTGCGCAGACTATCCAAAGCATCATCGACGGTATCATGCCGAGCCTGCTGCCGCTGCTTGTGACACTTGGAGTTTACGAACTCGTCCAGCACAAGGTCAAAATTGCCTGGATTCTCGTTATTCTCATGGCGGTTGGTATCGTCGGCTCCTTCTTCGGAGTGTTTGCAATCTAAATGGTTGATTTCGCCGTCTGGCCCAATTGAATTAGAAAGGTATATCTCATGGTTTCATTTGATGAACAGGCAATTCTCGATAACGGTGCTTATATCTACAATCAACGTGCCGAAATTGAACGCATTGCTGACGAAATTTGCGAAAAGGGTTTCGATTCGATTTTCTTCACCTCGTCAGGTGGCTCGCTTGCGATGATGCAGCCGTTTGACTATATGGTTTCTGTTATGTCCGATATTCCCGTCCAGTCCCAAGTTTCGGCAGATTTCCTCACGGTTGGCAATCGGCGCATCGGTAAGGGGACCTTGGCGTTCATGGCGTCCAAGTCGGGCGACACCAAAGAGACGGTCGCGGCGGCAAAGGCGGCAAAAGACGCAGGCTGCACCATTGTCTCTACGCTTGGCGTGGACGGTTCACCGCTTGGTGAACTTTCCGATTATGGAGTGATCTATAAGCAGGGTCGTCCTATGGAGCTCGTGCTGTACCTTCTGATTGGAAAGATTCTCAAGAACAGGGGCTTTTTCGATGACTACGATCGCTTCGCTGATGAGCTTGTGAATCTCCCTGCTGCTCTCGTTTCCGTCGGCAAGAACGCTGACGAGATGGCTCGCGCATATGCTCTGAAGCACAAGGACGACCCGTATCAGATCTGGATCGGTTCTGGCAATCTGTGGGGCCCCACGTATTCGTTTGCCATGTGTGTGCTCGAGGAGTCCCAATGGCTGCGCACCAAATCCGTTACATCGCCTGAGTTCTTCCATGGCACTATCGAACTTGTTGAGCCGGGCGTTTGTGTCGCGCTCGCAATGACGGAGGCGCAGACTAGGCCTCTTGATGAGCGCGTTGCACGCTTCTGTAAGCAATATGCGGATGATTTCACCGTATTCGATACACATGATTATGAGTTGCCGGGTATCAGTGATGAATTCCGCTGGATGCTTTCTCCGGTGGTGCTCAATGCCATTCTCTCGCGTGTGAGCAAGAATTTCGAGGAAATTCGTGACCATTCGCTCGACATCCGCCGTTATTACCGCAAGGTCGAGTACTAATAAAGACCGTACGTGATGGGAGGCGTTGAGGTGAAAATCGCAGCAATTGGCGACAACGTTATTGATCGCTATCTCAACAAAGGCGTTATGTATCCTGGTGGCAATGCCGTAAACGTCGCTGCCCATGCAAGCATGCTTGGCGCACAGGCTGCGTATATTGGGGAGATCGGCAACGACCTGGGAGGGCGAATAATCACCGATGCCCTTTCTTCGCTGAACGTTGACCTTTCGCAATCATCTATGCCTGAAAAAGCGACAACCAAGACTTGCGATGTAAATGTTTACGACGGTGAACGTGTCGAAGTTGGTTACGATACAGGGGCTTGCTGGGCGCACAAAACCCACATCAACGATTCTGATATCAAGTTTCTTCAGGGATTCGATGCGGTTTTTACCAGCGTCAATGCAAAGCTGCAGGATGATGTGCACCTAGTTCAAGATCTTCCCGCTGTGGCGGTTTACGACTTTTCCGTTAAAGATAAGTATCGAACCGACGCATATTTCGATCTTGTTTGCCCTGCTACAACCCTTGGTCTGTTTTCCTGTTCCGGCGAGAGCGATCAACAGATTCAAGTTCTATTGAAGAGGGCCATAGAGCATGGTTGTCGCTACACGATTGCTACACGGGGATCTGCGGGGCCTGTGTTCTTTGACGGTTCCCGATGGTACCAGGGAAATATAAGACCCGTAGATGCGCTTGACACCATGGGCGCGGGAGATTCGTATATCACTGCGTTTGTTGTGAGCTGTCTCTCGCATGGCTGGAGTAAAAAGCAACCGCTCGATGTGGGGATCATTCGGGATGCAATGGAGTTCGCTGCTGACTATTCAGCTAAAAATTGCCTTAAACCCGGCGGCTTTGGATTCGAGCATAAACTCGCCGAGATGAAAGACAGTCAGGTCCTCCTTTCCTAGAAGGGTTTTTATTTAGACCATTAAGTATTAATACGTAACAAAATGACAAGTTGTCATTGGAACGAATTTCGTTCTATTAAACGAAGGGATAATTGCTATGTTCAATTTCGATGAGCCTCGTTACGAGAAGGTTGTGAGCGATGCCCTCGCTCTCCGTCCTCAGATTGAGGCTGCCGTGGACGAGGTCTGCGAGCAGGGCTATTCCAACATCTTCTTCATCGGCT
>NZ_JBBNLP010000018.1:0-4550 GCF_040092425.1 Collinsella sp. CLA-ER-H3
TCGAGCTCGTGGAGCCCGGCGTCCCCGTGTTCCTGTTCATGGGCGAGGACGAGAACCGCAAGCTCGACGAGCGCGTCCGCGCGTTCCTGACCCGCGGCGTGACCGGCGACACCGACATCAACATCATCGACACCGCCGAGTTCGCCATCCCCGGCCTTGACGACGAGTTCCGCGTCATCGTCTCCCCGTGGATTTTGACGGTGCTCGTGACCGACCGTCTGGCTCGCTACTACGAGACGGTCACCAAGCACAACCTCAAGTATCGTCGCTACTATCACCAGTTCGACTACTAAAGAAGACGGGTGCGGGAACGTGCCGGGCTATTGAGAGGAACACAGAATGAGACAGTACATCATCGCCAGCCATGCGCACTTCGCTACCGGCATCAAGGAGAGCGTCGAGCTGCTCTCGGGCGCTCGCGACAACGTCCACGATCTTTCGATGTTCGTCGATGGCCGCATGGACGTGGCTGAGGAGGCCCAAAAACTGCTGGCGGGCATGTCTGCCGACGATGATGTCGTTGTCTGCACCGACCTCTTTGGCGGCAGCGTCAACAACGAGTTCACCAAGATCGTCCAGACGCGTCCCCGCACGTACCTCGTTACCAACATGAACCTTCCTCTGCTTATCCAGCTGCTGTTCTCTGACGAGTCGGCGCCGGTTGAGGAGACGATTCGCGCCATCGTCGCTGCGGACGATACGCGCGTGAAGTTTGTCAACGACCTGTTGGTCGATGACGACGAGGAAGAAGAGTTCTAATCCGCAGCACCTATTGACATGCCGTAAGACGGCGCAAGACCTTTGGGGGGTCACATTATGATTCAGCTACTTCGCGTTGACCATCGCCTGCTTCATGGCCAGGTCGCAGTTTCCTGGGTTCAGGGCCTCGGCTCCAACTGCATTTTCTGCGTGGGCGATAAGGTCGCCAACGACCCGGTGTGGAAGACGTCGCTCAAGATGGGCAAGCCTGCCGGCTGCAAGCTCGTCATCAAAGATATGGAGCATGCAATCGAAGCTATCAACTCGGGCGTGACCGACAAGTACAAGATGATCATCTGTGTCGCCACTATCGCTGAGGCAAAGCAGCTTGTTGAGGGCTGCCCGCAGATCAAGTCGGTCAACCTGGGCAACACCAAGCCCAAGGACGAGAAGCGTCCCGATGCTCGTCAGGTCTCTCGTCAGATCTTCCTGACCGCGGCCGAGGAAGCCGATGTGCGCGAGATGCTGGATCGTGGCGTTGAGGTCGAGATTCGACCCCTGGCCGATGACCCCAAGGTTGACTGCGCCAGCGTGCTCTAGGCGTTCAATTTCGAAGAGCCTGCGGGTTCTTCGTAGTGTCCTATATGGAAAGGGGGATGTATGCTTACCCAAGCAATCCTCATCGGACTTATCGCCGCATTTGGTAAGTTCGACTACCAGCTCGGTACGCTCTATGCGTTCCGCCCCATCGTCCTGTGCCCGCTCGTGGGCCTGGTGCTGGGGGACCTGCAGTCCGGCCTCGCGATCGGTGCGAGCCTGGAGCTGCTGTTCATGGGCTCGATCTCCATCGGCGCCTACGTGCCGCCTGATGAGACGATCGGCGGCGTACTTGCCTGTGCCTTCGCTATCCAGCTGGGCCAGAGCACCGAGGCAGCCATCGCGCTTGCCATGCCCATCGCCACGCTGTGCCTTGCCATCAAGAACATCCTCAACGCCGCCCTGCCGATCCTGGTTGACCGCGCTGATGTCTTCTCCGGCCAGGGCAACCTTAAGGGTGTCTATGCGATGCACTTCCTGATCGGTTCCACCGGTGTCATCATGGCGTTCCTGCTGTGCTCGCTGTCGTTCTATCTGGGTGCTGACGCTATCCAGGGCATGCTCGACTTCATCCCGCCCTTTGTCCTTGCTGGCTTTGGCGTGGCCGCCAACATCCTGCCGGCCATGGGCTTCGCCATGCTCGGCCGCCTGGTGCTCACCAAGCAGCTCGTGCCCTTCTACTTCCTGGGCTTCCTGCTGTGCTCCTACGCCAACGTGCCCGTCCTGGGCGTCGCCCTGATCGCCATCATCATCGGCATCGACAAGTTCGACCTGCTCGGCCTGGGCGGAGCCCAGCCCCAGCTCTCCGCGGAAGGGGATGAGGACGATGACTTCTAGTCCCGAGAACAAGATCACGCGCTCCGACCTCGTCAAGAGCGCCGTCAACGTCGGCGCCCTGGGCATGGAGTTCTCCTGGACCTACTACAAGCAGATGAACATCGCCTTCTGCCTGATGGTCGCCAACATGCTCAAGAAGATCTACGCCGGCCGCCCCGACGACTACGCCGAGGCCCTGCACCGCCACTGCGCGTTCTTCAACATCACCGTCCAGTTCGCCCCGTTCGTCGGCGGCATCGCGATGGCCATGGAGGAGAAGGTCGCCCGCGGCGAGATCGAGCCCGAGAGCGTCAACGACGTCAAGGCCGCCCTCATGGGCCCGCTGTCCGGCATCGGCGACTCCATCTTCCTGTCGACGCTGCGCGTGGTCGCCGCCGCGGTGGGCATCAGCCTGTGCCAGGCCGGCAACCCCTTCGGCCCCATCGCCTTCCTGCTCATCTACAACGTCCCAGGCTTCGCGCTGCGCGTCTGGGGCGCCGTCAAGGGCTACGAGCTGGGCGTGGGCTTCCTGGACGAGGCCCAGAGGACCGGCCTCATGCAGAAGATCATGACCTGCGTGGGCATCGTGGGCGTCATGGTCGTGGGCGCCATGTGCAAGGACATGTTCTGGGCCAGCATCCCGGTGGCCATCGGCTCGGGCGAGGACGCCCAGACCCTCCAGGACATCCTGGACGGCATCATGCCCGGCATGCTCGGCATGATCGCCTTCTGGCTGTACTACTGGCTGCTGTCCAAGAAGATCAACCCCATGGTGCTGATCGTTGCCACCATGGTCGTGGGCATCATCGGCGCGTTCTTCGGCGTGCTGGCGTAAGGGCCCGGCTGCATAGATTTTCGTTGCAACCTGGAAAGGGGATGGAGCAGGCCTATGCCCTCCATCCCCTTTTTGTATAGAAGGAGTCCGTATGTTCGCGAAGGATCGCGAAGCAATGCGCCTGACGCCGGCAGAGGTCAGGCTGATTCTTATTGAGTCCCTGCAGTGGTGCGCCAACAACGCGGTCTACTTTTTGGGGCTTATCGGTGCGGCCACGTATGATCTGGCCGGCACGGCCTTTTTGGTTGCCGCCATTACGCTCGTGCGCAATCTTATGACGTCGGCGGGCAATATGGTGTCGGGCTCGGTTATCGATCGCTTTGGACCGCGCCGGACGTCGTTTGTGACGTGCGTGATTACGGCAGTGCTATCGCTTGGCGTGGGGTTAGCGCCGTTGTCTGTCCCCGGGCTTGTGTTCGCCGCGTGCGTCTTGGGACTTGCGGGCGGCTTCATCAACACCTGCACGCATGCGTTTCCGGGATACCTGGAGTCGACCACCGAGGGCCGTACCCGCGTGAACGGTCTCATGGTGTTCTACAGCAATATCGCCTATACCGCTGGCCCACTGCTCGGCGGTGCCATCGTGAGCTGTTTTGCCACGCAATCGGTCTATCTGCTCATGGCGGGCATGATGGGTGTGGCGGCCGTGCTCTCCTTGGGCTGTCACGAGTGCGTTGCTCCCGCAAAAGGAGAGAAGCCGAAGGGCGGTATTCTGGGCGGCATGGCCGAGGGTGCGCGACTTACGTTTCGCGACCATGACCTGCGCCTCATCTTTATCTCGGGCTTTTTGGGTTTCTTTGCGTTTGGCGCGTTCGATTCGCTGGAGTCGTTGTTCTATCGCGATGTGCTCAACGTGGATATCGTCTGGCTGGGCTGGCTGTCCTCGGTCGTGGGCCTCACTTCCTCGGTGGGCGCGTTCATCCTGACCAAGCTTTCTGCTCGCCATGTCAACCTGCGATTGCTGCTCGGCGCGCTCATGGCCGTGGGCATTGGGTCCATGGTGTACGTGGGCACCGATATGCTGGGGGTCGCGATTATCGGTCAGGCGATTAACGGTCTGGCCTGGGGATTTCTGGAACCGCTGCAGATGATCTTGATTCAGGAGCGCGCCGACATCAAATACCTCGGGCGCATTACCGGCTTTGTGCGTTTTGGCCTGATGAGCGCCGGCGTGCTGCCGCTGCTGGCGGCTCCATTTTTGGCGGAGGCTTTGGGCGTCCAGGCGGTGCTGTTTGGGGCATCGACCATTATTGCGCTGGTAGGAACGCTGTTCTTTGTCACACAGGGGAGGCGCCAGAGGTGTTAGCTATACATTCAATTCTAATTTAATACCACTCACCAGAGAATTTCGACCGTTCACCGAGGATTGGAGCAGATTGGAAAGTGGTATTAAAAACACGTTAGGTGTATGTCTATAATTGGTATCGAAAAGAAACGCGATGTATAGATTCGCGTGCAGGACAGAAAGGAAAAGCCATGAAGGAAACCGAGAAGATCGAGATCATGCATTTCGACCAGGAGGGCTATCTCGAGGACGGCAAGGCGCTCTACGAGACCGGTAAGAAGATGACCGCGCTCGCCGACAAGGTCGCCGACGAGGGCT
>NZ_JBBNLP010000019.1:0-2243 GCF_040092425.1 Collinsella sp. CLA-ER-H3
CCATCGCGCCGAGAGTACTGCGGGGTCAGCCCGTGGGAGGCCAGGGCGCCGCTGACCGGTGGACGGCACCGAGCCGTACGCTTGAACTGAGAAGGGGGAGGCCTCGCGGCCTCCCCCTTTTTGCGTTAAAGGCGGCATTCACTAAGCAATTAAATCAATCCAATCATCCACCGGTGAATATAAACGTTCACCGTTCTGTGGCCGGTTCTCTGTTCTCAATGGACTAATATTTGCTTTAGCGCGCTGATGCGCTTGTCCTGTTTTACACGGGTTGTTTTATTGATTGTGACGGAAGGACTCACATGGCAGATGTTCATGAGCTGCTTGATACTTGGATTGCCAATGTCAAGGACGAGGAGCTCCTCGCTGAGCTCAACACGATGAAGGAGCAGGGTGACGAAGACGCCATCACCGACGCTTTCTTCCAAGATCTCGCCTTCGGTACCGCCGGTCTACGTGGCACTATCGGTGCAGGCACTAACCGTATGAATATCTATACGGTTGGTCGCGCGACGCAGGGTTTTGCTGACTATCTCAATGCGACCTTCGAGCATCCGACGGTTGCCATCGCTCGCGATAGCCGCAATAAGGGTGAACTGTTCGTTAAGACGACGGCTGCCATTCTTGCCGCAAACGGCGTGACTGCTCTCGTGTATCCTAAGATTTCTCCCGTGCCGACGCTTTCCTGGGCCGTCCGTGACCTTAAGTGCTCCGGTGGCATTTGCATGACCGCTAGTCATAATCCAGCGCCTTATAACGGCTATAAGGCCTATGGCCCCGACGGCTGCCAGATTACCAGCGAGGCTGCCGATGCAATTTCTAAGGCTATCGCCGAGACCGATACGTTTACCGGCGTGAAGTCCATGGACTTCGATGAGGTTCTTGAGCAGGGTCTGGTCAAATGGATCGATGACTCGTGCCTCGAGCGTTATTATGACGCCGTTCTCGCCCGCGGCGTGACCAACCTTTCTGCCGAGGAGATCGCTGGCGCTCCGCTTAAGCTCGTCTACACTCCGCTCAACGGCACCGGCCTCATTCCCGTCACGACGGTGCTCGAGCGCGCTGGCATCACCGATGTCACGGTTGTTCCCGAGCAGAAGGAGCCTAACGGCGATTTCCCGACCTGCCCGTATCCTAACCCCGAGATTCGCCAGGCCATGCAGAAGGGCATTGACCTGTGCGAGCAGGTTCACCCTGATCTGCTGCTTGCAACCGATCCTGACGCCGATCGCGTTGGCGTTGCCGTTAAGAATAGCGATGACTATCTGCTGCTGACCGGCAATGAGATGGGCGTTCTGCTGCTCGACTATATCTGCAAGACCCGCGCTGCTCGCGGTGAGGACCTCACTAAGAAGGTTGCTGTCACTACTATCGTTTCTTCCGCCATGGTTGACGCTCTGGCCGACGAGTACGGTTTTGAGCTCCGTCGTTGCCTGACGGGCTTCAAGTACATCGGCGACATCATTACTTCTCTTTCCGATGCTGGCGAGGTCGATCGCTTTATCTTCGGTTTTGAGGAGAGCTACGGCTATCTGGCCGGCGACCACGTGCGCGACAAGGACGCTGTGAGCACTTCGCTTTTGATTTGCCAGATGGCGCAGTATTACAAGCTCCAGGGAAAGAACCTTGCCGACGCGATGCACGAGCTGTACGAGAAGTATGGCTACTATCACAACAAGACGATTTCGCTGAGCTATCCGGGTGCTGAGGGTGCGGCAAAGATGGCCGGCATCATGGCCGGTCTGCGCGAGAACCCGCCCGCGGAGCTCGCCGGTTCCAAGATTGAGGCCGTCGTTGATTACAACACCTGCGTGAACGGCCTGCCGAAGGCTAATGTTATTGAGTTCGATCTTGAGGGTGGCAACAAGGGTATTGTTCGTCCTTCCGGCACCGAGCCCAAGATTAAGCTGTACATCTTCGCTAAGGGCGCGGATGCCGCCGAGGCAGATGCAGCACTTGACGCGATCGAGGAGTCCGGTCGCAAGCTGCTGGCATAAGGTATTTAAGAGTCTATTGCTATAGATGGGCGAAAGAGGGGATCTCGGATGCGAGGTCCCCTCCTGTTTTTAACCAGCCAGCCGAGAGTACTTAGATGTGTAGGAAATGTGTACGCCCAGATTCCCGCCCACGGCGCCCCTCCGGTCTGGCAATATATCTCCTTGCCGCGCGGCCCGGTCGGACCGGATGAGCCGCGGGGCGTGCACCTTGAGAACCGGATACTGCGAGGATGGACACACAAGCTG
>NZ_JBBNLP010000001.1:0-355003 GCF_040092425.1 Collinsella sp. CLA-ER-H3
CCGTCGTGCTCACCGCCTCCGAGTCCGGCACCACCCCCGAGGTCCTCGAGGCCGTCAAGAAGATGAAGGACATGGGCGTGCGCGTCTACGCCATGACCAAGCCCGAGGGCCTCATCGGCCAGGCTGTCGGCGCCGAGAATTGCGTCAAGATGGCTTCCGATCACGGTAACGGCGGCTGCGAGATGGGCTACTACCTCGCCGACTGCTTCGGCCTGCGCCTGCTCAACCGCCGTGGCTGCTTCCCGCAGTTCGACAAGTTTATTGAGCAGACCAAGGATGTTTGGACCCACCTGGTCGACATCCGCAAGAGCTTCGAGCCGCGCGCCGAGGAGCTCGCCAAGAAGTACGCCCTGGCCCCCTACACCATGTTCATCGGCTCCGGCGCCCTGTGGGGCGAGACGATCCTGTTCTCGATGTGCATCCTGGAGGAGATGCAGTGGAAGCGCACCCGCTACATCACCTCGGCCGACTTCTTCCACGGCACCCTCGAGCTCGTGGAGCCCGGCGTCCCCGTGTTCCTGTTCATGGGCGAGGACGAGAACCGCAAGCTCGACGAGCGCGTCCGCGCGTTCCTGACCCGCGGCGTGACCGGCGACACCGACATCAACATCATTGACACCGCCGAGTTCGCCATCCCCGGCCTTGACGACGAGTTCCGCGTCATCGTCTCCCCGTGGATCCTCTCCTCGCTGATCACCGATCGCCTTGCCGCTTACTACGAGACGGTCACCAAGCACAACCTCAACTACCGTCGTTACTATCACCAGTTCGACTACTAATCGGTGATAAATAAGCTACTGATCAAGAAGCACCCTGCCCGGGCGCATGCGTCCGGGCATTTTTATGCCGAAATTCGTAAGAAAGGGGAATCGAATGAGGCAGTTTATCGTGGCGTCCCATGCTCATTTTGCGTCCGGAATCGTCGAGAGCATTGGGCTGCTCTCCGGCGAGCGCGAAAACGTCCATGCGCTATCTATGTATGTCGACGGAAACGAGGACCTGGTCAAGGAGGCTGCGGCGATTCTCGATGGGTTCGCTGCGGACGACGAAGTTGTCGTGTGCACCGACCTCTTTGGCGGCAGCGTTAACAACGAGTTCACCAAGATCGTCCAGACGCGTCCCAACACGCACCTGGTGACCAATATGAACCTGCCGCTCCTTATTCAGCTGCTGTTCGTGCCCGACTCCACCCCGATCGATGAGGCCATTCGCCAGATCGTCGAGGCAGACGACACCAAGGTCAAGTACGTCAACGACCTGCTGGGGCAGGCCGAACTCGATGAGTTTTAATCGCTAGGGAGCACATCATGATTCAGATGATTCGTGTAGATTATCGACTGCTGCACGGCCAGGTTGCCGTTAGCTGGACCTCGGCTCTGGGTGCCGACTGCATCCTGTTGGTGAGTGACACGGTCCTCAATGACAAGCTTCGTCTGCAGGCCCTGTCCCTTGCAAAGCCTGAGGGCTGCAAGGTTGTCGTCAAAAACACCGAGGACGCCGTCAAGGCGCTTCAGAGCGGTGTGACCGACAAGTACAAGCTCTTCGTGGTTTGCGAGACGATCCAGCAGGCCGGTGCCGTCGCCAAGGCGATGGGCGTCAAGAAGATCAACCTCGGCAATGTTGCCTTTAGCGAGGACGCCCGCCAGGTCTCGACAAGCGTGTTCCTTACGCCCGAGAACGAGGCCTACGTGAAGGAGCTGCTCGGCGAGGGCTATGAGCTGTTCATTCAGATGATTCCGGCAGATGCGAAGACTGACGCCGCGAAGGTCATCGGTTAGGGGCCATCATGGTTATCAAGACAATCCTGATTTTCCTTATTGCCCTTTTGGGTTATTCCGAGTGGCTGACGGGCACGAGCTACCTCCAGCGCCCGATCGTGCTCGGACCTCTGGTTGGCCTTGTCATGGGCGACATGGTGACCGGCACGATCATGGGCGCCACGATGGAGCTTGCCATGGTCGGCGCCATCTCGGTCGGCGCCTATAACCCGCCCGATACGATTTCCGGCACTATCCTGGGCGTATCTCTTGCCATGCAGGCCGGCGCGGACGCTTCGGCGGCCCTGACCCTGGGCATTCCCATCGCAACGATCGTCCTGGCGCTCGATACCGCCCTGGGCCAGCCGGTGATGCTGCTGCTGGTGCACCGTATCGACAAAAACGTCGAGGACGGAGACACCAAGGCCATCACGCGCAACATGCTCATCGCCGGTTACGCGCAGAGCTGGTGCGGTCTGCTGATTATTCCCCTGGCATTCTTCTTTGGCGCCGATGCCGTCGCCAGTCTGCTCAACATCATCCCCGATTTCGTTCAGACCGGCATGGATGTTGCCGCCGCCTTCTTGCCCGCACTCGGCTTTGCGATGCTGGCGCAGATGATTATGAACAAAACGGTGGCTCCGTTCTTCTTCGCTGGCTTCTTCCTCGTCGCCTACTTTGGCATTAGCACGACGGGCGTGGCGATTTTTGCCGCGATCATCGTCGTCGCGATGACGGTTTTGGGCGAGAAGAAAAAGGCGGAGCAGCCCGCAGTGGCAACCGAGGATCCTGCGATTGGGAGTGGGTTCGATGAGTTTTAAGTTTGAGTCTTCTTACGACGGGCTGATTTCCCGCGCAGACCTTAAGAAGCTGTTCTGGCGCTCGATTCCCTATGAGCATTCCTGGAACTACGAGCGCATGGGCCATATCGGCTTTATGTGGGCCCTTATGCCGATCCTTCGCAAGCTGTATCCGCAGGATGCGGACTTTAAAGCCGCCCTTAAGCGCCATATGGAGCTCTATAACGTCACGCCGTACATCTCGACGCTCCCCATGTCCATTGCTGCCGCAATGGAAGAAGTCAACGCCACCGAAGATAACTTTGACACGAGCGCGATCTCTAATGTCAAGCTTGCTTTGATGGGACCGCTGTCTGGCGTGGGCGATGCCTTCTACTGGGGTACGCTGCGAATTTTGGCAACGGGTGTCGGCACGTCGCTGGCGCTGCAGGGCTCTATTCTTGGTCCGATTTTGTTCCTGCTCGTGTTCAACGTCCCCCACTACATCATCCGTTACCTGCTGACGTTTGTGGGATATCGCTTTGGCTCGGACATGATCAGCAAGGTCCAGGAATCGGGCATTATGGACACGATCGTCAAGATGGCCTCTATCATGGGTGCCATGGTGATCGGCGCTATGACCATGGAGATGGTCACCGTGGACATTCCGCTCATGGTCGGCGCGGGCGATGGCGCTCAGACGCTCGCCGAGCTGCTCAACGGAATCTTCCCGGGCTTTGTCACGATGGGGCTGTTTGGAATTGTCTATCTCATGCTCAAGAAGAAGATGAATCCGCTGCTCATCATGCTCGTGATCCTACTCGTGAGTATCGCCGGCGCGTTCTTTGGAGTGCTTGGTGTTCAGTAGGGCATCCGTCATAATTAAAACAATGTAAGAGGGGGCGTCGCGCACACTGTGCTGCGGCGCCCTTTTGCCGAAAGGTGGACAAGATGGAGTATCCGCAGCTTGCCGTCATGAATATCAGCCATCGTTATTTTGACCTTGAGGAATTCTTTTCCTCGGCAGCGGCCTCGGGCTACACGTGTTGCGAGCTTTGGACCGGGGCGATGCATCTGTATGTCGATTGCCATGGATACGATTCGCTCGAGCAGGTGCGGGAGCTGTCACAGCGGTATGGGGTTCGGATTGTGGGGCTTTGTCCCGAACAGAACAACCCCAAGCCGTGGAATATCGCGGCGCGCGGGAATGAGGCGCGTGCCCGCACGCTCGCGTACTTTAAGAACGTTGTAGATATCGCGGCGGAACTTGGAGCCGAGCAGGTCATGGTCTCGAGCGGCTGGGCATTTTTGAACGAGCCGATCGAGGACGCGTGGGGTCGCAGCGCTTCGATGCTGCGTGCGATTGCCGAGCATGCGGGAGAGTGCGGCGTGCGACTGGTGCTCGAGGCCCTGCAGCCGGTTGAGTCGATGATCGTGAACTCGGCGGCCGATACGAAGCGCATGATCGAGGCAGTTGACCATCCGGCACTTAAGGCGTGTCTGGATTTGGGCGCTATGGCGGTGGCGGGGGATACCATCGACGATTATTTCGATCTGCTTGGCGATGATGTCGCCCATGTGCATTTTGTCGATGTTGCGGCAGATGGCACGACGCATCTTGCCTGGGGTGACGGCGACCGCGATATGCGCGCCGATCTGGATAGGCTGGTGGCGCGCGGCTATCGCGGAGTTGTTTCGGCCGAGACCTATGACGGGCGCTATTTTGCCGACCCCGCAGCTGCCGATGCGCAGGTAATGGCAGAGTATCGTCGTGCGATTGGCGCCTAAGTGGGGTTGGGTTGCGGCAACCTACCCTATGTTTCCAAATGAATACGGTGTGAGCGGCTGCGACGGATTTTCCCCGCAAGCACTCTAGTATGCTAAAGTACCCAGAAGACCGGCGGAGCTATGCCGGTCTTCTGTTCTATACGAAGCACAGCATGAGGAGGCTCACTAGATGACGGCCACACCGTGGGGATTCCGGGACATATTGCCCGAGGAGGCTCAGGCGCGCGAGGAGATTGCGCTGACGGTGAAGGGCTGCTTTAGGGAGCATCATTACCTTCCGGTCGAGACGCCGCTGCTCGAGGACAAGGGCTCTCTCGAGGAGGGCGGCCGCATTGCGGACACCCCGTTTAAGCTCTTTGATGACGACGGTCGCCTGCTGGTGGTCCGTCCCGACAACACGCTGCCGATCGTGCGCCTGGTTTCGACCCGCATGCGCGCGGCCGATCTGCCGCTGCGTCTGCGCTACGAGGCGCCAGTGGTCCGCGAGTGTCAGCGCAATGCCGGCGGCTCGCGTCAGTTTACACAGCTGGGCTTTGAGCTTATCGGTGTGGGCGATACCGCGGGCGATGTCGAGATCGTCTCGCTGGTGGCGGAGGCGGTGCGCAAGCTGGCGCTGCCCGATGCACGCATTATCGCGGGCAGCGTGCGTCCGTTTAAGGAGCTGCTCGCGGCCTGTGAGGACCGCGAACTGGCTGCCGAGGCATTGCGTTGCGTGCACGCCAACGACTTTGTGGGCCTTGATGCCCGTGTGGCGGCAAGCGCCGAGCCCGAGGCCGTCAAGGCTGCCATTGGCGAGCTGCCACGCTTGCACGGCGGCGCTGAGGCACTCGACCGCGTCGATGCGTTGCTTGAGGCTGCCGGTATCGCCGCGCCGCTGACGCGCGAACTACGTGCCCTGGTCGAGGGTCTGGCTCCCGAGGACGCCCAGGTGCTGTCCTTCGACTTCTCCATCATGAACTCGTTTGATTACTACACGGGCCTGGTCTTTAAGGCCTATGCCGGCGGCCTGCCCGATCCGGTGGGTTCGGGCGGACGCTACGACTCCATCTTTACCGGTGCATTTGGCGACGGCATTGAGGTGCCGGCGGCGGGCTTCGCCTTTTCGCTCGAGCGTCTGGAGGCCGCGCACACCTCGGCCGAGGACGCTGCTTCCGATGGCGATCACGCCGCGGGCCGTGGCACCGAGGGTCCGTTGCGCATTGCCGTGCCCAAGGGCTCGCTCAAGGCCGACACGCTCGACGTGCTCGAGGCCGCGGGCTTGGATGTCTCTGAGCTGCGCGATCCCGGTCGTCATCTCATCGTGCACGGCCGCGACACACACGCTGGTGAGGGCACGGTCGGCGATATCGAGTTTGTCATCGTGCGTCCCAGCGACGCGCCCGCTTTTGTGGGCTGTGGCGGTGCCGACTGCGGCATCTGCGGTTGGGACTCGCTTATCGAGGCAGACCTCAACCTGCTGCAGCTGGTCGACCTGGGCTACGGCCTGTGCACGTTTATCGAGGCAGAGCCCGCGTGGCGCGCCGGCCAGGCCGAGCGCAATTATGCCCGCCGTGGGTCGCTTCGCGTGGCCACCAAGTATCCGCGCATCGCGAGTGCCTGGTATGCCGAGCGCGGCGTGAACGCCGACATCGTTTCGCTGCACGGCAACATCGAGCTGGGCCCCATCGTCGGCATGACCGATCGCATCGTGGATATTACTGCCACGGGCGCTACGCTGCGCGATAACGACCTGGTCATTACCGGGCGCATCATGGACTGCACGGCCCGCTTCTTTGTCAATCCGGGCGCCGCGCGTCTGGATCCGCGCGTGCGCAATCTGGCAGATCGCTTGGCGGCAGCCGTGAAGGACAAGCATTTTGAGCCCGTTGCGGGCTCGGCACAATAGCGCGAGCACGCACGGGCGCCCCAACGTCCGGGCGGCGGGCCGACTGACGCCGCCGCCCGGTCTCTCGTTTTTCGAACAAAACCTCGACCGATAGGGGATACCGAAATGAAGACCATCAAGCTTGCTCCCGGTGAGCGCCTCGTTACCAACCAGCTCAACCGCAAGGGCGTGCTGCCACAAAACATCGTCGACGCCGCCCGCGATATCGTGGCCAACGTGCGCGCCAACGGCGATGTCGCGGTGCGCGATTACTGTCAGCGTTTTGACGGCGTTGAGCTGAAGAGCTTCCGTCTGCCGCAAGAGCAGATCGATGCCGCGCTCGAAGGCCTCGATCCGGCTTTTGTCGCCGCGCTCGAAAAGGCTGCACGCCAGATTCGCGAGTTCCACCAGCGCGAGGTCGAGCAGAGCTGGTTTACCACGCGCCCGGACGGCACGATGCTCGGCGTTAAGGTGACCCCGCTTGCTGCGGCCGGCATCTATGTGCCGGGCGGTCGTGCGCAGTATCCCTCCACGGTGCTTATGAATGCCATTCCCGCCAAGGTCGCCGGCGTTGAGCGCGTGGTCATGGTAACCCCGCCGCAAAAGGATGGCCTGATCAGCCCCTACACGCTTGCCGCGGCCAAGCTCGGCGGCGTGGACGAAATCTATATGGTGGGCGGCGCCCAGGCCGTGGCCGCGCTGGCATACGGTACCGAGACCATTCCGCGTGTCGACAAAATCACCGGCCCGGGCAACGCCTTTGTCGCCGCGGCCAAGCAGATTGTCTCGGGTGACGTGGGTATCGACATGGTCGCCGGTCCCTCCGAGGTCTGCGTGCTGGCCGACGCCACGGCCAAGCCCATGGTGGTCGCGGCCGATCTGATGGCCCAGGCCGAGCACGATCCGCTGGCGGCCTGCTATCTGGTGACCTGCGACGAGCAGTTTGCGCGCGAGGTCGAGGCGGGTATCGACATTCTGGTGGCGCAGTCCCCGCGTGCCGAGATCACGCGCGCCTCGCTCGATAACGAGGGCACCATCGTAGTGGCCGCCGATATGGCTGCTGCCGTCGAGGCGGTGAACACCGTGGCGCCCGAGCACCTGGAGCTGCACTGCAAGGATGCGATGGGCCTGCTTGGCGGTATTCGCAACGCCGGCGCCATCTTTGTGGGCGCTTGGAGCTCCGAGCCGCTCGGCGATTACGTTGCCGGTCCCAACCACACGCTGCCGACCGGCGGTACGGCCATGTTCTCCAACCCGCTTTCGGTCGAAGAGTTCGTCAAGCGCTCGAGCGTCATTTGCTATACGCCCGAGGGCCTGCTCTCGGACGCTCCCGCGACGCAGCGCCTGGCCGAGGCCGAGGGCCTGTGGGCGCACGCGCTATCCGCCGCTCTGCGTCGTCGCGTGCTGGAGCAAGGCGAGGATTCCGTGAGTGCCGAGTCGCTCGCCGCGGCCGACCTGACCAAGGTCGCCTGGCCGGGAGATGCGACCGCGACGGTCGCCGAGGGCGTGGACCTGGCCGCTGCAGGCGCAGATGGCGCTGGCGCGACCGGCGGGGAGGCCTAATATGGCCGAACTCACGCCCCGCATGAAGGAGCTCGTCCAGCCCTACCTGGCCGGTATTGAGCCCTACGATCCCAACTTTACGCCCACGCGCATCAACCTTTCGGCCAACGAGAACACCTATCCCGTGCCGGCCGGCGTGCGCGAGGCGGTCGACGCCGCCCTGGCTGTCACGCCGCTCAACCGCTACCCCGATCCCATGTCGAACGACTTGCGCGACGAGCTGGCTACCTGGCATGGTGTGACGCGCGAGAATATTTGCGTGGGCAACGGCGGCGACGAGCTACTCTATAACTACCTGCTGGCGTTTGGCGGCGCGAGGCGGACCCTGCTCAACTGCCCGCCGTGCTTTAGCGAGTATGCCTTCTTTGCGTCTCTGTGCCAGACCGAGGTGCGCGACGTGTGGCGCGACCCGGCGACCTTTAGGCTCGACCAAGCTGCTGTGCTCGCGGCGGCGCCGGAGTGCAGCCTCGCCATTGTGACCTCGCCCAACAATCCCACGGGTGACGTGGCGCCGCTCGACTTTGTCGCGGCCCTGTGCGATGCGTGCCCCGGCATGGTCATGGTCGACGAGGCCTACGTTGAGTTTGCCGACGATTCGTTTGGCGCGGCCACCACGGCGCAAGGGCTTATCGCCGAGCATCCAAACCTGGTGATTCTGCATACGCTGTCCAAGGCGTTTGGCGCCGCCGGCACGCGTCTGGGCTACGTGATCGCGGCGCCCGAGGTCATCGATGTGTTCGCCGCGATTCGCCAGATCTACTCGGTTAACGTGCTGAGCCAAGCCGCCGCGCTTGCCTGCGTGCGTGCCCGCGATGCGTACGCGCCCGTGGTGGCACAGGTTGCATCCGAGCGCGAACGCGAGCTGCGCGCCCTGCGCGCGATGGCTGCCGAGGGCCTGCCCGTGGAGGCATGGCCGAGTGCGGCGAATTTTGTGCTCGTGCGTACGCCGCATGCCACGCGCGTGCGCGAGCGTCTGCGCGACGAGTATTCGATTTTGGTGCGCGACTTTAGCTACGCGCCGGGGCTCGCGGACTGTCTGCGCATTACCGTGGGCACGCCGCAGGAAAACGATGAGGTGCTGGCTGCGTTTGCCGTGCTGGTGAAGGAGGAGATGTAGATGGGCCGCTATGCCGAGGTGACCCGCAAGACGGGCGAGACCGACATCGTCGTAAAGCTTGACCTGGACGGAAGCGGCGTGTGCGATATCTCGACCGGCGTGCCGTTTTTCGACCACATGCTCAACGCCTTTGGTCGCCATGGCCTGTTCGATTTGACGGTACATGCGGTGGGCGACGTTGATGTCGACGCGCATCACACCGTCGAGGACACGGGCATCGTGCTGGGCGAGGCGTTTTGCCAAGCGCTGGGTGACAAGGCGGGCATTACGCGCTTTGCCGACGCGGCGATTGCCATGGACGAGACGCTCGTGATGGCCGCTGTGGATATCTCGGGCCGCGGGCAGGCCTATTGTGAGCTGCCCGTGCCGACCGAGCGCGTGGGCAGCTTTGATACCGAGCTGGCCGTCGAGTTCTTCTATGGCTTTGCGCGCGATGCCAAGCTCACGCTGCACGTGCGCGAGCTGGCGGGCGGCAACTCGCATCACATTATCGAGGCCGCCTTTAAGGCCGTGGGCCGCACGATGCGCCATGCCTGCGAGCTCGATCCCCGCGTGCAGGGCATCCCCAGCACCAAGGGCTCACTGTAATCTGCCAAAAAGGGACAGGTTTATTTTGGCAGGTTTTATCTGCGGGAATGCTGTCTCATGTGGTGGGTGAACGTTTGACCGACCAAAATTAACCTGTCCCTTTTTGGCAGGTTTTGAATGGGAAAAGGGAGGGTCGCGTGGGCGAACCGAAGATCGTGGTGGTCGACTACCACAAGGGCAACTTGTCGAGCGTTGTGCGCGGGCTTGCGCGCGCCGGTGCCGCCGCTTGCACGTCGGACGATCCAGAGCAGATCCGCAACGCCGACGGCCTGGTCATCCCGGGCGTGGGTGCGTTCTACGACGCGATTGCCTTTATGCGCGAGAGCGGCGAGGCGGACGCGGTGCTCGATGCCGTTGCCGCCGGAACTCCGCTGCTCGGCATCTGCCTGGGCCTTCAGCTATTTTTTGAGCGCGGCAACGAAGGCGTGCCTGCGGACGAGGGCGCGGTTGCCGATGGCAACACCCCCCAGCAGGCCGGTGGCCCCTGGGTCGATGGCCTGGGTATTATGTGCGGTTCGTGCACGCGCTTGGAGTCGAGTCGCCTGAAGGTGCCGCACGTGGGCTGGGACCAGGTGCACATGACGCCCACCGGTGCGGCCGATCCGCTGCTTACTGGTTTTGCCGAGGGTGCCAACATGTACTTCACCCACAGCTACGTGGTGGCCGACGATGCCGATGCCGCCGACGTCCTGGCGCGCACGCATTACACGCGGAGCTTCCCGTGCATCGTGCGCCACGGCAACGTGTGGGGCTGCCAGTTCCATCCCGAGAAATCCTCTGCGCTGGGTCAGCGCATCCTTAAGAACTTCGTGAGCATCGTCGAGGAGGTTGGCAGATGATCCTGTTTCCCGCAATCGATTTGATCGGCGGCAAGGTCGTGCGCCTGGAGCGCGGCGACCGCGGCCGCTGCAAGGTATATTCCGACGACCCCGTCGCCGTCGCCCGCTCCTTTGCCGAGCAGGGTGCGAGCTGGGTGCACGTCGTCGACCTGTCCGCTGCCTTCGGTGAGGACGAGGACGCGTGCGCTGCCAACTCGGCAGCGATCGAGGCCATCTGCGGCGTCGACGGCCTGTCCGTGGACGCGGGCGGCGGTGTTCGCTCGCTCGCGCGCATCGACGAGCTGGCCGGCTACGGCGCGCGTCGCATCGCACTGGGCACGGTGCTCGTGACCGAGCCGGGTTTTGCCGAGGTGGCGGCGCAAGGCTTTGGCGAGCTGCTGGTAGCGGATATCGCCGCGCGCGATGGCCAGGTCAAGGTGAACGGCTGGCGCGATGGTGCGGGCGTGGCACTCGACGATGCCGTGGCGCAGCTTTCCGAGCTGGGCTTTAAGCATCTGGTATACACCGACATCGCGCGCGACGGCATGCAGACGGGCATCGACGTGGCGGCGTATCGCCATGTGGCCGAGGTCGCGGGCTTTCCCGTCGTGGCTTCGGGCGGCATCTCGACGCTCGACGATATTCGGGCACTGGCCGCGGTGGGCGAGGATGCCATCGAGGGCGCCATTACCGGTCGTGCGCTCTACGAGGGCAACTTCACGCTGGCCCAGGCGTTGGCCGTCGCCCGAGGGGAGGAGTAGCCCATGCTTACCAAACGCGTGATTCCCTGTCTGGATGTTAAGGACGGCCGCGTGGTCAAGGGCGTCAACTTTGTGAGCCTGCGCGATGCTGGCGACCCGGTGGAGCTGGCGCGCGCCTACGACCGCGAGGGTGCAGACGAGGTCGTCTTCCTGGACATCACCGCCACGAGCGACAACCGCGCGACGACCATCGAGATGGCGGCGCACGCGGCCGAGGAGCTCGCTATTCCCTATACCGTGGGCGGCGGTTTCCGCGACTTGGCGGGCATGCGAACCATGGTTGCCGCCGGTGCCGACAAGGTGTCGCTCAACTCCGCCGCCGTGCGCGACCCGTCGCTGATTGGCCAGGCCGCCGCGGCGTTTGGCAGCCAGGCCGTGGTCGTGGCGATCGATGCCAAGCGCGTGGGCCTGCCCGGTCAGCCGGGTGCCGACAAGTGGGAGGTTTTTACCGCAGGAGGCCGCAACGCCACGGGTATCGATGCGGTGGCGTGGGCCGAGGAGGCGGCTCGTCGCGGTGCCGGTGAGATCTTGCTCACCAGCATGGATCGCGACGGCACCAAGGCTGGCTTTGACCTGGCGCTCACCCGTGCCGTGGCACGCGCGGTGCCGATTCCCGTCATCGCGAGCGGCGGCGTGGGCACACTCGAGCATTTTGCCGAGGGTGTGATCGAGGGCGAGGCCGATGCCGTGCTGGCGGCGAGCGTCTTTCACTTTGGAATCTTCAGCATTCGCGAAGTCAAAGAGTATATGGCTTCTCAAGGTATTCCTGTGAGGCTGGACTTCTAATGCTGCGGCTTGCCCAGGCACCCGACCTTCCGGCTCCAACCCTTCTCGCGTACTTAAGTACGCGTCGCTCCTCTTTCGCGGCAACCTGCGGCACCTGGACAACCCTCGCCGACCTGTGGGGTTTACGGTAATTACTTGGGAGAAATGATGACTGAGGTAATAGAAGCGTCTGATCTTAAATACGACGCCCGCGGGCTGATTCCCTGTGTGGTTCAGCAATATGACACCGGCGAGGTGCTTATGGTTGCTTGGATGAACGAGGAGTCGGTGGGGCTGACGCTCAAGACCGGGACCACGTGGTTTTGGAGCCGCAGCCGCCAGGAGCTCTGGAACAAGGGTGCGACGAGCGGCAACATGCAGGAGGTCAAGGAGCTCTGGGCCGATTGCGATAGCGATACGCTACTGGTCAAGGTCGATTCTCCGGGTCCGGCCTGCCATACCGGCAACCGTACCTGCTTCTTTAAGAAACTCGCGTAGGGCGGGCGCTCGACCAAGCGCTTGGCCAGCCAGAAAGGATTGAACCATGGGTGTGCGCACCGCAAATGTTCAGGATGGAAATATCGGAGAGACGCTGACGGGGCTGGCCGAGGTGATTCATGGCCGTCGCGACGCGTCGCCGCAGGAGAGCTATACCGCGCGTCTGTTGACCGACGTCGAGGACGAGCTGCTCAAGAAGCTTGCCGAGGAGGCGAGCGAGGTGATCATGGCCTGCAAGGATAACGACCACGATCACATTCGCTACGAGGCCGGCGACCTGGTCTACCACCTGCTCGTGACGCTCGAGCGCTACGGCATCACCCTTGACGAGCTGGCCGGCGAACTCAACGCCCGCCGCCACTAGTCGTTTGGGACAGTCTTTGTTGGTGTAACGGGGTCATGGAAGTTGCGGTGAAATAGGGACTGTTTAAGCGCTTCATCAAGCAAAACAATCCCTATTTCACCGCAACTTATGAAGGGATGGCTAGGCGAGGGGCGTGGATTCCCATTCGCCGGTGGCGTGGGGGATGTCGAAGGTTCGATAACCGCAGTCGTAGGCGTGCGCCTGGGCCTCGCGGATGTTCCAGCAGATATCGCAGGCGCGGTGCGCGTCCGAGCCAAAGGTGATTGGCACTTCGGCATGGGCAAAGCAGCGCAAAAGACCGGTTGCGGGGTAGTAGTCGCCCAAGCCCTTGCGCGGTGCGGCCGTCGAGACCTCAACGCGGCGGCCCGTATCGTGCGCGCACTCTGCCATCTGCTGCCAAAACGGTGCGGGGTCAAAATCGGGCGCAAAGCCTTCCTTCGAAAAGCGCATGACCAGGTCGGGGTGAGCCATCACATCAAAGTTGAGCGGGCTCTCGCAGGCGCGGCACCAGTCATCGACATAGCGCTCCCACACGCCGCGTACCCCCAGGTTTTCCCAAACGTGCAGGTTGGTGTCATCGTCGATCCAGCCGCAGCGCGAATCGGGCGTATCGGGACGAGCGACGTCCTCCGTTCCCGCCGTACCCGCGGCACCGGCCATGATATCGCCTGGGTTGCCAATCCAGTGCACACTGCCCAGGCGCACGACGGCGCCCTGGGACCAGCGCTCAACCAAAGGCTCGCAGCCCTCGTACCAATCGCATTCGAAACCGTAGATAAAGGTGAGTTCTGGCGCAATCTGAGCGGCAAGATTGCGAGCGTCCTCAAAAGCCAGACGATGCGCCGGGAGGTCACCCTCAGTAACCTGCACCTCGCAGTTAGCATCCATGCTGGCGGGCAGGGTGAGATGGTCGGTCGAGACCATGACGCGGCAGCCGGCCGCAGCAGCGGCACGGACGTTGTCCTCAAACGAGGCATGCCCGTCCGAAAACGAGGTGTGGGTATGGCAATCGACCAGCGGGCATGCGGGCATGGCGACTCCTTTGCGTCAAGCGAATCCGCTCCATTGTAATAGCGCAGTCTCGGCGCGTCGTGCACGCGAGGTGCCGAAATCGACTGGAAAGGGTGCGCGGTGCGGCCTCGCTTGCTCTCAAATCGTGTACGTCAGCCTCCAAAACCGACAAAAAATGACATGTTTGGAGGCTGACGTACACGTTTGGATAGGGGTGAGGGCGGCGATGGACGAAAGTCACGCCTGTGCCACGTCCGATGTGCTAGCGTTTGGGTGAATAAAACGAGCCCGTGCGGAAAGGATCCGGACCGTATGCAACGTGGAAGTACATCTCCGCTGTCCCGCGAGACCGATGCGCCCGAAACCATCGTCAAGCTGGAATGCGACATCGACGATGCGTCGCCCGAGGTGCTCGCCTACGCCGCCGACCGTCTGCGCGGGGCAGGCGCCCGCGAGGTGCACTGGCTGCCCCTCTATTGCAAGAAAGGCCGCCCCGGCTGGCAGCTGCAGGTAATCTGCACCTACGAGGATATCGAGCGCCTGCAGACGATTATCTTTTTGGAAACCACGACCAACGGCATTCGTCGCCAGGTCATGGAGCGCGTTTGCCTGCCACGCCGCTTTGAGCGCGTAACGACGCCATGGGGCGAGGTGTCCGTTAAAGTGGCCACCCTGCCCGACGGCAGCGAGCGTGCAGCGCCCGAGTACGAGGACTGCGCCCGTCTCGCTCGCGAGCATAATGTGCCGCTCCAGCGCGTGATGCGGGCGGCCCAGAGCGCGGCACTGCGATTTGAATAACGCGGCTGGTGGCGACATCCTGCGCCTAGCCATATCAACCCCATTCGAAAGGATCTCCCCATGAAATACCTCATCGCCTCCGACATCCACGGCTCGGCATACTGGGCCGAGCGCCTCTGCGCCGCCATCGAGTCCGAGCAGCCCGATCGCATTGTGCTGCTGGGCGACCTGCTCTACCACGGTCCGCGCAACGACCTGCCGCGCGACTATGCTCCCAAGCGCGTGATTCCGCTGCTCAACGCCCTAGCCGACCGCATCATCGCGGTGCGCGGCAACTGCGACGCCGAGGTCGACCAGATGGTCCTCGACTTCCCCGTCATGGCTGACTACGCCACGCTGTTTGACGAAACCGGCCGTGAGCTGTTCTTGACGCACGGCCATGTCTTTGGCGCCGGCATGCACAACAGCGTCGACCACGCGCCCGCGCTGCCTGAGGGCTCCGCGCTCGTCTACGGTCACGCGCACATCAAGATCAACGAGGAGAGCGCCGCGCACCCGGGCCTGTGGCTTTTCAACCCCGGCAGCGTGAGCATTCCCAAGGACGGCACGCACAGCTACGGCATCTACGAGGGCGGTGCGTTCCGCCACGTGGTCATGGAGGAGGAGTAGCCATGGCGCAGCATATGGCTCAGCAAAATGCCGAGGGCTCGCGCGACCTGTCCACGCTGGTCGACGCGTCGGCCGAGCTGCAGCATCTGGTGCAGACCATCTGGCGCCTGCGTCAGCCCGATGGCTGCCCGTGGGACCGTGAGCAGACGCACCGCAGCATCGGCAAGAACATGATCGAGGAGGCCTACGAGGCACTCGACTGCATCGAGGCGGACGACGCGGTTCACCTACGCGAGGAGCTGGGCGACGTGCTCATGCAGGTCGTGCTGCATGCGCAGATTGCGGCGGACGCCGGCGAGTTTACGCTGGCCGACGTGGCGCGCGATATCGACGCCAAGCTCATCCGACGCCATCCGCACGTCTTTGGCGATGTGGATGCCGATAACTCCGACGAGGTGCTCAAGATCTGGGACGAGGTCAAGCTTGCCGAGAAGGCTGCCAAGGACAAGGCCGTGGCGGCAGGCGAGGCTGCGCCCGAGGGCCTGCTCGACGGCGTGCCCACGCATCTACCGGCGCTGATGCAGGCTCAGAAGGTGTCGCGCAAGGCGGCTGCCGTGGGCTTTGAGTGGGAGACGGTCCAGGATGTGTGGGACGAGGTCGCCGAGGAGCGTGCCGAGTTTGAGGCCGAGGCTCCTGGCTCGCCCGAGCGCGAAATGGAGTTTGGCGATTTGCTCTTTGCCCTGGTCAACGTCGCGCGCAAGGAGGGTATCGACGCCGAGAGCGCCCTGCGTGCCAGCACGGCAAAGTTCCGCCGCCGCTGGGCCGCGATGGAGCAGATGGCGGCCGATGCCCACGTGGATCTGGCCGAGCTCTCGACCCACGGCCTCAACGACCTGTGGGATGCCGCAAAGGCGGAGGAGTAAGACTGCGGGAACGACGGGCTGACGCGCCTCATCGTTCCCGCTAAATTTTTCGAAAATCAAGTGTATCCCTCGACTAACTTAGGGCATAATGCAAAAAGTGCGACATGGCTAACTTACGGAGGCGCACCGATGGTGCACGGTCAGCCGGTCGCTTGCATCCACTACGTTTCCAAGTGAGAGGGAGACAACATGAGCGATATTTTGGACGTCTACGGTCGCGAGGTACTCGACAGCCGCGGCAATCCCACCGTCGAGGTCGAGGTCGTGCTCGAGGACGGCAGCTTTGGCCGCGCAATGGTGCCTTCGGGTGCTTCGACCGGCGCCTTTGAGGCCTGCGAGCTACGCGATGGCGACAAGGGCCGCTACCTGGGCAAGGGCGTTTCGCAGGCCGTCGAGCACGTCAACAACGAGTGCGCTAACGCCGTCGTGGGCCTCGACGCCTTCGACCAGTGCGCCGTCGATGCCGCGCTGATTGCCGCGGACGGTACCCCCAACAAGACCAAGCTCGGTGCCAACGCCATCCTGGGCGTGTCGCTGGCCACCGCGCGCGCCGCTGCCGAGTCGGCGGGCCTGTCGCTGTACCAGTACCTGGGCGGCGTCAACGCCCACCTGCTGCCCACACCTATGATGAATATCCTCAACGGCGGCGTGCATGCCGACAACAACGTTGACTTCCAGGAGTTCATGATCATGCCCGTGGGTGCTCCGAGCTTTGCCGAGGGCCTGCGCTGGTGCGCCGAGGTCTACCACACCCTCAAGGGCGTGCTGCACGAGGCCGGCCTGGGCGGCGGCGTGGGCGACGAGGGCGGCTTTGCCCCCAACCTTAAGACCAATGCCGAGCCGTTCGAGTACATCACCAAGGCCGTCGAAAAGGCTGGCTTTAAGCCCGGCGTCGACTTCATGTACGCCATGGATCCGGCGTCCACCGAGTTCTACAACGCTGAGACCGGTATGTATGAGCTCAAGGGCGAGGGCGTGGAGTACACGAGTGCCCAGATGGTCGATTACTGGGAGAAGCTCGTCGACACCTATCCCATCATCTCCATCGAGGACGGCATGGCCGAGGAGGACTGGGACGGCTGGGTTGAGCTCACCCGTCGCATTGGCAACAAGGTGCAGCTGGTGGGCGACGACTTGTTCGTCACCAACACCGAGCGCCTCAAGAAGGGCATCGAGCTGGGTGCCGCCAACGCGATCCTGGTCAAGGTCAACCAGATCGGCACGCTCACCGAGTCGCTGGAGGCCATCGAGACCGCCAAGGAGGCCGGTTACGCTTGCATCGTGAGCCACCGCTCCGGCGAGACCGAGGACTCCACGATCGCCGACCTGGTCGTGGGCGTCAACGCCGGCCAGATCAAGTCGGGCGCCCCGTGCCGCAGCGACCGCATCGCCAAGTACAACCAGCTCATCCGCATCGAGGACGAGCTCGAGGGCAGCGCGCGCTACGCCGGCAAGGCCGCGTTCTACAACATTCGCTAAACGGGCGAATTTGGCGAGGGGGAGGCTGACTCGGTTCCGCCTCGCCTTGGCAGGATGCCGCAAAGCGTTATGGGCGCTGGGCCATACGGCTCAGCGCCTTTTTTATGTCGAGTAAAGGCTGGCGAAGGCGGTGCGGGCGCTCGTGCTATAACTAGAATACTTAGCGCAAACAAACCTCAACCGCACAAGGCGCACATGGATCAGATTTACGACAACAGGTACTATTCCGCCGGTTCGCGTGAGCCGTCGCCTCGCCGTGCGCGCACGGTGCAGCTCGGTGGGTCCGCCTACGCCGGCGCCGACCGCTCCATGCAGCGCCCGACAAGTACCTCGCGCCCCAATGCTCAAGTGAATACTTCGACAGATGGACCAGTGCGCCCGGCACGTTCGTCGCATGCTCAGCGCTCGTCGGCTCAAACGCACGATAGGTCGAGCAGGCCCTCGAACCGTTTTTCGGGCTCGGACTTTATGCACTACGCCAACGACAACGCGGTGGTCAAGGCGATCTACGACTTTACCCACGGTCCTCAGCGAGGGCTATTCATCGGCATCGTCGTTGCCCTGGTGCTCGTGAGCCTGTATTTCCCCGTGCGCGACCTGTACGTGGCAAAGCGTTCGAGCGATATCTTGACCAAGCAGGTCGAGATTCGCCAGCAATACAATGATGGGCTGCAAAAAAGCGTCGACAAGCTGCTCTCGGAGGAGGGTATCAAGGATGCGGCATCCGAGGACCTGGGCTTGGTGATGCCCGGCGAGAAGAGGATTGAAGTGCAGGGCCTGGACGGCGATTCGGATGCCTCGTCGAGCCAGAAGTCGTCGAACGCCAAGAAGGCCAGCGAAGTTGCCAAGGAAATCGAAGAAGTCGGTAAGGACGCGCCGTGGTACATCCAGGCGCTCGACATGCTGTTTGGATTTAACGGCGTCGAGGGTCAGACGGTCGCGTCCAGCGGCGAGTAGGCGAGTAGCGCCCGGAGGGGAGCCCGCAATGACAAATTGCAAACGCTATAAGGTAGCCGCGATCGACCTGGGAACGGTGTCGTCGCGACTGGTGTTGGCCCAGGTCGAGGGCGGGGCGATCGTGGAATCGTCCAAGCATACCGAGATTACCGATCTGGGCGAGGGCGTGGACGCGACGGGCCGCTTTTGCGAGGCGGCGGTCGAGCGCGTGCTCGCCGCATGCCGCATGTTTGTGGACGAGGCGCGTGCCTTTGGGGCCGCGTGCGTCTGCACCACGTGCACGAGTGCCGCGCGCGATGCGTCCAACGCTGCGCTGCTGCTGGACGGCCTGCGCGATTTGGGGCTTGAGCCACAGGTGATTCCGGGCGAGGTCGAGGCGCGCCTGACATTTTTTGGCGTGGCGCACGACTTTGCCGGTGAACGCATTATCGTCGCCGATTCGGGCGGCGGCTCCACGGAGCTCGCGACGGGCGTGTACGCGCCGGAGCGCGGGGTCTTTGCGCTGGAGGGAACGCGCTCGCTGGACATCGGTTGCCGTCGCGTGACCGAGCGGTTTTTCTCTGCGCTGCCGCCGTCGACGAACGAGCTTGCGGTTGCCGCCGCGTGGGCGGGCGAGCAGTTCTCCGCCTATTTTGAGGGCCTGCCCAGCGACTTTGAGCGCGCCGAGCGCCTCGTCGCGGTGGGTGGCACGGTGACTACGCTGGTGGCTCTGGTCCACGAGCTGGAACCGTACGATTCGAGCTTTGTTCACCTACGCGAGCTGTCGCTGGAGCAGGTCTCGGCCGCTATCGAGCGCATGTCTGTGTTGGACGCGGAAGGCATCGCCGCGCTACCGGGTGTACAGCCCAAACGCGCGGGCGTGATCTTGGCTGGCGCCGTGGTGATCCGCGAACTCATGCGTGCCGGCGGCTACAAGACGCTCACCGTAAGCGAGAACAGCCTACTCGCCGGCATGGCCGCCACCATCAACGAGACTCTCGACGGCGCGACCCCCACCATCGGCTGGACCCCGAGCCTGAGTGCTCTTTAACCGTCTTCCTCTGAGTTGCGGTGAAATAGTTCCTAAATAAGCTGGTAAACGGTATAAACAGGATCTATTCCACCGCAACTTAGAGCCCCGCCGGCGTGTAAAAGAAACGAGCCCGCATCCCTGGGGGACGCGGGCTCGTAAAAACCAAATGGTAGGGGCGGTGGGACGTCTGCGTATTTGCTGCGCAAATACGCACCGGCTTCGGCCGCCTGTCGGCGCCCTCGCCGGCTCGCTGCGGACGCTGCGCGTCCGCTTGACGCTCGCCCCCTCGCGGGTTCGAGTCCCACCGGCATCTAAAAGAAGCGAGCCCGCATCCCTGAGGAACACGGGCTCGAAAGCTCCATATGGTAGGGGCGGTGGGACTCGAACCCACAATCCTTGCGGCGAGAGATTTTAAGTCTCCTGCGTATGCCAATTCCGCCACGCCCCCGTGAGACTAGAAGTCTAGCACAAGCCGTCCGTTACGCGTTGACGGCCATCGAGTGTTGGCCCGACTTCTCCAGGAACTCTTGGAACTTTGCCTCGTCGCCCTTGTTTTGATACTGCAGGGCCAGCAGGTACTCCAGTCGGCAGCGCTTGACCGGGTCGTCGCCGACATCCTCGAGCATGCGCTCCAGCTCGGGAATGTCGTTGTGGCGCTTGAGGATCATCGTGTCGTACATCAGCTGGCATTCGTGTGCGACTGCCTCGGCCTGACCGCCCTCAAAGCCCTTGATCTCGTGCAGCAACTCCTTGGCCTTTTTGCGGTCCTCCTGGCCAACGTAGTAGTTAAAAGCTTTGATTACCAGGTCGACGCGCTGCATCTTGGGCAGGTTGAGTCCCAGTAGCAGGTCGAACATCTCGTCGGCGCGCTTATGGTCCTCGCGCAGCAGATAGGAGTTCAGGCGCAGGTAGTCGCGGTTGTAGCGCGGGTACAGCATGCTGGTGAGTTTGCCGTCGAGCAAACGATCGAACTCGTCCCACTGCTTGGCGGCCATCAATTGCTGCAGGCGTTTAAACGTGGTGCGTTTTTTGACGCTAAAGAACACCGACACGGCGATGCAGATGATAACGACGGCGGTCCAGAGTGTGCGGGAATCGGGCATATTAGGGTCCTTAGTCGCTCATAAAGCGAGCGGTATGACAACACGTACTAGATGTATTATACGCAGCGCGCAAGCAAACTGGCATAAAAGCTCATCGAGGCCGAGTGCCATCGCTCGCTGCGGTACACTTACCTAAAGTAAACCATGAAGGGAGACATTACCTATGAAGAAGATCGTTTTGGCTTGCGGTGCTGGCGCTGCTACTTCCACGCTCGTTGCCCAGAAGGTCGCTACTCTGCTCGACGCCAACGGTTATGCCGACAAGTACGAGATCGTGCAGTGCGCCATCTCCGAGGCCAAGGATTACTGCGACGAGGGCGCTGACCTGCTGATCGCCACCACCGTTGCCCCCGAGGGCCTCACCTGCCCGTACGTGAGTGGCGTGCCCTTCATGACCGGCATGAACCGCGTTGCCGCCGAGAAGGCCGTTCTCGACGTCATGGCTCAGTAGGCGCTGACTGCATGAGTGAGCAGAACGCCAACCCGGTAGAGCTCTTTGGTATGCGCGTTGCCCATGTGGGCATTAACGCCACCGACCCGGCAGACGCCCTGGAGATCGCGGAGCTGTTCTCGACGATGATGGGCCTGCCCGTCATCGAGACCCCGGTTTCGTACTTCAACGATTCGCTGGTCGAGATCATGAAGCAGAACGGTCGTGGCACCAAGGGCCACATCGGCTTTGCCGTTAACGACATCGATGCAGCTGAGAAGTGGTTTGCCGAGCGCGGGCTCGAGGTCAACGAAGAGTCGCGCGCGCTGCTGCCCGACGGTGGTACCAAGCTCGTGTACTTTAAGCGCGAGTTCGCCGGTTTCGCCGTGCACCTGTGCCGCGAGTAGCGCACAAGCTGCCATAGCTGGCAAAAAGGGATAGGGCCGCGTGGCCCTATCCCTTTATTTATGCCGAGGGGCTTCCTGCCGCGGCAGGCGAATCGTAAAGCGGCTGCCGACCCCTTCGACCGAGGTCACACCGATGACGCCGCCGTGGCTGTCGACGATCCACTTGGCGATCGCAAGCCCCAGACCCGAACCCTGTGCGCCGGCATCGCGCGCGTTGTCGGCACGGTAGAACCGCTCGAACGCGTGAGCTGCGGATTCCTGGTTCATGCCGATGCCCTCGTCCTCAACACTTATGTCGATCGTGCCCGCGCCCGCATCCGGCGTTATGCCAAATGTGACGGTCGTTCCCGCATCCGAGTACTTGGCGGCGTTTTGCACGATCACGCGCAGAGCCTGCTTCACGAGCGCCACGTCGACGGGCGCGTCGCAGCGCGGGTCGCTGGCAAGCGCAGCGTCAGAAGCCAGCCGATACGTGTGCTCGGTATCGATCATCTGCGATTCTTCGCATACCTCGCTGACCAGTGCAGCCAAGTTGGTATGCGCGCGCCGCAGGACCGTGCGCCCGGCATCGCCGCGCGCCAAAAACAGCAGCTGCTCCACAAGCTCTTGCATGTGCTCGCTTTCGGCTTTAAGGGACGCGATGGACTCCGCCAGCACGTCCGGGTCGTCCTTACCCCAGCGGTCGAGCATGTTCACGTAGCCCTGAATCACCGCGATGGGCGTGCGCAGCTCGTGGCTCGCGTCGTTGACAAAGCGCATCTGCTGCAGCTTGGCCTCTTGCATCTGGCGCAGCAGGCGGTTGAGTGCGACCTCGATGCTCGCCAGGTCGGCGTCGCCGGTGGTGACGCTCGGCGAGTCGACGCTTGCGCGCGCGATGGCCTGCTCCAGTGTTTCCATTTTGCCGCCGGAGAGCTGCATGCGACCGAGTTCGTCCACGCGCAGGGCCAGATCGTTGAGCGGCGCCATGGTGCGGCGCACGCGGCGGGCGCCGCCGAGCATGTCGAGCACGCTGATGACCTGCCAACCCACAACGACAAGGTAGAGAGGCCATAGCGCGACGAGGTCCTGCGCGAGGGGGAAGGTCTTGGTGGTACGCGCAAGCTCGACGGTATAGGTGAGCGTTGTCAGGTCCCAGCCGCGCGCAGGCGCCAGCGACATGCCGTGAACGGCGGCGCCGGGGATCCATCCTGCGGTAAGCGCGCCGTCAGGTAGCGTTTGGTTGTATCCATAGACGAGGATCGCCGCCGCAATCACCATCAGCAGCAGATCGAGCCAGACGTAGCTTATCAGGCGGCGCCACATATAGCTCCAGTTGATGGCACGGGCGATGGAGGTGACGCGTTTGGCCTCGGCGTTACGCACGGCAGACATAGCCCACCCCGCGCACGGTCTGGATGATGCGGGCGCCGCCGGCATCCTCGATCTTGGCGCGCAGGTGCGCGATGTGCACGTCGACGTTGTTGGTGTCGCCCACGTATTCGTAGCCCAGCGCCTCGTGCGCGATGCGCTCGCGCGTGAGCACGGTTTCGGCATGCGCCATAAGCAGAGCGAGGACATCGAACTCGCGGGCCGTGAGCGCGATGGGCAAGCCGCCGACCGTGACTTCGCGGCGGTCGGGATCGAGCGCAACCGAACCCGCGGCGAGCGTGGCGGGGGAGAGCGAGGCGGAAACCTGGGTCGAGTCACTGACCGGGGGCATCGCAGTGGCGCCGACACCCGTGCCGCCTGCCGCGCCCGTCCCGATGCCGCCAACGCCCGAAGCCGCCCGCACGGCCTCCGAGCGCTTCAACGCCACGCGGATCCGTGCGAACAGCTCCTCAATCGCAAACGGCTTGGTCAGGTAATCGTCGGCGCCGGCATCGAGCCCGGCCACCTTGTCCATCACGGCATCGCGCGCGGTGACCATTATCACCGGCACATCCTTGTGCTTGCGGACGCGCCGCAGGACCTCCATGCCGTTGAGCTGCGGCAACAGCACATCGAGCAGAATAAGATCGTAGTTGCGCTCCAGCGCCAGGTCCACGGCGGTGCGGCCATCGGCGGCGTGTTCCACCTGGTAGCCCTCGTGCTCCAGCTCGAGCGTCACAAAGCGGGCGATTTTCTCCTCGTCCTCTACGATCAGGATCCGTGCCATGCGTGCCCCCGTCTGCGATTACTTGTCGTCGTTCAGATTTTGCTTGATGTCGTCCGCGGCATCGGCGGCGTGATTCATAAGGTTGTTGATACTGCCGGGCACGTCGCCGTCGCTGTCGATGCGGTAGCGCATGCCAAAGAACAGGCCAATCAGCATCAGCCAAATCGTAGCGCCCCAGGCAAACAGGGCGATGATGGGGATCAGGATGGGGATGTTGAGGATGATCGCATCGCGGCGCGTGGCGATAAACTTGGTGTCCAGGCTCAGGCGGAAGAGCTTTTTGAGGTACTCCCATACGCTGTCCATCTTCTTGGAGAAGTCGGTCTTTTCGCTCGACTTCTCGTAGGCGGCCTGCGCGGCGACCATCTCGGCTGAGGGCTCATCGACTGGCGCGGACTCGGTGGCGGCGTGCGCCGACGTGGTCTGGGTCTTGCCTTGCGACTCGAGCCAAATGATGACGTCCAAAACGTTGCCGTCGGCGGCGTCGAGCGCGGCTTTGGCATCGGTGTAGCTCACGTTGCACTTGGTGCGGATGGTTTCAACTTTTTCGAGGTCGTCCATGACCTGTCCTTTCGTTCGATGGGCGCGACGCCGGGCGATCTGCCCGGGCGCGAGCGTTGCGTTCGGCGGCCTGCGTTGCGCGGCGCCGCCCCGCCCTTGGTCGAACTCTATAGTGCAGGTTATAGATTAAGCGATTCTTGAGCCAAGATTAACGTTGGATGAGTTTTTGGGTAGCGGTGGGAAAAGTATTAGACCTCGATAGCGGGGGATGTGGTGCCGGTGCAAAACGGCGTCAAAGGTTGGTCGAGCAGGCGGTTTCTCCATTGATGTCCGCACAGCATGTGACACTTACCCTGCCGCCCCGCTCTGCCGCGGCGGCATGTACCCAAACAACGACCCTCTAAGGAGTTCGATACCAATGAGCGATAACACCAAGCATCTCGCAAAGAAGTGCGTCAAGGACGCGGGGCCGTGCCTCGCGTTGTGCCTTGCCGGCGCAGCGGTCGCGCTGCTGGCTGTTCTGGGGCCATTCGACGTGCTCCGAAGTGCCAGTTCTCTGCACGTTTGCATGGCCCTTGCCGGCGCCATGATGACCGGCGGCGTGCTCGATCTGGTTTTTTGGGTGCTTGACCCGTTTGGATGGAAGAACGAAGGGTAAGCCCTAAGGGATGGAAGGGCTGGAACGGTTGGCTTAGTGATCGTGCAGAATGTGGGCTAGCGACTTACAGGGAAGTGGTAATCCGATGACGGTCTATGCAACAGGCGATATTCATGGCGGCGCTGACATGCAAAAGCTCCGCGATTGGGAGCTTGGGGATAGCCTGGCGAGCGACGACTATCTCATCATCGCGGGCGACTTTGGCTTTCCCTGGGACTTTTCTACCGAGGAATGTGCCGATATTGCTTGGCTGGAGTCGCGCCCCTACACCGTGCTGTTTGTCGACGGCAACCACGAGCGTTTCGATCACTGGGCGGAACGCCCCATGGAGTTGTGGCACGGTGGGCTGACGCAGCGCCTGTCGGATACCTCGCCCATACGGCGCCTGACGCGCGGCGAGGTTTTTGAGCTCGACGGCTCAACGGTCTTTACCATGGGCGGCGCCACGAGCGTGGACAAGGAATACCGCATTCCGTATTCCAGCTGGTGGCCGCAGGAGCTGCCGGACGAGCGCAACTTTGAGGAGGCGCGGGCAAAGCTCGACAGCGTGGGCTGGACGGTCGACTACGTGATCACTCACACCTGCTCTACGCGCATGCTTTCGTCCACGCTTTATCCAGCGTCCGGCTGGAATTGCCCCTCCGTTGATCGGCTTACGGCATTTTTCGATGAGCTGGAAGACCGCTTGGACTACAAGCGCTGGTACTACGGGCATTTTCATCGGGATACCAACCCGGCCGAGCGTCACACCGTGCTCTACGACTGCATCGTTCGCTTGGGCGACGAACTCCAGCCCTGGGATGTTGCGTAGAGGCGGGGTGGCTGGCTACTCGACCGTTACAGTGATGTTCTCCCGATGCGCGCGGATGACGTCCCAGCTAAAGTGCTCGACCAGCTGCTCGGCGGTACGCGGCGTGGTGTCCGGCGCGATGCCTGTTTGCCCGGCGAGCCATCCCAACAGTGCCTCGGGTGTGCCAAAGCGGGTGCGGAGCTCGCCCAGGTCCAGATCGCGATCGCGCTTGGAAAGGCGGCGGCCGTCCGGTGACATGAGCAGCGGAATGTGCGCGTAGTGCGGCGTGGGCAGTCCCAGCAGATGTTGCAGATAGATCTGGCGCGGCGTGGAACCAAGCAGGTCGCATCCGCGTACGATCTCGGTGACGCCCATGGCAGCGTCGTCGACCACCACGGCCAGCTGATAGGCAAACACGCCGTCGCTGCGGCGCACCAAAAAGTCACCGCACTCGGTGGCGAGTGCTTCGCATTGGGCTCCGTACGTGCGGTCCACGAATTCGATCACGTCGCTGGCGAGGTCGTCGACGGTGGGCACGCGCAGGCGCGTGGCCGGAGCACGCAGGGCACTGCGGCGGGTGATTTCATCAGCAGAAAGACCTCTGCAGGCGCCGCGGTAGATGGGCGTGCCGTCGCTGGCGTGCGGCGCGCTCGCGGCGTGGAGTTCGGCACGCGTGCAAAAACAGGGATAGGTGAGGCCGGCGTCTTGCAGCTGGCGCAGGGCGTCCTCGTACAGATCCAGGCGATCGTGCTGGTAGTAGGGGCCTTCGTCCCACTCGAGCCCCAGCCAGGTCAGATCGTCAATCAGTTGAGCGGCAAGTTCCGGGCGCTTGCAGCGATCGTCCAGGTCCTCGATACGCAACACGATGCTGCCGCCCTGGCTGCGGGCCGAAAGCCATGCGCACAGGCAGCTGAACACGTTGCCCAAGTGCATGCGGCCCGAGGGCGACGGGGCAAAGCGGCCCACGACGGGGGTGGGCACTGCCGTTGCTGGTGCGTCCGCGGCGGGCGTTGCTATGTTGCGTGTTTTGATATCCATGCGGATGAGTATAGCGCGGGGCTTGGCAGGGAAGGCGTTGCCGCGCTCACAAGTTGGCGGCGGTGCGCATTGCGCACGGTGGGTTTGCGGCTCAAGGTCTCGATCGCTGCGTACCGACTTAGCCTCACAAACGACAGAAACCCCGGCAGCTCTTCGCAACTGCCGGGGTTTCCGCGGAAAAGGGGGACATGATCCTCGAGCGAACGGCAAAGGGGCAAACCGTTTTCGCTCAACTGCTTTATGCCCCTCGGCTGGCGGCTCAATCAGCGCGTGCCGCACCCACACAAAGCCGCTACACCTGTGACAGAGCTGTGAAGTGGTATCTATTGCTGGCGCAGGCCATGCCAAGGAGTGTCCCAGATTGCCGGCAGATAAGGAACGTCCCCAGGTGCCGGCCGCGGGCGTGACTTTCGTCCCGTTTGATACTCCGCTGGCCTAGATGTTCGTCATGTGCGCCCGTAAACGTGGGACAATGGCGTTGCTGGTATCACAGACAAAGGATGTGCCTATGAACGCCCCCGTTGCCAAAACCTGTCGGCAGCGCCGCCCGTTTGCGCGATTTGCTTCCGTCTGCGCACTCGTCGCGCTTGCATTGCTGCTACTGCCCGCCGCCGCACACGCCGACGGTTATTCCATGACCCAGACCTATATCAGTGCCACGGTTGAGGCCGATGGATCGCTGACCGTTGTCGAGGGACGCCAGTTTGATTTCGACGACGACATCAACGGCGTGTTTTGGGAGATCAATACGGGCTCCAACCAGCAGGGTGGCTCGGCGGCCGTCGACGTGCTGAGTGTCGAGGAAGAGGACACCGCGTTTAACAAAGTCGATAGCGCGAACAAGGGTGACTCTGGCGTCTATACGGTCGAGCAGACCGGTGACGGCGTAAAGATTAAGGTATTCAGTCCTCACGAGAGCGGCGACAGCGCGACCTATTACGTGAGCTATACCATGACCGGTGCGGTTATGAACTGGGCCGATACCGCCGAGCTTTACTGGAAATTCGTCGGCGACGGCTGGTCGGCGGACTCCGATGACGTCGAGATGGAAGTCTACTTTGCAAATGCCGCTGCCGGGACGGCTGCCGTCAAGGGCGATAACTTCCGCGCATGGGGCCACGGCCCGCTGACGGGCGACGTGTCGCTCGATGCGGACGAGCCCATGGTCACCTATACCATTCCCTGCGTGCATGAGGGCGAATTCGCCGAGGCGCGCATCGCCTTCCCCAGCGACTGGGTGCCGCAGCTTGCCGTCTCGGGCGAAAAGCGCATGTCGACGATCCTGAGCGAAGAGAAGGAATGGGCCGACGAGGCCAACGCTCGCCGTGAGCACGCGCGTGCGGTTGCCGGCGCGATTGCCGTGGTGTGTGTTGTCGTGGCGGTTGCCTATACCGGTGTGATCGTGATGCTTAAGCTGCGCAGGCCCAAGCCCAAGCCGCTCTTCCAGGACGAGTACTTCCGCGATGTGCCCTCGGCCGACCATCCCGCGGTGCTTGCAACTCTTATGAGCTGGAACGACGTGCCTGATCAGGCATATATCGCCACGCTTATGAAGCTCACCGACGACCGCGTGATCAAGCTGGAAGAAGCGACCGAGACCAAGAAGAAGGGTCTGCTCCGTCGCGAAAAAGAGGAGCAGACGTATCGCATCACAGTGACCGACGAGGCCTGGAAGGCTGCCAAGAAGGACGGCATCGATCGCGATGTGCTCAAGGTCTTCTTCGCCGGCGTTAAGCCCGATAAAGACGGCGTCCGTTCACGCACGTTTAGCGAGCTGGAGGAGTACGCTAGCGAGCGCACCACATCTGTTGGCGACAAGCTCGAGGACTATCAGAGCACGGTTAAGGGCAAGCTGGAGACGCGCGAGCTTATCGCATCGGATGGCACTATCGCGATGGTGGCCGGCCTGGTTCTCGGCATCATCATTGTCTTTGGCATTCTGGGCTCTCTGATCTATACCGACTTTGCGGACGCCAATGTCGGCGCCGCTATGATCTCGATCCCCGTCACGATCGTGGGCTTTGTCCTGAGCTGCACCTTCCGTCGCTACACGCCGGAGGGCGCCGAGGTGGCGGCTCGCTGCAAGGCGCTCAAGCATTGGCTCGAGGACTTTACGCGTCTGAAGGAGGCCGTTCCCAGCGACCTGATCTTGTGGAACAAGCTGCTGGTGATGGGCGTTGCCCTGGGCGTTTCGAAAGAAGTGCTGCGACAGCTGGCCGAAGCCGTGCCTGCGGACCTGCGCAACAGTGACGATTTCTACGACAACTACCCCTGCTACTGGTGGTATTACCATCACTACGGCAACGAGTCCCCGCTCGATTCGTTCAACGATGTGTACCACGAGACCATTCGCGAGCTGGCTTCGAGTTCCGATAGCTCGAGCGGCGGCAGCGGCGGTGGCTTCTCTGGCGGCGGTGGTGGCGGCGCCGGCGGAGGCGGCGGCGGAACGTTCTAGCGAGCGCTTGCTTTGGGGTGGATCTTTCTGGGCGGTTGCCAGGGAAGATTCATCCCATTTTTGTGCATCGAAACGGGTCAAACTTTCCGCTGCGGATCTTCGCGCAAGGGGCAGTGGACAAAAAATGCCAAATATGAGTACTGTTGCTGCGTTGGTCACATATGTTTGCACATAATAATGGGCTCCTAATGAGAGTGCTTCTCGTTAGGAGCCCATTTTATTGAACATTTGGGGAGCTACGTTAGCTCGTGCAGCTGGTCGTTATGCCTACAAGCATCAAAAATGCCCCAAGTTGCTGCTACTAAAAAGGTAACAGTACTCATATTTGATGTATTTTGACCACGGCTATCTACAAACCCCCTAGGCCACTCATTGGGGACAGACTTAAATGACCAGTCGTTGGGGATCAGTCATTGGGGACAGACTTAAATGACTAGGTGTGGCTGCTTGGGCTAGGCTGTTAGGTCGAGTTCGTAGAGAAAGCTTTCACGCGGCATGTCGTGACGGCGCTCTTCGCGGTTGGCGCGGTGCGTGGCCGTGCGCTTAAAGCCGTGCAACTCGTAGAACTTCCACGAGCAGTTGGAGTCGGTGTACAGGTGCGCCCTTGTCGCCCCGCGCGAGGACAGGTACGAGACCGCGGCATCGAGCAACACTGAGCCTACACCCAGGCCATGGACGTCGCGATCCACGGCAAGCAGCGTGACCTCGTTGTCGTGGGGCAACGGGCTGCTTTCGAGCAGGCGGTTGTTGGTTCGGATGGCTGCGCGCACAAACGAGAGATACTCGGCGCAGGCATCGGGCTCTAGCTCACGCATCTGCGATAGCAGCGCGCGTTCGGTATCCATCCAATGCTCGTTGATAGTGGCGCCGGAGCTCTGTCCCGCACGCGCGAGCGAAATGCCACGCGCCTGACCGTCGATTACGGCAACCTGTGAAAACGTCGACGACGAAAGGCAGTAGGCGAGGTCGCACGCGGCCTCAAGGCGGTTGTACTCATCGTTATCCGAATTGTTATGCCAAAGCTGCTGCAGAATCAGCGCGATGGCGTCGAAGTCTTCGGTATCAAACGGTCGGTAGAGAACCCGCGAGACCATGGTGCCTCTTTCTTTTGCGGATGCATATCGAGCACAGTTCTACCACGCCATTGGCATCAAATTATGGTGCCCCTGTGTTCCATGAACTCACCGTGCCCGGTGCTGTGCCCATCCCCTCCGCTCGCAAACTTTTTCTGCACATGCGCCCGTTGCGGGGTGCATCGATGCGCTCGATGCGCTACATTAAATCAGTATTTTCAATGCCGCTGCGCGAGCGCTGCAGATCGACGTATCACCGACTCACAGAGCACGGCGGCGTACCAGACAGGAGGACTGCATGGGATCTGATGTGAAGATCGCACGCGCGTTGATCTCGGTTACCGATAAGACGGGCGTCGTCGATTTCGCACGGACGCTGGTCGATGACTTTGGCGTCGAGATCATCTCTACGGGCGGCACGGCTCGTGCCATTGAGGACGCGGGCGTTCCCGTAACCCCCATCGAGGAGTTCACGGGCTATCCCGAGATGATGGACGGCCGCGTTAAGACCCTGCACCCCAAGGTTCATGGCGCGCTGCTGGCCCGCCGCGATTCCGAGCAGCACATGCAGGAGGCCGCTGAGCACGGCATTAAGCTGATCGACCTGGTCGTCGTCAACCTGTACGAGTTCGAGAAGACCGTCGCCAACCCCGAGGTCACCTTCGCGGACGCCATCGAGCACATCGACATCGGTGGCCCCTCCATGCTGCGTTCTGCCGCCAAGAACGCCACGAGCGTTACCGTCATTTCCGACCCGGCCGACTATGATGCCGTCCTAGCCGAGATGCACGAGACCGGTGGCTGCACCACGCTTTCCACCCGTCGTCGCCTGCAGGTGAAGGTCTACCAGACCACCGCCGCCTACGACACGGCTATCTCCCGTTGGCTTGCCGCCCAGGCAAGCGACGTGGCGGACACCTCTGCCAAGCTCGAGATCTCGCTGGAGAAGGTCGACGACCTGCGCTATGGCGAGAACCCGCAGCAGAAGGCCACGGTCTATCGCTTTGCCGAGGGTTGCGAGAACACCGCGAGCTCGCAGTTCCCGCTCGTGGGCTCCGAGCAGATCCAGGGCAAGCCGCTCAGCTACAACAACTATCTGGATGCCGATGCCGCTTGGAACCTGGTTCGCGAGTTCGACGAGCCGGCCTGCGTGATCCTCAAGCACCAGAACCCTTGCGGTTCTGCCGTTGCCGAGGACATCACGGCTGCCTACGACCGCGCCTTCGCCTGCGATCCCAAGAGCGCCTTTGGCGGCATCATCGCCTGCAACCGCGAGGTTCCCTATGAGCTGGTCGAGCACTTTGCCGATCAGAACAAGCAGTTCGTCGAGGTTATCATCGCCCCGAGCTACACTGCCGAGGCGCTCGAGCGCATGGCCAAGCGCCCCAACCTGCGCGTGCTGGCCACCGGCGGCGTGGACCACGGCGCCCAGGTGGAGCTGCGCTCCATCGACGGCGGCATGCTGGTGCAGGAAGTCGACCACGTGACCGAGGATCCCGCGACCTTTACGTTCCCCACCGACCGCAAGCCCACCGACGCCGAGATGGCCGAGCTCGAGTTTGCCTGGAAGGTCTGCAAGGGCGTTAAGTCCAACGCCATCCTGGTCTCCAAGGGCAAGGCCGGCATTGGCATGGGCCCGGGTCAGCCTAACCGCGTTGACTCCGCACTGCTTGCCTGCGAGCGTGCCGAGGACTTCTGCGAGCGCGAGGGCGTGGAGAAGGGCAGCTTTGCCTGTGCAAGCGACGCGTTCTTCCCGTTCCGCGACAACGTCGACGTGCTTGCTGCACACGGCGTGACCTGCATCATCCAGCCCGGCGGCTCCAAGCGCGACGACGAGAGCATCCAGGCCTGCAACGAGCACAATATCGCTATGGTGTTTACGGGCGCCCGCCACTTCCGCCACTAAGTTCCGCCTTGGGACAAAATAATCTCCGCAAAAGACGGCTGCTCCGTTTGGAGGGCCGTCTTTTTGGTATAAGAGGACGGAATGACTAACACGAAAGGTATGACCATGCCCCAGATTGATGATGCCGAGCTGTTTGGCAATGCCGAGGATCAGCGTGCGTACGAGGACTTTTGCGCCAATCAGGAGGCGGTCGAGAAGTTTACGCTCGACAAGCCCGCGCTTGTCTGCCGTTGGCGCATGTCCAACAAAAAGGTACCCATGCTCAACCGCCACATTCGCGCACTGTCCGAGCGTCTGGTGCAGGGCGAGCCACTTACCCATAACATGCTCAGCTGGGCCAAACAGCACGTTGAGTGGTCGCTAGCCGAGGGCGATTACACCGCGCACGATGGCGTGCTCATGCTGGTGATCGACGTTAACGGCAACGCCGCCATGACGGTGGGGGAGTACGAGCCGCTAACCGATACGTCGGCCAAGGCGCTACGTGCCCGCTCCGCCGAGGCCCGCTCCGAGGCCGACGAAACCGGCGTGGCGCCCGAGCTGCTCGCCGCCGTCGATAACGGCGAGCTTGCCTTTGTGGCGCCAGCGGACGAGTGCCTGTGCGGCACGGCGACACTCATCGAGCAGCTGGCCCAGACCAAGGGCATCCCGGTCACGCGCGTAGATATTCCTGCGCAGCTTAAGGGTGCGCTGTTCCTAGTGAGCGACGAGCACGGCGTGGTCCCCGCTGCCGAGACGGACGCCGCCGAGGCCGACGCCGCGACGGTCGCCTTCTTCGCCGAAGGCTACGAAAAGCTCCGCGCCCGCCGCTCCTAACCTCAAGGCGGGGTGGGTTTACTGAAGCGAGCGAGCACGTTCGATGGCGTAGGCGAGCGACAGCTGCTCCATCTCCGGGGCGCATTTGTAGCTCAGTCCGGTGAGGGCCGTCACCTTATCGAGGCGATATCGAATCGTGTTCGGGTGCTGGCCAGTTTGCTTGGCGGTTCGCTCGATACGTCGGTCGTTCTCGATGAATGCGGCGAGCGTGGATTCCAGCTCGCTGCCATGCTCACTGTCGTGCTCGCGTATCGGCGAGAGAATCGCCTCCGAGAACGATCGCATCTCCGGGGTTTCCGCAAAAGGCATCACGGTTCTCAGGATGCCGAGCTGCGTATAGCGGACGGGACCCTCGGCTCGTTGACAAGATAGGCGCTGTGCGTAAATTGCCTGCGAGATCGCCTGCGCCACCGCCTTGTCTCCAAACAGAATATCGCTGATGCCGAGTCCTTCCGCTCCTCCATCGATACCGCTAGCCTCGATGAGCTCCGTGAGCGCCTGCACGATTCGCTCCACATCGAGCGCTTGCTCCGAGTCGCTTGTCGCCACGAATAATAAACCTCCGTCATAGGGCTCCAGCATGTTGTGGCATCCGGCGAGGGTCGATTTTGCACAGAGACGTTCGATTTGCAAAAACGTACGCGGGTCGAGGGGCTCTGCAAACGATGCGAACAGGGCGACCGCTTCGTCCAGAAATGACGGGTTGAGCCCTCGGATGCGTCGGCAGATGGACTCGGGCGATACGTCTGTCCTCAGGGCATCGATCTCGCGCTGCGCGAAGTCGATGGACGCGAGCTGCTCGATATGCCGTTTGATCTCATAGATGACGCTGTCAAAGAACAGTGAGTCGTCGGTCGTGAGAAAGACCGGGTAGTGCCGCGCGTTGGCGTAGCGGATGGCTTGGTCGGGAATCGGGATGTGCAGGACGTTTTTGATGATAAGACCGCTCGTCCCCTTGGCGACGAGGTATTTCACGGCTTCAGTGATGAGGTACGGGTCGTCCTGTGCATAGAGGAAGGTGCTGAGGACGATCTCGTCTGAGCTGAAGTTGACGCGCTGGTACTTGCTCTTGAGGCCGGGCATGAGTTCATAATCGAGGATCCCGACGCCAGAGACGGCACGCGAGACGCCGTCGCTGCCGGCGATCAGACGGACCGACCCCTCATATTCCCGTGAGAAGTCCGAGATGGTGTATAGCATCAACATCACCTTGTAAATCACTACAATAAGTATAGGTATAAATAGGATAATCGCACATCCGTATGCCTTTCATGCGAGAAATAGTTCAAATACCTGCTGATAGATGGAAAAATCAGATCGAAAATCGTTGTAGATTCCAACAAGAAATGATCCTTGGCGGCATCATTGCTAAACCGTACAGTGAAGCAACGTAAAGCTTTCGCTGAAAGGAGCGATGATGGGGCAGATGGTGGTGCTTTCGGCCGAGGAAGTTTCCAAGGTGCTGACGATTGAGGATGCAATCGCTGCCGTGGAGGAGGCATATCGCCAGAAGGCGACGGGCAAGGGTGTTGCGTGGCCGATGGTATATGAACAGTTCGAACCCGGCGTGGCCGATATGGATATCCGCTCGGGCGAGTTGGCGGGAAGCGGCCTCTTCGGCCTCAAGCTCACGGCTTGGTTCTCTCAGAATCCCAAAAAGGGGTTGCCCGAGATCTTTGGCACCACGCTGCTGTGCGACAACGCGACGGGCGAGCCGCTGGCGCTGCTCAATGCCTCCGCCGTCACTGGGCTCCGCACCGGTGCCGCCGCTGCGCTCGGCGCCAAGTGGCTGGCTCGGGCGGATGCGTCCAAACTGCTTGTTGCGGGTGCCGGCCATATGAGCACCTATATGGTGGCGGGCGTGCTCGCCGCCTGTCCCAAGGTGGGCGAGGTCAAGGTGTGGGAGCCGGTTTCCGATGCCGCGCCCGAGGCCCGCGTCGAGCGCATGCGAGACGAGGTCGCCCATATCTTGGGCGCCTGCGAACATGCTCGCGAGGCATCCACCTATTCCATCGAGGCAACGGCCGACGGCCAAGGTGCCGCGGCAGAGGCCGACATCATCGTGACGATCACGCCGGCGACCAAGCCCATCATCCCCGATGCATGGGTGCGCCCCGGTACGCATATCTCCTGCGTCGGTGCCGACATGCCCGGCAAGCAGGAGCTCGCCTCGGCGCTTGTCGCCCGTGCCGCTGTTTACGTCGACGACCGCGAGCAATCGGTCGCGTCCGGTGAGCTGGAGATTCCGGTTGCCGAGGGTGCCATTACGCCCGAGGACATCAAAGCGGAGCTCGGCGAAGTCATCGCCGGCACGGCTACGGGGCGTTCGGATGACGAACAGGTGACGGTGTTCGATACGTCGGGCATCGCCGTTCAGGACCTTTCGGCATCGAAAATCGCCTACGACCGCGCCGTCGAGGCGGGGCTGGGCACCGCGGTGGAACTGTAAGAAAGTCAAGGAAAGGAAAAGACAATGCAGATCAAGGATTTCGCCGTCGAGCAGTGGATGAACGAGTGGGAGACCAAGTGCACCCACAACGTTGCGGAGACATGCGTCTACTCCCTTACGCTCGACCAGCTGTTCGAGCTTACAAACACCGACAAGAAGGCGTGGCTCGATAGCCTGTGCTCGCGCCGATTCACCTACGGAGACATCGAGGGGCAGCCCGGCTTCCTCGAAGGGGTCGCGCGTCTCTATAAGACGGTTGAGCCCGGGCATATCGTGCCCACGCACGGCGCGACCGGTGCCAACTCCCTGGTAATTTCCACGCTCGTCGAACCGGGCGATCACGTGGTCTCCGTCAAGCCCACCTACCAGCAGCTTTACTCGATTCCCGAGATGTGTGGTGCGAAGGTCGATATCCTTCAGCTCGATCGCAAGAACGGCTACCACGTCGACGTCGACGCGCTCGATGCCCTGGTGACCGACGATACCAAGCTCATCTGCATCAATAACCCGGACAACCCCACGGGCGCCCTGCTCGACACCGATACGCTCAAGGCGATTGTCGAGGTCGCGCGCAAACACGACGCGTGGCTGCTCTGCGACGAGGTCTACCGTCTGCTTACTCAGACGGATGAGTACTGCGAGTCCGTGATCGACCTGTACGACAAGGCCGTTGTCACCGCATCCATGTCCAAGGTCTGGTCGTTCGCCGGCCTGCGTCTGGGCTGGGCGGTCACCAAGAGCCCGGAACTTCGTCGCGCGCTGCTCTCGCATCGCGACTACAACCTGATTTCCGCCGGCATATTCAGCGAGACGGTGGCGGAGCTGATTCTGGGCAACGCTTCCGTGATCCTTGAGCGCAGCCGTCGCATCGTCCGTCAGAACCTTGCCGTTCTGGAGAAGTGGGTCGAGAGCGAGCCGCACCTGTCGTTTGTCAAGCCCGAGGCGGGTACCACCGCGCTCGTGTATTACGACTACGACATCGACTCCAGGACGTTCTGCATCGACATGATTAAGAAGTCCGGCGCGCTCGTCACCCCGGGCGATTGCTTCGAGGAGCCCAAGAGCATGCGCATCGGCTATGCATACTCCGATAACACCGACGACTTGCAGAAGGGCCTGGATGCTATCTCTGCGTACATGCGTACGCTCGAGTAGAGGCTCGAGGTCGAAGTGATGGGGCCGATCGGCTCAGGCCCGAGGGCCCCTATTTTCTCTCAAGGCTACCGAACACTTTTGTCATATTAGGTGCCCACGGGGTCGTATCGCTGCGACGCCGTGGGCATAATGGTGTGGAAGGTGCAAGTTACGCGAAATGGGAGGACACATGGCGCTGATCTATATCGTTGAGGACGACGAACCCATTCGTCGCGAGCTTGCCGACATCCTTGCCCGTGCCGGTTTTGAGGTCGAGGCCTGCGAATCGTTCGAGCATGTCTCGCGCGATATTCTCGCCGCCGCGCCCGACCTGGTGCTGCTCGACCTCACGCTCCCTGTCAAAGACGGCCAGCATATCTGCCATGAGGTCCGTCACGAATCCGAGGTTCCCATCATCGTCCTCACTTCGCGCGCGACCGAGATTGACGAGGTCATGGCCATGACGCTCGGTGCGGATGACTTTGTTCCCAAGCCCTACAGCGCGCGCGTGCTCGTGGCGCGCATCAACGCACTGCTGCGTCGCACCACGGCGGCGGGCGAGCGCAGCACACTTGTCCACAAGGGCCTGGAGCTCGATCTCGCTCGCTCCATAGTCACCAATACGGCATCCGGCGCCAGTACCGAGCTCACCAAAAACGAGCTGCGTATCCTCTCGCTGCTTCTGAGCCGTGCGGGCAAGATCGTCTCGCGCTCGGCCATTATGCAGGACCTGTGGGACTCCGACGCCTTCGTGGACGACAATACGCTCACCGTCAACATCAACCGCCTGCGCACCACGCTCGAAAAAATCGGCATCAAGGGGTATTTGACAACGCACCGCGGCCAGGGCTATTCGGTCTAGGGGCCGGCTATGTCGTTTGGCAAGTTCTTTAAAGATGCGCTGCTTCCCGTCGCCGTGTGGACGTGCGGCGTGCTGCTGAGCTGCTTTGTGCTGACGGTCGCCGGCGCACCCGTTTCCATCGTGGTCGTGGCGGTTGGCGTGTCCTTCATCTTTGGCATGCTCGGCATCGTGATCGAGTACGCGCGCCGTCGTCGATTTTTGCACCAGCTGGAGCGCGCGGCCGAGGAGCTGGAAAGCCCCGCATGGGTGCAGGAGATGGTGCAGTGCCCGACTTATGCCGAGGGCGAGCTCGAGTACGAGGTCTTGCGCCGGGTGGGCAAAGCCGCTTGTGACGAGGTTGCCGAAGGCAGGCGCCAGACCGATGACTATCGCGACTATATCGAGAGCTGGGTCCACGAGGCCAAGCTGCCTCTGGCGGCAGCCCATCTGATTTTGGAAAACCTGGACGGCAGCGAAGATGATCTGTCGCGCGTAGATGACCTCGGTCGCGAGCTTGCCCGCGTGGAGCGCTATATCGATCAAGCGCTGTACTACGCGCGCTCGGAAGTCGTGGAACGCGACTACCTGATTCGCCGCTGGGACCTTAAGACCTTGGTGACGGGCGCGATTAAAGCCAACGCGCGCGAGCTCATTGCGGCGCATGTGGCCCCGGTGTGCGAGAACCTCGACTTCGAGGTCTTTACCGACGAGAAGTGGCTCGAGTTTATTCTGGGCCAGCTCATTCAGAACAGCATTAAATATGCGTGCGAGGACGGCGCGAAGATCGTGTTTTCGGGCGCGTTGCTGGACGAGGGCCTGGCAAGCGAGCGCATCGAGCTTACCGTTGCGGACAACGGCTGCGGCGTGAGCGCGGCCGACCTGCCGCGTGTGTTCGAGAAGGGTTTTACCGGCGACAACGGCCGCACCACCAAGCGTGCAACGGGCATCGGCCTCTACCTGGTGGCGCGCCTGTGCTCCAAGATGGGCATCGACGTCACCGCGGCATCGGAGCCGGGCGAAGGCTTCGTCGTAACATTCGCCTTCTCAACCAACAAGTTCCAATATTTCGAGTAGTCGGGCCGTCTTGCGGTGCGGACGGCAATGTTCCCGAACGTGAACATAGCTAAGGCAATTGGCGCTATGTTCCCGAACGTGAACACAACTATGGGGGCTCAAATGAATCCCCCATAACAAAAACGTGTCGCCCCAAACAAAACGTGCCGCCCCAAACGGGGCGGCACGCCATTTTTCCATCAGACAACTCGTTGAAGCAAGGCTGCGAAGGCCGCGGGGCCGGGAGGGGTTTCCTAAGGGCACATCCCGCAGCCGCAACGCGGCGAGGACGTGCCCGTGGAAACCCCGCAGGCCCCGCGGCCGGTGGGAGCAACGCTACTTCACGACTAAGATGTCGCAGTCCGTATTGCGCAGCAGGAACGTCGAAATCGAACCCAGCAGCGCATACTTGATCGAGGACAGGCCGCGGGCGCCGCAGAGCACCAGGTCGGGCTTAACCACGTCGAGCATCTCGTCCTTAAGCGTCTCGCGAATGCGGCCGGCGCGAATCATGACCTCGACCTCGGGGATGTCGGGATTGGCCTTAGCCTCTTCGAGCTGCTTGGCGATGGAGTTCTTAAACGCCTCCTCTAGGCCGTTGACCAGATCGACCGGATAGGAACCGGCGCTCTCGAGTGCCGTGGAATCGATAACGTGGCCGATGATTAGCTTGGCGCCGTTGTTCGCGGCGACCTTGATGGCGCGTGCGAGCACAAAATCCTGCTGCTCAGTACCGTCGAGTGAAACAAATACCTTGGTGTAGCCCTCGTTCATGGTTTCCTCCTTGGTCTATCGCACGGGCGCGGGGCTCGTGCGTCGGGCGGGCGCGGGCGCGTTGGCCGCCGGACACTTTATCTTGTTGCAGTTATACCCAAGGATTTCGGTTTGACCGCTCGCAATTCTGTGAACGGACGAGTTTTTTGGTAAGGGTAGGCGCAGGCGCGCCCGAACGGTTGATAATGGGACATCGCCCGCACCGTCCGCAGAACAATATCGGCGGGTGTCTAACGAGGGGGTCCCTTTGGATATCATCGAGCTTCTAAAATCTGCCTTCATGGGCCTGGTCGAGGGCATCACCGAATGGCTGCCTGTTTCGTCGACCGGTCACATGATCTTGGTGGACGAGTTCGTCAAGATGAACGTGAGCGAGACGTTCTGGAATATGTTCCTGGTTGTGATTCAGCTCGGCGCCATTCTGGCCGTCTGTGTGCTGTTCTTCCATGAGCTCAACCCGTTCTCGCCCAGCAAGGGTAAGGAGGGCCGTCGCGACACCTGGGTGCTGTGGGGCAAGATTGTGCTCGGCTGCATTCCCGCCGCGGCGATCGGCCTGCCGCTCAACGACTGGATGGAGGAGCATTTCTACAATGCTCCCGTCGTGGCGCTGGCGCTCATTGTGTACGGCGTGCTGTTTATCGTGATCGAGAACTGGCGCGCGAACAAGCGCGAGGAAATGGCCGTTGCCGGTTCGTTTGGTTCGCGTGCTGTGGTGTCGGGTGGACGTCCCGCCGGTGCGCACTTTGCGGCGCCCGCCGCGGCTACCGCTGAGGATGAGGGCGATGACGAGGATCTGGACTTTGGTTCCATCACCACGCTCGAGGACCTGAGTTGGAAGACCGCACTGGGCATCGGATGCTTCCAGGTGCTCTCGCTGATTCCGGGCACGTCGCGCTCCGGTTCCACCATCATCGGCGGCCTGCTTTTGGGCTGCACGCGTTCGGTGGCGTCCAAGTTTACGTTCTTCCTGGCCATCCCTGTCATGTTTGGCGCGAGTGCGCTCAAGCTGGTCAAGTATTTCATCAAGGGCGGTACGTTCGGTGCCAACGAGGTCGCCATCCTGGGCGTGGGCTGCGTTGTGGCCTTTGTGGTTTCGCTCATCGCCATCAAGTGGCTTATGGGCTTCGTCCGCCGTCACGACTTCAAGTGCTTCGGCGTCTACCGCATCATTCTGGGCATCGTGGTGCTTGCGTACTTCTTCGTCTTGGAGCCTATGCTCGGCCTGTAACTTGGTTGACGCTGCGCGGCGGCCAGAACGACAACTTGTCATTCAAAGAGGGTGGCATGACCAAAAGGTCTATGCCGCCCCCTTTTCATGCCAATTTGTTCGCCCTGGCCGCCGCTCGCTACCGTTGCCATGACATCGGTGGCTCCGTGATTGGTGCAATGGGGCCAGGTTTCTTTGCACCAATGTGGTGCAGACTAACCTGACCCCATTGCGCCAAATCCGCTGGGCGGGCCTGACGGTGGCGCACGGAGTCGTGGTGTGATTTGCGCCGGTGTCCGCGCGGCTCGGTATACTGGTACGGCTCAAACTATGGCGCCGCCCGCAGGCGCGCCGTCCGTCAGATGAGGAGTCGCCCATGACCCAGCCCTTGCCCTGGGAAAAGAACGCCGCGGTACCCGTGCCGCCCACGCCGGAACCCGTGCCGCTCGATGCATACACCGCCCCCGCTGCGCCGGAGCCCGAGCTCGTCCCGCTCGACATCTACGACGCTCCCGCGCCGGCACCCAAACCCGCCAAGCCGCTCGTCGACCTCGACAGCCTTAATCCCGCCCAGCGCGAGGCGGTCCTGACCACCGAGGGTCCGTTGCTGGTCCTTGCCGGCGCCGGCTCGGGCAAGACCCGCGTCTTGACCTTCCGCATCGCACATATGCTCGGCGACCTGGGTGTTAAGCCCTGGCAGATCCTTGCCATCACGTTTACCAACAAGGCCGCGGCCGAGATGCGTGAGCGTCTGGCGGCGCTCATTCCCAGCGGCACCCGTGGCATGTGGGTGTGCACCTTCCATGCCATGTGCGTGCGTATGCTGCGCGAGGACGCTGATCTGCTGGGCTACACCGGTCAGTTCACCATCTACGATGACGACGATTCCAAGCGCATGGTGCGCGATATTATGCAGGCGCTCGGTATCGAGCAAAAGCAATTCCCCATCAATATGATCCGCAGCAAGATCAGTTCGGCCAAAAACGCCATGATCGGCCCCGAGGACATGCTCAAATCCGCCGACAGCCCCAACGACAAAAAGGCCGCGCAGGTCTACCTGGAGCTGGAACGCCGCCTGCGCGCCGCCAACGCTATGGACTTCGACGACCTGCTCGTGCGCACGCTTGAGCTGCTGCGCACCCGCCCCGAGGTGCTCGATAAGTACCAAGAGCGTTTCCGCTACATTAGCGTCGACGAGTATCAGGACACCAACCACGTCCAGTACGAGATCGCCAACCTGCTGGCCGCCAAGTACCAAAACCTCATGGTCGTAGGCGACGATGACCAGTCCATTTATAGCTGGCGCGGCGCCGACATCACCAACATCCTGGACTTTGAGAAGGACTTTAAAAACTGCAAGACCGTTAAGCTGGAGCAGAACTACCGCTCTACGGGTCATATCCTGAGCGCCGCCAACGCCGTGGTGCGCCACAACTCGCAACGCAAGGACAAGCGTCTGTTTACGGCCGAGGGCGACGGCGAGAAGATCCAGGCCTTCCAGGCAAGCGATGAGCGCGACGAGGGCCGCTGGATTGCCGGCGAGATCGAAAAGCTGCACTCCAAGGGCACGAGTTACGACGATATCGCTGTGTTCTACCGCACCAACGCCCAGTCGCGTATCCTCGAAGATATGTTCCTGCGCGCAGGCGTGCCCTACAAGATCGTGGGCGGCACGCGATTCTTCGACCGTGCCGAGATCCGCGACGTCATGGCCTACCTCAAGATGATCGTGAACCCGGCAGACGATATGAGCGTCAAGCGCGTTATCAACACGCCGCGCCGCGGCATCGGCTCCACCTCGATCCAAAAGATTGAGCAGCTGGCGCGCGACAACCGTTGCTCGTTCTTCCAAGCCTGCGAGATCGCAACAGCCGAGACGGGCATGTTTAGCGCCAAGGTGCGCAACGGCCTGTCGAGCTTTGTGGCGCTGGTGCGCGAGGGTCGCCGCATGGACGGCGAGCTCAGGGACGTCGTCGAGATGATCGTCGATAAGACGGGCCTGCTGCAGGCTTTCCGCGCCGAGGGCACCATGGAGTCCGAGAGCCGCGCCGAGAACATCCAGGAATTCCTGGGCGTCGCCGCCGAATTTGAGGAGACGCACGAGGATATCGAAGGTACGCTCGAGAGCTTGGAAGAGCTGCGCGCTGCCGGTGTTGCCGATGTGCCTGCTAGCGCCGAGCCCGAGCCTGTCGTGGTGAGCGCGCCTGCGCCCGAACCGGGGCCATCTGCCCCGGTATCCTCGTTTGAGGCGCTCGTTGGCGCGCGTGACGCCGCGGGCTCCAATCCGCTCGATAGCTTGGCCGCTCCGGCGCTGTCTCCGCAGGATGCCCTGGCCGCCGCCATCGCGGGCAACGCGTATGCCGCGCCGACGGAGATGCCGGCGGGTGCCGTGCATGCCGACGAGATCGAGCGCACCTACGGTCCGCTCACCTGTAAGGCGCTGCCGGCGCTCATGGAGTGGCTGGCCCTGCGCTCCGACTTGGATTCCCTGGCCGGCGAGACGCATGCCATTACCATGATGACCATCCACTCCGCCAAGGGCCTGGAGTTCCCGGCGGTGTTCGTGGCCGGCATGGAGGAGGGTATCTTCCCGCACGTGCACGACTTTGGCGGTAGTGACGATCCGGGCAAGCTCGAGGAGGAGCGTCGCTTGGCCTACGTCGCCATCACGCGTGCTCGCAAGCGCCTGTTCCTGACCTATGCGGCCACGCGTCGCACCTACGGCTCGACCTCTGCCAACCCGCGCTCGCGCTTCCTCAACGAGATTCCGTTTGAGGATATCGAGTTTAGCGGCATCGGTTCTGCCGGTTTTGAGGGCACGGGCTGGGAGAAGCGCGGCGACCGTCACGGCACCTTTGGCTCGGGCATGGGCTCGGATATGTACGGCGGCAAGGTGTTTGGCTCGCATACGCGCTCGACCGGCGGTTCCGGTTCGCGCGGCGGATCGAGCTTTGACGATTTCTTTGGCGGCAGCAGTTACGGGACCGAGCGCCATCGTGGGGTTTCGCCTGACGCCGGCCGTGTTGCCTCGACTTTTGGTTCGGGCGCGTCGCGAGCCAAAAAGCCGTCTTCCAAGGTGTCCCCGACGGTGGAGCGCAAGGTCGATCGTGCCAGCGCATCGCAGGACTTTGCCGCGGGCGATACCGTGAGCCACAAGACCTTTGGCACGGGCACCGTGATCTCGGTCGCCGGAGACATGATCGAGGTCCAATTCGAAAAGACCGGCCAGACCAAAAAGCTAATGAAAGGTTTTGCACCGATCGTCAAGCTGTCGTGATCCCGGCGGACCTGGGCGGGCGTATGGGGCAACATCGCCTGCTCGGGCAGTCCTGCGCAAGACGGAGAGCACATTAAGTGCTCTCCTTTGCGTGCGGAACTCGCGATCGATGTTGCCCCATACGCCCGCCCAGGTCCTTGGGTAACGTTGCTGGACGAACGTCGCTTTGCTCGTTCGCTTTTTGGTCTGGAGAGCAGGGTGGGCTGATAAATAGATACGAGTAGGGGCTCCTCCGTTGATGAACGGGGGAGCCCCTTGTTGCTTTTTGATTGTCGTTACTAGCCAGAGACTCGCAGGGATGGGGCGCGGGGTTTGGTCGATCGTGAGTTCCGCACGAGCCGGAGAGCACTTAATGTGCTCTCCGTGCGAGCAGGACTGTCCGAACAGGCGATCAAACCCCGCGCCCCATCCCGGCGAGCGCTCGGGGATCGATAGCTTACAGATGCGAGACGATCAGTTCCATATTGCCCTCGAGCTCGATCTTGTCCACGGTGCTCGGGGCCAGCAGGTGGCTGCCCTTGTGGACGGGGTCGCCGCAGACGGTGCCTTCGCCGTCGATGACCGACAGACACATGAAGGGCCAGCGCTGGTCGAGGGTCTTGCTGCCGTCGACGCGCACGCGGTCGACGGTGTAGCAGGGGTTGGACTCGAGCTCGGTCACGCCGTCGACCTCGGGCGCGGTCACCGTGCCGTCGGTCGGAGCCTGAACGTCAAAATCGATGCAATCAAGGCTCTGCTCAATGTGCAGCGGGCGCAGCTTGCCGTCGGTGCCGGGACGGTCGTAGTCGTACAGGCGATATGTCACGTCGCTCGACTGCTGCGTCTCCAGAATCAGCGTGCCGGTCTTGATGGCGTGAACGGTGCCGGAGTCGATCTGGAAAAAGTCTCCCTTGTGAATCGGCAGCACGTTGAGCATCTCGTCCCAACGGCCCCCCTCGATCATCTGCGCGGCCTCGGCGCGGTCGTGCGCGCGCTGGCCGACGATGATCGTGGCATCGGGCTCGCAGTCCAGTACATACCAGCACTCGGTTTTGCCCAGGCTGCCGTTCTCGTGCTTGGCGGCGTACTCGTCGTTGGGATGAATCTGGATCGAAAGGTCGTCCTTGGCGTCCAGAATCTTGATGAGCAGCGGGAACTCCTTGCCCTCGCAGTTGCCAAAGAGCTCGCGGTGCTCGGCCCACAGCCACGACAGCGTGTGGCCGGCGTACGGTCCCTCCGCAATCTGGCAGTCGCCGTTGGGATGGGCCGAGATGGCCCAGCACTCACCGATGGGACCCTCGGGAATGTCGTAGCCAAACACGGTCTCCAGCTGGCGGCCGCCCCAGATCTTCTCGTGGAAGATCGGCGTGAGTTTAATCAAATCGGACATGTGCATACTCCCATAAGGTTGTGCGGGTGCCGCGTAAGACGGCTCAAAACGAGCGCCCGCGTGACTACAAAAACCTATGCCAACGTTACGTTGTGCAACTCAAAGCGATCGCCAACGTTGCGCGAGATCGAATACTCAAAGGCGGCGCCGCTGTCCAAAAAGCCAATCTGGGTGAGCTCGAGCAGGGGAGAGCCAAGTTTGGTGTCCAGACGCTCGGCTTCTTCCTCGGTTGCTGCCACGGCGCGAATGGTACGGTGGAAGCTCGAAATCTTCAGCCCACATTGCTCGCGGATGAAGCGGTAGACCGATCCGTACAGGTCCTTCTTTTTAAGGCCTGGAATCAGCTCGAGGGGCATGTAGGTGTACTCGATAACGATGGGCTTCTCATCGGCCTGACGCACGCGCACGACGTGATAGGCAAAGTCATCCTCGGCAATTCCCAGCTGGGCTGCGATGTCCGCTGGTGGATTAACGATCGAGAAATCGTAGACCACCGAGGTCACCTTCTCCTCGCGATGCTCATACGAAAAACCCTGGGTACGGTCGTTTTTGCCCTGGAAAAACGCCTGGCCGGGAAGCCCCGCCGTGTCCTTAACGTAGGTACCCGATCCACGCCGGCTGGTAATAAGACCTTCTTCGGTGATTTGTTCAATAGCTCGTTTGACGGTGATTTTGGAAACGTTATAGAGCTTGCAGAACTCAACGACGGTAGGAAGCTTGTCGCCCGGTTTAAGAGCGCCATCCTCGATAGTGCGACGAATATCTGCAGCTATCGCTTCGTATTTGGGAATCATGGAACCTCCTTTCCAACTTGGTTGAGTATAAAAGAAAGTATAGTTAACACCTAAGCATCTCTATTATATATTTAAAAAGTTCGAGAAAGATATAATTAAAAGTCGCTTTGCATATAAATTAGAGCGCTCTAAATAGATAAACATCTGAGTAATGTCGTGTTAAGCGGCCATTCGCGTTTTCCCAGATAAAACCTGCCAAAACAAACCTGTCCCTTTTTGGTAGGTTTTTGCCTTGGGAGCGGTACCATACAGGCAATGTTTAAACGAGAAAGGCGGGCTCCCATGGAACCTAAGCAGTACTACATCGGCATCGACGTCGGCGGCACTTCGGTTAAGGAGGGCCTGTTCGACGAGGACGGCAACCTGCTTGCCAAGGCCAGCGTGCCCACGCCTCCTATCGTTGACGCTGCGGGCTTTGCCGCGGTGACCGAGGCTATCGACCAGGTGGTCGCCAAGGCACAGATTCCGCGTGCCTTTGTGGCGGGCATTGGCCTGGCCGTTCCGTGTCCCATCCCGGCGTCGGGCGATGCCAAGGTCAAGGCCAACATTGCCATTAACCTGCCCGAGCTGAGGGTCGCCATTCAGGAGCACTGCCCCGATGCGGTCGTTAAGTATGAGAACGATGCCAACGCCGCTGCCATGGGCGAGGCCTGGCTCGGTTCTGCCAAGGGCGTGCAGAACGTGGTGATGGTCACCATCGGTACCGGCGTGGGCGGCGGCGTTATCGTCAACGGCGACGTGGTGTCGGGCGTTGTGGGTGCCGGCGGCGAGATCGGCCACATGTGCCTGAATCCGGCTGAGGAGCGCACCTGCGGCTGCGGCGGCCATGGCCACCTGGAGCAGTATTCCAGCGCCACCGGTGTGGTGAGCAACTACCTTGCCGAGTGCAAGAAGGCTGGCGTCGAGCCCATCGAGCTCACCGGCCCCTCCGATTCCAAGGACGTGTTCCAGGCTTGTCGCGAGGGCGACAAGCTCGCGCTGGCCGCGGCCGATACCATGGCCGACTATCTCGGCCGCGCACTGGCGCTTATTGCCAACGTGGTTGATCCCGAGATGTTCCTCATCGGCGGCGGCGCCTCCGCCTCGGCCGATGTCTACCTCGACAAGGTTCGCGAGCACTTTAAGCAGTACGCGCTTTCCGCCTCGCGCGAGACGCCCATTAAGGTCGCTTCGCTCGGAAACGACGCCGGCATCATCGGTGCCGCCTACGTAGCCCTGCGCGCTGCCGGTAAATAGCTGGTGCAAGGGGGACAGGTTACATTGCACCAACATGGTGCAAAAGGGACAGCCTTGGCCCCCGTGCCTGCGCCCCAAAATATGCCGTGGCCCTTCCGTCTGCGAAGGCTCGGCATCGGCGTGCTACCATAGCTACGTCCAAGTACACATATCAAGTGGAGGATATCCATGGCAAACGTTCTTGTCTTTGGTCACCAGAACCCCGATAACGACGCCATCATGAGCGCCGTCGTCCTGTCTCAGCTGCTCAACCAGGTTGAGTATGCCGGCAACACCTACGAGGCCTGCGCCCTTGGTCAGCTTCCGGCCGAGTCCGCCAAGCTGCTCGCCGACGCCGGCATTGCCGAGCCCCGCGTGATCGAGTCCGTCGAGGCCGGTCAGCTCGTCGTCCTCACCGACCACAACGAGTCTGCCCAGTCCGTCGCCGGTCTTAAGGACGCCACGGTCTTTGGCGTCGTCGACCACCACCGCATCGGCGACTTCGAGACCGCCGGCCCGCTGCACTACATCTGCCTGCCCTGGGGCTCCAGCTGCACCATCGTCACCAAGCTCGCCGGCGTGCTCGGCGTTGAGCTTTCCGACGTTCAGGCCAAGCTGCTGCTCTCGGCCATGATGACCGACACGCTCATGCTCAAGAGCCCCACTACCACCGATGTCGACCGCGCCGTCGCCGCCAAGCTCGGCGAGCAGGTGGGCGTCGACCCGGTCAAGTTTGGCATGGAGGTCTTCCTCACCCGCCCGTCCGGCTCCTTCACCGCAGCCGAGATGGTCGGCAACGACATCAAGATGTTCGAGCCTGCCGGCAAGAAGCTGCTCATCGGCCAGTACGAGACTGTCGACAAGACTCGCGCACTCGGCATGATCGACGAGATTCGCGAGGCCATGCGCGCCTACGCCGCCGAGAAGGGTGCCGACGGCATCGTCCTGTGCATCACTGACATCATGGAGGAGGGCTCGCAGGTCCTGCTCGAGGGCGAGACCGAGGCTGCTCAGAAGGGCCTGGGCATTGCCGACGAGCACGACGGCGTCTGGATGCCGGGCGTCCTCTCCCGTAAGAAGCAGGTCGCTGCCCCCACCATGGCCGCCTGCTAGGTTTAGTTGACCAAACGCCACGACCGGATCGCGGAAGCCCCGCGCTCCGGTCGTTTTTTGTGCACGGCGCCGCGTCGTCTCTTGGATAGGCGCGCCCGTGCCGTTGAGCAAATAATGTTCAACCTGTGGTTCCGCTTTTCGGCCACGCCTGCGTGCCTGTCGTGCAGGGTAGGCTAGATGCAAGCGTAATACGTTAGAGCGCGGCACCGCCACTTGGGCGGGCCGTGCTTTTTTAAGACGGGAGCTTTCCCGTGAAAGGAGCCGCCCATGGCAGCACCCGAGCAGCTGTTTAACGTTCGTGAGCGCAAGCGTTTTGAGCGCCATGACATTTGGGAGCGCATCACCGAGAACGGCACGATTTCCGCCGCCGTCATGGTCTTCGCCGCCATCGCCGCCGTCATTTGCGCCAACACCGATGCCTACGAGGCCATCCATCACTTTTTGGAGACCCCGCTGTATGTGGGTCTGGGCAACCTTACGGCCGGTCTCACCGTTGAGCTTTTCGTCAACGACTTCCTCATGGCGATTTTCTTTTTGCTGGTGGGCATTGAGCTCAAATATGAAATGACGGTCGGCGAGCTCAAAAACCCGCGCCAGGCTATGCTTCCCATGCTGGCGGCCGTGGGCGGCGTCGTCGTTCCCGCCTGCATCTATCTGATCTTTAACCATGCCGGCGCGCACAACGGCTGGGCCATTCCCATGGCAACCGATATTGCCTTTGCGCTGGGCGTGCTGTCGCTTTTGGGCAATCGCGTGCCCAACGGCGTGCGTGTGTTCTTCTCGACGCTCGCCATCGCCGACGACCTCATCTCCATCGCCGCCATCGCCATCTTCTACGGTCAGAGCCCCAATCCGTTTTGGTTGGGCGCCGCCGCGCTTGTGACGTGCGCGCTCGTGTGGCTCAACAAGACGCAGCACTACCGCCTTGCCCCGTATTCGGTGCTGGGCCTGCTGCTGTGGTTCTGCATGTTCAAGAGCGGCGTGCACGCTACGCTTGCCGGCGTCATCCTGGCCTTCACCATCCCGGCCAAGTGCGGCGTCAAGCTCGATAGCCTCACCGATTGGTTGGGCGAGTGCCTGCCGCTGCTCGATGACCGCTACGACGACGAGGCGCACATCCTGGGCCAGCATGACTTTACCGTCTCGACCACCAAGGTCGAGCGCGTCATGCACCGCGTGACCCCGCCGCTCATCCGCATGGAGCGTCTGATCTCCACACCGGTCAACTTTGTGATCCTGCCGATCTTTGCGTTCGTCAACGCACAGGTTCGCCTAGTGGGCGTGGACATGAGCACGCTGCTCACCGACCCGGTGACGCTCGGCGTGTACTTTGGCATGCTGCTGGGTAAGCCGATCGGTATCTTTGGCATGACGTTCGCCTTGGTCAAGCTCAAGGCCTGCGAGCTGCCGCACAATGTCAACTGGCATATGATTGCCGGCGTGGGCATTCTGGGCGGTATCGGCTTTACCATGTCGATTCTCATCAGCGGCCTCGCCTTCCCGACGGCCCAGTTTGAGGTTCTGGCTGCCAAGGCCGCTATTCTCGCCGGCTCTGTCACCGCGGCCGTACTTGGCATGATCTACATGAGTGTGATCTGCAAGCACCCCGCGCCCAAAGACGAGTAAAAGCGCATACAAGTTTGAAAACGCCGCCCGTGAACACCATCACGGGCGGCGTTTTAGTCATTCGGGACGTTCTTAAATGACTAGGTTTATTCCACGGTGCCGTAGATGGCGCCCCAGCCGTGGGCGGCCAAGGCGGAGTTGAGCTGGTCGCAAAGTGACTGGCGGTCGTAATAGCCGGGCGGTAGCAGGTTGACGATTTCCATGAGATCGGGCGCCAGGTCCAAGATTTCGGCCTGTACGATCAGATCCAGGCGGTCGATGGCCTGACGGTCGTAAAATAGTCCGTCGACCAGGCGCTGCAGGTCGCCGAATTCCTCGGCCTGGAATGATCCGTACTCCATAGTGCCTCCTTGGGCGCTTCACGCCGGCATGCGCGGCGATTCGTAATTCATTGCGATGGACTTAATCTATCACGGCTTCATAACGTTGCGACGGTGGCGGTCTATACTTAGAAGAATTGCAACGTACCGCTTCGTGAAAGGTCGCACCCATGCAGACGATCTACCAGAAGATGGAAACCACCGAACTCGATGCCGCCATCGAGGCGCTCAAGGCCGAGGTCGCCGAGGTCAAGGCCAAGGGCCTGGCGCTCGACATGGCCCGCGGCAAGCCGTCGCCCTCCCAGGTGGACATCTCTCGACCCATGCTCGATATCCTCAATGCCGATGCCGATCTGCACGACGGCAATGTCGACTGCTCCAACTACGGCTGCTTTGAGGGCATTCCCTCGGCACGCAAGCTGGCGGGGGAGTTCCTGGGTTGCCCCGCCGAGCAGACGCTCGTGCTGGGTTCGTCGAGCTTGCTGATCGAGCACGATATCGCCGGTATGTTCTGGCGTTGCGGCTCGTGTGGTAGCGATCCTTGGGAGGCTTACGAGGCCGCGCACGACGGCAAGAAGGTCAAGTTCCTGTGCCCGGTTCCCGGCTACGATCGCCACTTTGGCATTACCGCCGACTTGGGTATCGAGAACGTTCCCGTCGCGATGACCGACAACGGCCCCGATATGGACGAGATCGAGCGCCTCGTTGCCGCCGACGATTCCATCAAGGGCATCTGGTGCGTGCCCAAGTATTCCAACCCCACGGGTATCACCTTTAGCGAGGACACCGTGCGCCGCCTGGTCGAGATGCACACGGCCGCGCCCGATTTCCGCATCTTCTGGGACAACGCCTACTGCGTGCACGACCTGTACGACGAGACCGACGAGCTCGCCAACATCTTTGATCTTGCCCGCGCGGCGGGCACCGAGGACCGCGTGGTGGCATTCGCCTCGACGTCCAAGATCACCTTCCCGGGTGCCGGTATCGGCTTTATCGGTGCGAGCCCCGCGGTTATCGCGGAGTTCTCCAAGCGCCTGAAGGCCGGCCTCATCAGTGCCGACAAGCTCAACCAGCTGCGCCACGTGCGTTTCCTTCCCACCATCGAGGCGGTCAAGGAGCACATGAAAAAGCATGCCGAGTTCTTGCGCCCGCGCTTTGAGGCTGTCGAGCGCAAGCTCACCGAGGGCTTGGGCGACACGGGCTGCGCCACCTGGACGCACCCCCGCGGCGGCTACTTTGTAAGCTTCGATGGTCCCGAGGGTTCAGCCCAGAAGGTCGCCGCGCTCTGCGCCGACCTGGGCGTCAAGCTCACGCCGGCTGGTGCCACCTGGCCTTATGGCAAGGACCCGCGCGACACCAACATCCGCATCGCGCCGAGCTATCCCACGGTCGAGGACCTGGAGGCCGCGCTCGATGTGCTGGTGCTGGCCGTCAAGCTTGTCGCTGCCGAGCTTGCGCGTGTCGAGCGCGCCTAACGCGCGGCTTCCCGTACTATCCGCACTTTCGATACGTAAAGGAGCGTATACATGGATTTGGGTATTTCCACCAACCCCACGCCAGAGCTCTACACCATTAAGGTAACCGGCGAGATCGATATCTCTAACGCCGATAGCCTGCGCAATGCCATCGACCTGGCGCTCGAGCAGCCCACTGAGGCCGTTGAGCTCGATTTTGCCCAGGTGAGCTACATCGATTCGACGGGCATTGGCGTGCTCGTGGGCGCCGCACACCACGCGGTCGACCACGGCAAACTCTTTAGCTGCACCAATGTGCAGCCCCCGGTGATGCGCGTGGTTCAGCTGTTGGGTGTCGACCAGGAGATTTCGATCACCGCTGCATAACCTTTGCCCCCAAAAGGGCGTGCCATTTGGCATATGTTTGTGATGCGCTCGGACGTTTTGGTGTCCGGGCGCTATACTTGACCGAATGAATAGACGAGTTCCGGCCGAATGGCGCGGTGCGGGCTCGACTCACATCGAGCCTTGGAGGTATGTGTGTTTGGTATTGGAGAGGGTGAGCTCGCGATCATCGTGGTCTTCGGCTTTTTGCTGTTTGGCCCGGATAAGCTCCCACAGATGGGCCGCACGATCGGCCGTGCCATTCGTCAGTTCCGCGAGACGCAGGAAAAGATGACGGCCGTTGTTCAGTCCGAGATAATCGATCCGGTGAGCGAGGCCGCGTCGGCCCCGGTCAAGCCCAAGAAGGCTGCTGCGACCGACGACGATTCCGATGCGGACGAGGATGCCGCCGAGACGGCAGCGCCCGCCAAGAAGGAGACCTTTGCCGAGCGTCGCGCCCGTCTTGCTGCCGAGAAGGCCGCGAGCGAGGCTGCCGCCGAGGGCGAGGGTACTGCTGAGGAGTCCGAGGCCGAGGGTGCCGAGCCTGCCGCTGCCGCCGAGCCTGTCGTCGAGCCCGAGCCTGCTGCAGAGCCGGAGTCCGAGCCCGAGCCGGCAGAGCCCACGACGGCTGACCTCTACGCCCGTCGTCCCCGCAAGCGCAAGGCCGTCGTCGACCAGCTCGCTCGCGAGCTCGAGGCCGAGGACGAGGCCGTTGCCGAGGCTGCCACCGCCGATGCCCCGAAGGGAGGCGATGAGTAATGCCTATCGGACCTGCGCGCATGCCGCTCTTCGATCACCTGGGCGAGCTCCGTCGCCGCCTGACCATCGTGGTCGTGTCGGTGTTTGCCGCCGCCATCGTGCTGTATTTCGCCACGCCCGTGGTGCTCGACATCCTGGAAGACCCCATCCGCTCCTTTGTGCCGGACGGTAAGTTCTACATCACCACCACGCTCGGCGGCTTTGGCCTGCGCTTCTCGCTGGCCATCAAGATGGCCGTGGTCATGTGCACGCCCATGATCATCTGGCAGATTCTGGCATTTTTCCTGCCGGCACTGCGTCCCAACGAGCGCAAATGGGTCGTGCCCACGGTGCTCGCCTCGACGGTGCTGTTCTTCCTGGGTGCCATCTTCTGCTATTTCATCATCATCCCGGCGGGCTTTGAGTGGCTTATCGGCGAGACCTCGGCCGTCGCCACGGCGCTGCCCGACCTGGAGAACTACGTCAACATGGAGCTGCTCTTTATGATCGGCTTTGGCGTGGCGTTTGAGCTGCCGCTCATCATCTTCTACCTGTCCGTCTTCCACATCGTGTCCTACGCGGCCTTCCGCGGCGCCTGGCGCTACGTGTACGTGGGCCTGCTTGTGGGCTCGGCTGTGATTACGCCCGACGGCTCGCCCGTTACGCTGGGCCTCATGTATGGTGCCCTGCTCTCGCTCTACGAGATTTCGCTCGCCATTGCCCGCGTGGTCATTACCGCGCGCGAGGGCAAGGAGGGCTTGTTTGTGAGCCGTCTGGACCTGTTCTCGGACGATGAGGACGACGAGGAGTAAATCGGTATGCACGAGGTTGGCATTGTCAACGGCATACTCGATACAGTGATTCGCGCGGCGCGTGGGGCGGGGGCCTCGCGCGCCGTTTTGGTAACGCTGCGTATCGGGGATATGACCGAAGTTGTGCGCGAGGCGCTCGACTTTGCGTGGGAGACATTTCGCGATGAGGACCCGCTCACGCGAGGCTGCGAGCTTGCCGTGGAGGAGGTCCATCCACAAAGCGAGTGTCTGGACTGCGGCGAGGTTTTCGACCACGATCGCTTCCACTGTCGCTGTCCCCAGTGTGGTGGTGCCAACGTGCGCCTACTGCGCGGCCGCGAGCTCGATATCGCGAGTATCGAAATTGAAACCCCCGACGATTAGCCCGCTAGCCATCTGGTGATGGGGTATAAAGGGGCCAAAGTAAGGAGTGCCGAGTATGGCCGAGAAAACGATTGATATCGCGTCGCCGATTCTGTCGCGCAACGAGCGCCTGGCAGATCAGTTGCGTCAGCGATTTAAAGAGACAAACACCTATGTGATCAACGTCTTGTCGAGCCCCGGTTCGGGCAAGACCACCACGATCCTGGGCACCAACGAGCGCCTGCGCGACAAGGCCGGCCTGCGCTGTGCCGTCATCGAGGGCGATATCGCCTCGGATGTCGACGCCATCACCATGAAGGAAGCCGGCATGCCCGCCATCCAGATCAACACGGGCGGCCTGTGCCACCTCGAGGGTAACATGATCATGGAGGCCGTTGACGCGTTCGACCAGGCGGTGGGCCTTCAGAACATCGACGTCATCTTTATCGAAAACGTGGGCAACCTGGTCTGCCCGGTCGACTTTGACCTGGGCGAGAACCTGTCCATCATGATCCTCTCGGTGCCCGAGGGCGACGACAAGCCCATCAAGTACCCGGGCATCTTCCAACACGCCGGCGCGCAGCTGCTCAACAAGGTCGACGTGGCTCCGGCTTTCGATTTTGACATGGATAGGTATACTAAGACACTCGATGACCTCAATCCGCAGGCGCCGCGGTTTGCCGTGAGCGCGCGCAAGGGCGAGGGCATGGATGCCTGGTGCGATTGGCTCATCGGGCAGATTGAGCAAGCAAGGGCGTAAGTCGGCCGCCATACGGGCGGGCGTAGCCGCAGAGATACGAGATAGGAGCCTCTTTTGAAGCTCATCATCGCCGAGAAAAACGACGCCGCGCGTCAGATCGCCGAGCGTCTGTCCACGGGCAAACCCAAAAAGGACAAGGTGTACAACACCGCCATCTACCGTTTTGAGTGGAAGGGCGAGGAGTGCGTGACCATCGGCCTTGCCGGTCACATCCTGGCGCCCGATTTTTGCGACAGCGTGCTGTTCGATAAAAAGCTGGGCTGGTATTCGGTCACGGAGGACGGCGAAATGCTGCCGGCCGACATGCCCGATGGTCTGGCTCGTCCGCCCTACGACACCAAGCGCAAGCCGTTTCTTGCCGACGGTATCTCCATCAAGGGCTGGAAGCTCGAGAGCCTGCCTTACCTCACCTGGGCGCCCGTCATTAAGCTGCCGGCCGAGAAAGAGCTCATTCGCTCGCTCAAGAATCTCGCCAAAAAGTCCGACAGTGTCATCATCGCCACGGACTTCGATCGCGAGGGTGAGCTGATCGGTTCGGACGCTCTCAACAAGGTGCGCGAGGTCGCGCCGGACTTGCCGGTCGCCCGCGCCCAGTATTCTTCATTTACCAAGGCCGAGATTACGCAGGCCTTCGACAATCTTGTCTCGCTCGACCAGAATCTGGCCGACGCCGGCGAGAGCCGCCAGCACATCGACCTCATTTGGGGCGCGGTGCTCACGCGCTACCTGACGCTCGCCAAGTTTGGCGGCTTTGGCAACGTGCGCTCCGCCGGCCGCGTGCAGACGCCGACGCTCGCCCTGGTGGTCGAGCGCGAACGCGAACGCATGGCGTTTGTGCCCGAGGACTATTGGCAGATTCGCGGCATGGGTGCTGCGCAGGGTGCCGCCGAGGACGACCGCTTTAAGATTGCGCACAAAATAGCGCGTTTTACCGACAAAGATGCTGCCGAGACGGCGTATGGTCACGTCGACGGCGCCAAGACGGCAACCGTCGCCGCGGTGACCAAGCGTTCGCGTAAGCAGCAGCCGCCCACGCCGTTCGCGACGACCTCGCTGCAGGCTGCCGCCGCGGCCGAGGGCATCTCACCTGCACGTACCATGCGCATCGCCGAGTCCCTCTACATGGCCGGTCTCATCAGCTACCCGCGTGTCGACAATACCGTGTACCCCGCGACGCTCGATCTGGGCGCCGTGGTGAGCGACCTGGCAAAGATCAACCCGGCGCTGGCGCCCGTGTGCAAAAAGGTGCTCGCCGGTCCCATGAAGCCCACGCGTGGCAAGGTCGAGACCACCGACCACCCGCCCATCTACCCCACGGGCGAAGGCGATCCGTCCACGCTCGATGGCGGCCAGCGCAAGCTCTACGACCTCATCGCCCGCCGCTTCCTGGCGACGCTTATGGGTCCCGCGACCATCGAGAACACCAAGCTCGAGCTCGACGTCAACGGCGAGCCGTTCGTGGCTTCGGGCGATGTGCTCGTGATCCCGGGTTTCCGCGAGGCGTATCCGTACGGACTCAAGCGCGACGAGCAGATGCCGCCGCTGGAGCAGGGCGACACGGTCGACGTGTTCGACATTAAGCTCGAGGCCAAGCAGACCGAGCCGCCCGCGCGCTACAGCCAGGGCAAGCTCGTGCAGGAGATGGAAAAGCGCGGCCTGGGCACCAAGTCCACGCGCGCGAGCATCATCGAGCGTCTGTACGCCGTGCGCTACCTCAAAAACGATCCCGTTGAGCCGAGCCAGCTGGGCATCGCCATCATCGACGCGCTGACGCAGTTTGCCCCGCGCATCACGAGCCCCGATATGACCAGCGAGCTCGACGGCGACATGACCCGCGTGGAGCGCGGCGAGGACACCGAAGAGCATGTCGTGACGCACTCGCGCGCGCTGCTGGCCGGCGTGCTCGACGAACTGCTCAAGCATACGCAGGAGCTCGGCGACGCCATCAGCGACGCCGTCACGGCCGATGCGCGCGTGGGCGCCTGCCCCAAGTGCGGCAAGGATCTGGTTATGAAGACGAGCGCCAAGACCCGTGGCAGCTTCATTGGCTGCATGGGCTGGCCCGACTGCGACGTGACCTATCCGGTGCCGAGCGGCGTCAAGGTGAGCCCGCTCGAGGGCGAGGCGGCCGTGTGCCCCGAGTGCGGTGCGCCGCGCATCAAGTGTCAGCCGTTCCGCCAGAAGGCTTTCGAGATCTGCGTGAACCCGACGTGCCCCACCAACTACGAGCCCGACCTTAAGGTGGGCGAGTGCAAGGTGTGTGCCGAGGCCGGACGCCATGGCGACCTGATCGCGCACAAGAGCGAGAAGAGCGGCAAGCGCTTTATCCGCTGCACCAACTATGACGATTGCGGCGTGAGCTATCCGCTGCCGGCGCGTGGCAAGCTCGAGGCGACGGGCGAGACCTGCCCCGAGTGCGGCGCCCCCATCGTGGTGGTCAACACGGCGCGCGGCCCGTGGCGCATCTGCGTGAACATGGACTGCCCGACCAAGGAGAAGAAACCCGCCCGCGGCCGCAAGACTGCGACCAAGGCGAGCACGGCGAAGAAGACCACGGCGGCAAAGAAGACTTCGACCGCCAAGAAGTCGACTGCCAAGAAGACTGCCGCGAAAAAGACGACCACCAAGAAGGCGGCCGCCGACAAGTAACGGCGCAGTCGAAACAATGCCCAAAAAAACGAGCGAGGGTCTCATGATCCTCGCTCGTTTTTTTGACCGGCAGTTAGGGACGTTCCTTTTCTGCCGGCAGTTTAGGAACGTCCCTAACTGCCGGCTCGGGAACGACAAAGCGCTAGTTCACCTCGACAGGCTTGGCGCCGGGATAGCGCTCCTCAAAGTCTAGGCGGTACTTATTGTCATTGGTGCCCGCCACGTTGTCGCGCGACAGCGGCGCCACGATCTCATTCTTGTGGTCCGCAGGCTTGGTGTATTTCAGGCTGATCTCCCAGGCATCACAGATTGCGTCAATGCGGTGATCCAGATCGTCGTACAGGGCGATGATGTCCTTCCAGGAGCTGTAGTTCTTGGAGCTCGTCGGGACGTCCAGGTCCTCGACGATGTCGTAATACTGCTCGATGGTGTCCTCCGTGCGCTCGGCGACGTCGGCGAGATTTTGACGGGTGGTTCGATCCTCTTCCAGATAGTTGCCGTTGAAGTTCTGCGCGCAGCCACGGACCTGGCTGTCGAGATCTTCGAGCAGGTCGTAGTATTCGCTCAGTCGGCGGTAGAGGTTCTGCTCAGAGAGCGTTGCTTCGCCGCCATCCTCGTCGTCATCGTCATCATCGTCGTACAGGCTGTTGGGATCGCCGAGAGGCTTTAGGTCATCGTCGTCGACGTCATGGTGCAGCTTAGCTACCTCGGCAGTCGTCTGCGTGGCGGCGTTGTCGAACGGTCTGATTGCAAAGAAGATGACCAGGGCGATGATGATCGCCACCAGCACAACGATAATGGCGATAAGCGGCCCGGTGCCGCTCTTTTTGGGAGCGGGGGTCTGTGGCGAAGCGGGCGCGTATGCGGGAGCCGGCTGCTGTTGGGGCGAGCCGCTCGCGACGGGTATGCGCTGCGTGGTCTCGACGGCCTCGGTCCTTGCGGCGGGATCGGGGCTATAGGCGAGGGGGTCGTCCGCCTTGGCTTGCGGCGTATCAAGGGAGCCGGTCTGCTCAAAAGCGGGCTGGCTATCGCTCGCGGCTGTTTGCTCAACGGGTGCACCGCACGAGGTGCAGAACTTGGCATCATCTGCAAGACGTTTGCCGCACGAGGCGCAATACCGAGACATTGCCACTCCTTTCGCCACATTTCAATGCAATACGACGATTATACCCAGCATCCAAAATTCCCCATCATACGTTGCGGTGAAATAGGGACTGTTTGGCGGTCTCAGAGCTTCAATCAGCCCCTATTTCACCGCAACTTTGGAAAGGCACCTTTAGCCATTGGGGACGCGCCGAGCACTGGGGTATCATGGCTTGGTTGCTATAACTCGCATTTACGCGCCTTGTAGGAAGGGGCTGCGCCCATGGCTTTTGAGCCCGCTCAACATAGCTTTATCACGCTCGAGGGTGTCGATGGCGCCGGCAAATCTACGCAGGCGCGCCTGCTGGCCCGTGCGCTCGACCTCGCTGGCTATCAGGTCGTAACTCTGCGCGAGCCGGGCGGCACCGCCATCAGCGAAAAGATCCGCGCTCTGCTGCTCGACCCCGCCAACACGGCGATGGGAGACACCTGCGAGTTGCTGCTCTACGAGGCGGCGCGCGCCCAGTTGGTGCACGAGGTCATCGCGCCCGCCCTTGCGGCCGGCAAGGTGGTCCTGTGTGATCGCTTCTACGATTCCACGACCTGCTACCAGGCGTTTGCCGATGGCCTCGACCGCCAGATAGTGCGCGACGCCAACAACCTGGCCGTCGCGGGTACGCACCCGGCGCTCACGCTCGTCTACCACATCACGCCCGAGCAGGCGGCGCTGCGCATGGCCGCCCGTGGTGCGGCCGACCGCATGGAGGCCAAGGGCATGGCCTTCCAAGAGCGTGTCTACCAGGGATTTTGCGCCATTGCCGCCGAGGAACCAAACCGCGTAAAGCTCATCGACGCGACCGCGTCCATCGAGGACGTTTTCGCGCAGACGGTCGAGCAGGTTCGCGCCTACGGCCTCGACATTTCCCAGGAAGCCGTCGCCGCCGCGCTTGCCAAGGAGGCCGAGTAACATGGCCCCCGCTCAGGCAAGCCTGCTGGCCAAGCTCGACACCCAAGAGCGCGTGCGTGACTTTTTGACCAATGCCGTCGCTAGTGGTCGCGCATCGCACGCCTACCTGTTTTTGGGCGCTCCCGGCGCGGGCAAGCTCGACGCCGCGTGGGCGCTCGCCCAAGCCTTCCTGTGCGAGCAGGACGGCTGCGGCTCATGCGATAGCTGCGTGCGCGTCGCCCGCCATACGCACCCCGACGTGCACTATTACACGCCCGAGAGCGCCACGGGTTACCTCATTGCCCAGACCCGCGAGCTGCTCGATGACGTGCCGCTGGCGCCCATTCGCGCCAAGGCCAAGGTCTACATCGTCGACCGTGCCGAGCAACTGCGTGCCAACACCGCCAACGCGCTGCTCAAAACGCTCGAGGAGCCGCCCGAGGGCGTTATGTTTATCTTGCTGGGCACCTCGGCCGACGTGATGCTGCCCACTATCGTGAGTCGTTGCCAGTGCGTGCCGTTTCGGCTGGTATCGCCCGCCGTCGCCGCGCAGGCCGTGAGCCGCGCCACCGGTCAGGACCCTGCGCGTTGCCGCATGGCGGTCGCCGTGGCGGGAAGCCCCACACGCGGCATCGAGTTTCTTAAGAGCGCCGAGCGCCAGGACGCCCGCCGTCAGATGGTCCGCGCCATCGATTCGCTCATCGCCGCCGACGAGGCCGACGTGCTCAGCCGCGCCAAGTCGCTCATTGTCGCCGTCAAGGCGCCGCTCGCCGAGGTCAAGTCCACGCAGGAAAAGGTACTCGAGCAAAACGCCGACTACCTGTCGCGTGGAGCATTGAAGCAGCTTGAGGACCGCAACAAGCGCGAACTCAACGCGCGCGAGCGTTCGGGTATTATGGAAGCGCTGGCGAGCGCGCGGACGCTCATGCGCGACGTGCTGCTGACGCTTCAGGACGAGGCGGCAGACGTTGTGAACGAGGACGTGCGCGACACGATCGGGCGGCTTGCCGCCGCGACGAATGTTGCGGGTGCCACGCGGGCGCTCGAGGCGGTCGCAACCGCCGAGCGCAACATCGCCAGAAACGTTACTCCCCAGCTGGCCATCGAGGTCATGCTGTTCGATATCAGGAAGGCACTGAAATGCCGTTAGTCGTACCCGTTAAGTTTACCTACGCCTCGCGCGACCTGTGGTTCGATCCGCAGGATCTGGATATCCTCGAGGCCGATTATGCCATTTGCTCCACCGAGCGCGGAACCGAGATCGGCCTGGTCACGGCCGATCCCTTTGAGGTGCCGCAAGACGAGATCGGTCAGCCGCTCAAGCCCGTGCTGCGCGTGGCGAGCGACATCGACCTGCAGCTTGCTGACGACCTGGCCATCCAGGGCGACGAGGCCATGGTCGATTTCCGCCGTCTGGTCAAAGAGCTCGACCTCGAGATGAAGCCGGTCGGCGTCGAGTACCTGTTTGGCGGCGAGAAGGCCGTGTTCTACTTTGCCGCCGAGGAGCGTGTCGATTTTCGCCAGCTCGTCAAGGACTTGTCCTCGACGCTGCATATTCGCGTCGACATGCGCCAGATCGGTGTGCGCGACGAGACCCGTCTGGTGGGCGGCTATGCCCAATGCGGACAGGAGCTCTGCTGCACGCGCTTTGGCGGACAGTTTGAGCCCGTTTCGATTCGCATGGCAAAAGAGCAGGACCTGCCGCTCAACTCGTCCAAGATCAGCGGCGTGTGCGGCCGCCTGATGTGCTGCCTGCGTTATGAGTTCGAGGCGTACAAGGACTTTAAGAGCCGTGCGCCCAAAAAGAAGACGCTCATCGATACGCCGCTTGGCAAGGCGCGTATTCAGGAATATGACACGCCGCGTGAGCAGCTGGTGCTGCGCCTGGAGAACGGCAAAGTCTTTAAGGTCAACCTGGCCGATATGACCTGCTCGGAGGGCTGCAAGAAGAAGGCTGCCGAGCAGGGCTGCAATTGCCGCCCCGATTGTGTGACGCGCGATGTGCTCGAGCGCATCGAGTCGCCCGAGATGCGTCTGGCGCTCATGGAGCTCGATCGCGAAAACGGCGTCGATGTGGGCGATGGCCTGTCGAGTGCCGACCGTCTGGCCGGCACGTCGATGCCCAAGCGCCGTCGTCGCGATGCTGAATCCGATGCTCGCGCCGGTCAGGGTCAGGGCGAGGGCCGTGGCCGCGGAAAAGGCCGCGGTAAGGCCGAGACACCCGAGGCCGAGGGGGCGGCCGATGGCCGTCGCCGTCGCAAGCGCGCGGGCTCGGGCGATGCTACCGAGGTTGCAGCCGCGGGCAAGAACGCTTCCCGCGAGCGCGAGGTTCAGCAGCCCCAGCAGCAAAACCGCGGCGGTGGCATGAATCCCACGCGCCGTCGTCGCCGTCACCTGTCGAGCGAGGAGCGCGAGGACGTCTTCCGCGCCGCAGCTGCTCGCGAGGCCGGTGCCGCTCCCAAGGGCGTCTCGGCCTCCGATGCGCCTACCGACAAGGCTGGCAAGCCGCGTGGCGAGGAGGAGCGCGCGCCACGTCCGCGCCGTCGCCATTCCTCGGGCGCGCAACAGAAGCCCTCAGTGCCCTCCGTGGCCGATCAGGTCTCGGATGGCGAGGTCAAGGTCACGCGCCGTCGTCCCGGAGATGGCGGGGGAGCGGCTGCCAAGGCTTCGCGTGGCGCCGCTCGCGACGAGCGCGAGCCGCGCGAGGATCGCGGTGGCGAGGGCTCGGCCGACCAGGGTCAAAAGCGCCGTCGCCGTCGCCGTTCCCGCAAGCCGCGTCAAGATGGTGGCGAGGGCTCGACCCAAAACTCGTCCGCACCGCAACCGCCCACCGGCGAATAGCGCCCGCAAACGGATTTAACCTGCCCGACCCCAAACGCGTCGGGGTACCATAGCGCTGAATCAACAACCCTCCCTGCGACCGAGCGTAGGGAGGGTTGTGTCGTGAAGAGACATTTGAACGTGTTGAGATGCCTGCAAGGTGCCGGCATCCTACCGTTTGCGGACGAATTGCTACCGTTTGCCGAGCGGGCGGCGCACGAGGCGCTTGAGGCGTTGTCGCCCACGCGATGCGCCGGCTGCGAGCGCTCCGGCGCGCTTATTTGCCAAGACTGCTTGGCGGCGCTTGCGCTCATCGACCCGCGGCATAGCTGCACTCGATGCGGCGCCCCGTTTGGAGACTTGCTGTGCACCGAGTGCTCGGTCGAGGGTACGTCCTCGGCGATGGCCGAAGCGCTCGACCGGTGCCTGGCATGTGCCGTTTACACGCACCCGCTGCCGCGGATCATTAAAGCGTACAAAGACGCGGGCGAGCGACGCCTGGCGCCGTATCTGGCAGAGCTGCTATACGATACCGCCTTACATGCCCAGGTCGCGGCACCCGATCGTTACGGTGGTGTGTTGTGCGGCGCCGATGCGGTGGTGTTTGTGCCCGCGACGGCGGCGGCGTTTCGGCGACGCGGCTTCGATCATATGGAAGCCATCGCGCGCCCATTTTGCGAGCTGTCGGGTGTTCCGCTACTCGACGCCCTCGTTAAGTACGGTCATGGCGACCAGCGTGAACTCGGTCGTGAAGAACGCCGTGAACGCGCCCGAGGCATGTACGAGACCGTTGAGGACGTGCGGGGCCGCCGCCTGCTGCTTATCGACGACGTTATCACCACGGGTGCGACGATGGCAGCGGCTTCGGCGGAACTCAAGCGCGCCGGTGCCGCGGCCGTTGATGGCCTCGCTATCACACGCGTTTGGTAGGGGTGATTCGTGTGGCGGTAACAATCAAACAGCGCAACAAGCCGACAAAAGAGCAGCTTGCGGCTTCCGTGATCCTGACGGGTGCCTCGGCGTTGCGTATGATGCGCGCCGAGCGCCGGCAGATGGGCTACGTCGGCTGGAAGGACCTTGAGCCCGAGGAGGAGCGCCGCGTGCTGTGCACGTCATCGCCTTCGACCGAGGATATCTATCTTCTCGACCTGGTTCGAATTGGAGCCAAAAGCGGCGAGGTGCAAGAAGACCTGTGCTTGCTGGTGGGATCTGCGGCGCAGCGCCGCCGCATGCCTGGTGTGGGCTGGTCCGTGTGTTCTGGGTTGCCTGCCGGCTCGATTCTAGAGGTGGAACCGGGGGTGTACAGCCTATCTCCCGAGGCCCTTTGTGTTGCCGTCGCCCGCGAGGTCGGCTGTATCCAGGCGTTTGCCCTGGCCCAGGAACTGTGTTCCAAGATTTCACTGAGTGACCGCGGGCAGTATCTACCTCCCTACACATCGCCTGTCGTGAACAAATTGGCAAAGGACAAAGACCAGCCGCCAGATGTCGGTTACTTTGAGGTCGAGTCCGTGCTGACACCCGATTGCCTGGTAGATTACCTCGCGGCATGCAAGGGGAATGTGGCCAAACAGCTGCTGCGCCTGTGTCCCTACCTGTCAGAAAATCTGCGCTCGCCCATGGAGTGCATCATGCTCGCTCTGTTTTCGCTTCCGTTTTCCTATGGCGGATTTGCCTGCGGTCCCTTTAAGACCGACTACAAGATCGAGTTCGATGACCGTGCGCAGGCAATCTCGGGGATGCCGCATGCAGTTTGCGATGCGTATCAGGAAGCAGCCCAGTTTGACCTGGAATACAACGGTGAGCTGGGCCATTCCTCCCGGAGGGGACGTATCCATGATGAAAAACGCAACACGGGCTTGATTACTATGGGAATCGAGGTCGCGACGGTCAATAACGAGATGCTCTGCGACATGGAGGCAATGGAGGCGCTCGCATGGCGCATGCACCAGCGTATGCGAAAGCGGTACCGGAATCGTGTCGATGCCCGCAGGAAAAAGCAAGAGGCGCTGCTTAACACGCTGCGGGCGTGTTTTGGGCTTAAACCCGCCTAACAATGCTCTGAAACAGGGGGTTGGATATATGCTCTGGCCAAAATATAGCAAATATGAGTACTGCTACAAATTCAGTAACAGTAAAATCAGGGATTTTGGGACTGGAAGATGGGGTAAATTAGAAAGTTATTAAACAAATGTGGAATATCCTGGCATCAATCTGACGTTATAGAGCGTGAAAACAGCTTGCAGAGCCAAAAACTCCTGCTACTAAATTGGTAACAGTACTCATATTTGCTATTTTTTGGCCACGGCACCCTGAGACGGGTGCCCCGGAGCTCCCCGTAGGGGAGCTCCGGGCTTCATAGGGGCACGAATAGCCCGCTCCGACCTGCGAAATCTGTACTCGCGATGCGAATAACGCCCCTAACCTTAAACTTTAGCTTGAACTTAGCTATAATGCGCTACGTTCCTGCCAGGCTGTGGTTGCGGACGGACGAAATGCCCGTCCTAGTCCAAGACAGACGCGGTCAAAGGGATCCACGTAAGCGACCGCGTGCGCGCGGCGCGATCATGGCGCGTCCTAGATGTAAGCCGCACCGTCCGTTCTACTTTCTTTGGGGCAATACCGCCTCGCGGGCGAGCGGGCCAGTCGTGAAGGTGGCTGCGGCCTCCCGAGCAAACACCCCGGTGCGCAAGTGTGGGGTCAAATACCAGGTCAGCTGGTGGGAACAATCTGATATTCCGCGCGACGCACGGATCGTATACGACACAGAAGGCAGGGTAGTGGACATGGTGAGGGGCAGCTTGATGCACGCGGCTCGGTTAGGTGCTGGGACCGCAGCGGTCATCGCCGTTTTGGGCCTGAGCGGATGCGCGTTCAACCCGCTGTCTACGTTCACGACTCCCACGATCGACCAGATCGAGTACGAGACCGTCACGCCCACGGTGTCGGATGATGCGCTGGTCACTCCCGGTACCCTGACGGTTGCCCTCGATACCTCCGATGCGCCGCAGGCCATGCAGGGCGCCGACGGCGAGCTCACGGGGTATGCAGTCGACGCTGCCCGCGCCCTCGCAAGCCGCATGGGCCTTAAGGTCGCCTTTGTCGATGCGTCCTCGGCAGGTTCCGCGCTCGGCGACAAAAAGGCCGATATCTTTATCGGCGAGATCAACTCCACGGACGGGGACGTTAGCTCACTCGGCACCTGCCTGTACGATGCCGCTTCCGTGTTCGGTAGAACCAGCGATGGTGGGTCGCTAAACGTTTCCACCGATACCCTTAACACGTCTACTCTGGGTGTCCAGATGTCCTCGGCCTCGCAGGAGGCGCTTGCTAAGCAGAGCATCACCGCCAACCAAAAGACCTACCCCAACATCAACGAGTGCTTTGAGGCGCTCGAGTCCGGCGAAGTCGACTATGTGATCTGCGACTCCACGGCCGGCGGCTACCTTGCACGCCTGATGAGCGAGATCTCCTATGTCGGTGCGCTCGAGGCGCCCTCGACGCTTGGTGTTGCGGGCCTCTCGTCCAATGACGAACTGTGCCGTGCCGTGAGCGATGCCCTCGACGGCATCACGGTCGACGGTACGCTCGAGGCAGTCCACTGCGTCTGGTATGGCACGATGCCCTACGACCTCACCACTAAGACAGTATCTGGTGTCAACCTTCAGTCGTCTGGCTCCGCATCCTCCGGCAGCGAGTCCTCCGATTCCAACAATGAGACCGCATCCTCCGAAGACAAATCGTCCAGCCAGGAAGACACCATCACCGACGACGACATTAACAAGCTTAATAGCTAGTTATTGCTAGGGGTGGCGTCTCCTATGCGCTAGGAGAGACGTCTCTTCACGGTTTCAACACGCACTGCCGGGCTTCCCCAATAGAGGAGCCCGGCTTTTTCATCTCTATAAAACCAGCAGGTCAAAGCCAATTTTCGGGACCAAATACAAAGTAGCCGGCTCCCTCCTATAGCGCACTTTGCCACAGAAAAGTGCGAGACTTCGGTATGCGGTATCAAGCAATCGTTATTCGGGTCTTTGGGAATCCGCGTGATTAAATGCACGGCAATGGGTACATAGCCAGTACAGTAAGTCCCCGAGGCAGATTGGAGCCACGTATGGATATCAAGGTTTCTGGACGCAAGACGACGGTAACCGATGCTCTGCGTGCGCATGTGGATGAGAAGATCGGCGAGGCGCTCAAGGTTTTCGATATCGAGCCCATGACGGTCGACGTTGTACTTCGCTATGAGAAGAACCCCTCGAACCCCAACCCGGCAATCGTCGAGGTTACGGTTCGCGCCCGCGGTTCGGTGATTCGCGTTGCCGAGCATGGTGCAGATATGTACGCCGCCATCGACCTCTCCGCCGATAAGGTCACCCGCCAGCTGCGTAAGTTCAAGACCAAGGTCGTGGACAACCGCCAGGGCGGTGCCAGCGCCGCGGATGTCGCGCCGGTCGAGCGCGTCGAGGATCTGGCCGACCTGCTGCTGCCCGAGGAGGAGGACGACCTGCTCGTCCGCGAGAAGGTTATCGACGTCACCCCGATGACTGAGGAGCAGGCGCTGGTGCAGACCGATCTGCTGGGCCACGACTTCTACGTGTTCGAGAACGCGACGACCGGTCTCATCAATGTGGTGTATCACCGTAAGAATGGTGGATATGGCATCATCAAGCCCCGCATCGAAACACTTGACGAGTAAAATACGTTAACTTGCATGAGTTAACGGTTGGCGGCCATCCCATGCGGGTGGCCGCCTTTTTACGTAAGGAGTCGCTTTGATGGACAAGGCCGCATCCGCCGGTCATTCGGACCGTTGCCGCATCGTCGTCGATACCTGCTGCGACTTTAGCCCCGAGGTCGCCGCGAACCTCGATGTCGATATCTTGGGTTTCCCCTTCATTATCGATGGCGAGGAGCGCACGGATGACATCTGGTCGAGCATCACACCCAAGGAGTTCTACGACCGCATGCGCGCCGGTGCCCGCGTGTCCACCTCGGCTGTGTCGCTCGGTCGCTATATCGAGTTCTTTACCGAGTGCGCCAAAGAGGGCACGCCCACGGTCTACCTGTGCTTTACCTCGGCGCTGTCGTCGAGCTACAACTCCGCGTGCCAGGCGGCGGACACCGTGTGCGCCGAGTATCCCAACTTTGAGCTGTACGTGGTCGACAACGCCCTGCCCTGCGCGACCGGCGAGCTCTTGGCGCTCGAGGCCGTGCGCCAGCGCTCGGCGGGACTGACCGCTAAGCAGCTGGTCGACTGGGCAAACGAGGCCAAGACCTACGTGCACGGCTACTTTACGCTCGAGAGCTTCGACGCGCTGGCTGCCGGCGGCCGCATTCCGCCCGCGGCGGCACAGCTCACGGCAAAGCTCGACGTCAAACCCGAGCTGTCCTACGACCTGGCCGGCTCGCTGTCGCTGATCGGCGTCAACCGCGGTCGCAAGAAGGCGCTCAAGTCCATTCTCAAGTCGTTCCGCGAGAACTATGTGCCCGATCGCACCATGCCCATCGCCATTATGACGGCCGATGCCGAAAAGGACGGCGACTGGCTCGAGGCCGCCATCCGCAAGGAGGAAGGCTGCGCCGACGTGACCATCATCCGCAGCTCTGTGGGTCCCACCATTGGCTCGCACGTGGGCCCCGGCATGGTGGCCTGCGCGTTTTGGGGTAAGAACCGCGCCGACAAGGCGTCGCTTTCCGACCGCATCGCCCGCCGCGTGCGCGGTCAGTAGGCAAGTAACGCGGCCGTAATCGATCCCAACTCACAGCCCAAACGCTGGCACCGAGTATTCAACCTGGTAACAACACCCAACCCAAAAGGAAAGGTTTCATGGCAAACAAGCTCTCCGTCGCATTTATCGGCACCGGAATCATGGGTGCCCCCATTGCCGGCCACATCCTGGATGCCGGCTATCCCGTCACGGTCAACAACCGCACCAAGTCCAAGGCCGCCGCGCTCATCGAGCGCGGTGCCGTTTGGGCCGATACGCCGGCAGATGCCGCGGCGAACGCCGACGTCGTCTTTACCATGGTGGGTTATCCCTCCGAGGTCGAGGAGCTCTACCTGGCGGGCGACGGCCTGCTCGCGTGCACTAAGCCCGGCGCGGTCTTGATCGACCTCACCACGAGCTCGCCCGAGTTGGCGCGCGACATTGCCGAGGCCGCCCAGGTTTCCGGCCGCATGGCGTTTGACTGCCCCGTCACCGGCGGCGAGTCGGGCGCTATCGCCGGCACGCTCACGGCTATCGTGGGCGCTACCGAAAACGACATCGCCCCGGTCCGCGACATCCTTTCCACCTTTGCGGCAAATATTTGCTGCTTCGATGGCGCTGGCAAGGGTCAGGCTGCCAAGCTTGCCAACCAGGTGTCGCTGGGCGCCTGCATGGTCGGTATGGCCGATGCGCTGGCCTTTGCCGAGCTGAGCGGCCTTGATCTGGAGAAGACCCGTCAGATGATCCTGGGCGGCACCGGTAAGTCCGGTGCCATGGAGAGCCTGGCGCCCAAGGCGCTCGACGGCGACTACAAGCCCGGCTTTATGGTCGAGCACTTCATCAAGGACCTGCGCTTGGCGCTCGCCTATGCCGACGACCGCGAGCTCGCGCTGCCCGGCGCCGACGTCGCCTTTACGCTCTACGACATGCTCGACGCCATCGGTGGCGCCAAGCTGGGCACCCAGGCCATCACGGTTCTCTACAAGGAGGAGGCCGACGCCATCGCCGCCGGTCTGGACTGGTCGCAGTATCGCCCCGAGGAGCATGGCGCTCACGAGGAAGGTTGCGGTTGCGGCGAGCACGGCGAGGACCATGAGTGCGGTTGTGGCCATCACCACGGCGAGGACCACGAGTGCTGCGGCGGCCACGGCCATGACGACGGCCACGAGTGCTGCTGCGGCCACCATCACGGGGAGTAGCGCCCATGAGCTGGACGTTCGTGGTGCTTGCGCTGGTGCTCTTTCTCTTTGCGATTTACATCGGCTTTTTGTGCGGCCAGTGGGCGTGCGAAAAGCGCGTGATCACCAAGCGCGACTACTGGATTGCCAACTTTGCAGGAGCGGCGGCAGTCGTCCTGCTGACCTGGGTGTTCTCGCTGTTCCCGCTGGTGCAGTTTGCGCCGATCGGCTGGCTCGGTGGCTTTATCGCCGGTCTTAAGATGAGCTTTGGCGAGTCCGTCGGTCCGTGGCGCAAGCACGACGAGGTCTTTAACGTCAACAAGGCTCATCGAGCCGCCGCCGACGCGGGCGACGCCGAGGAGCGCCGCCGTGCGCGTCGCAATGGCGCGGCCGACCGACAGCTCATCTCGGTCACCGATGACAGCAAGGGTGCTGGCAAGCACGCTAAGAAATAGTAAGAAGAGGTAACTATGGCAGAAAACAAAGACGAACAGCTCACCGACGAGGAGCTGGCACAGCTCCAGCTGGCAGAGGAGAACGAGAACGCCGTCGATCGCCTGGTCCAGGAGCTCGGCTGCCCCACGCGCCGCATCCGCCAGTTTGCCGCCCGCGTGCTGCACCTGCTTGCCGAGCGCGATCCGCAGCGCGTCGTGCCCTGCGTGCCCGCGTTGATCGAGGCGCTCGACCGCCCCGAGGCACAGACCCGCTGGGAGGCCCTCGATGCCCTGACGGCGCTCGCCACCACCTGCCCCGAGCAGCTGGGCGATGCCTTTGAGGGCGCCGAGACTGCACTGTTCGACGAGATCTCCTCCACGCTGCGCTATGCCGCCTTCCGCCTGCTGTGCGTGTGGGGTGCCACGAGTGTCGAGCGTTCGCGCGAGGCTTGGCCCATCCTGGACGAGGCCATCCAGTGCTACCACGGCGACCTTGAGTATCGCGACATGCTCGGTTGCCTGTACGAGTTTTGCCAGGGCGAGATCGACGCCGAGGTTGCCGAGAAGCTTGCGCTGCGCCTTAAGTTCGATGCCGAGAACGGTAAGGGCAGCTATCTCAAGGCCCGTTCGAGCGAGATTTGCGAAATGCTTGTTAAACGTTTTGGCCTGGATCTCTCCAAAAAGAAGAAGCGTGCTAGCGTTAAAAAATCTGACGACGCCGAAGACGAGGAGTAACAGATTATGGCGCACGATGTAGTCCTGATTCCCGGTGACGGTATCGGTCCCGAGATTACGCAGGCCATGCGCCGCGTGGTCGAGGCCACCGGTGTCCAGATCAACTGGAACGTCCAGGAGGCCGGCGCCGGCGTCATGGACGAGTTCGGCACGCCGCTGCCCCAGCACGTCCTCGATGCGGTCGAGCAGACCAAGGTTGCCATCAAGGGCCCCATCACCACACCGGTCGGCACGGGTTTCCGCAGCGTCAACGTGGCCCTGCGCAAGCATTTCGACCTGTACGCCTGCGTGCGCCCCTGTCTGTCGCAACCGGGTGACGGCTCGCGTTTCCGCGACGTCGACCTGGTCATCGTGCGCGAGAACACCGAGGATCTCTACGCCGGCATCGAGTTCAATGAGGGCGCTGCCGAGGTCGAGGAGCTCTCGCGACTCGTCGAGCGTTCGGGCCAAAAGACCTTCGCCGCCGATTCCGCCATCTCGATCAAGCCGATCTCTATCGCCAAGAGCCGCCGTATTGTGGAGTACGCCTTTGAGTACGCCCGCCGCTGCGGCCGCAAAAAGGTGACGGCCGTGCACAAGGCCAACATCATGAAGGCGACCGACGGCCTGTTCCTGCGCGTGGCGCGCGAGGTGGCCGCCAACTATCCCGATATCGAGTTCAACGACAAGATTGTCGACGCCACCTGCATGGGCCTGGTCCAGAACCCCATTGACTTCGATGTCCTGGTGCTGCCCAACCTGTACGGCGACATCGTGAGCGACCTGTGCGCCGGCCTGGTGGGCGGTCTGGGCATGGCCCCCGGCTCCAACATCGGTGCCGACTGCGCCATCTTCGAGGCAACGCACGGCTCTGCGCCCGATATCGCTGGCCAGGATATCGCCAACCCCACGGCCGAGATCCTCTCTGCTGCGATGATGCTCGACCACCTTGGCGAGAACGACGCCGCCAATCGCATTCGCGCCGCCGTTTCTGCCACGCTCGACGAGGGCGAGCAGGTTACCGGTGACGTGCGTCGTGCCCAGACCGGCTCCGTTGAGGGCGCTGTGGGCACGCAGGCCTTTGCCGATGCCGTTATCGCGCACCTGGCCTAAGGTATGCACGCTGCAAACGCCTAAATAGTACTTAAGTGTTTGCGTATAACCTAAGAATCAATACGCCCGGCGCCTCGTCGGGCGTATTCTATTGAGGGCTATGTTCCCTAACAAGGAGTAACTGATATGGGTCTGATTCAAAAGAAGGACGAGAAGGACGAGATCGACGGCATCCAGATCATCGAGCGCGGCGAAGGCCCCGACGGTGATGAGGACGAGAAGATCGACCTGGTCGCCGGCACGTCTGCCGAACATATCGCCGCTGGCACGACCGCCGAGGAGGAGGACGCTCGCCTGGAGGCAAAGATCGCCGCGGACGCCGCCGACGAGAACCTCATGCCTGAGGAGCAGGACGAGAACGACGACTCCGACGAAGACGACCACGCTTGTAAGCACAAGAAGACGATGATTGCCGCCTTTGTGGTCGCCATCGTGATCGCTGCCGTGGTCGGCTTCTTTATCGGCAACGGTGGTTTTGGCGGCAAGGGTGTCGGCTCGTCGACCCTGACCGAGGATCAGCTCGATTCGACCGTGGCAAGCTATAGCTACAACGGCAAGAAGAGCGATATCACCGCGCGCGAGGCCATCGAGAGCCAGTACAGCCTCGACACCGTCAAGGATAGCGATGGCAACTACACCGCTCCTTCCGCCGACGTCATCCTGTCCTACGTGCGCAACCAGATTCTGCTGGACGCTGCCGAGGACGAGGGCATTACCGTTTCTTCCAAGGAAATGAAGCAGTACGCCGAGGATTCCATCGGCACCTCCGACTACAAGACCATGGCCACGCAGTACGGCGTGTCCAAGGACCAGGCCAAGCAGATCGTCCGCCAGTCTGCGACGCTGCAGAAGCTCTACAAGAAGAAGGTGGGCGATAGCTCCGCAAGCATGCCGACCGCCCCGACCGAGCCTGCTGACGGCAACGAGGAGACCGCGAGCAAGGACTACGCCGACTACATCATCAACCTTGCCGGCGACGAGTGGGATAGCTCAAAGGGCACCTGGAAGGACGCCGACAGCACCTATGCCAAGGCCTTTGCCGACGATGCCTTTACGGCCGATAGCGCAACCTATAAGCAGGCCATGACCGCCTATTACACTGCTTACCAGCAGTATTCTTCGCAGGCTTCGAGCGCCAGCTCCAAGTGGACCGAGTATGCTAACGGCCTCTACGCCAAGGCCAATATCAGCATCTACGGCCTGTTTGCGTAAGGTTTGCCTGCACTACTGCGCGTTAACCGATCACCTGATTAAGCCCGCTAGAACGGACAACGTTCTAGCGGGCTTTTTTTGTTACCGAAACCACTGGGGTAGGCCTCGCGCCCGCACGAGCGCTTCATCGGGTTTCCCTAATTCATCTGGGAAAACAACTGCAAGCGATTGCAAGTAACCGGTGAACGGTCGAAAACTACCGTTCACCGATAATCTCAAAACTGGTTCTAACTGGTATTAAGTCAAAAAGACCAATTCACATATCTTCACAATGACCTGCAATTTTTCTACACGCTATTTTTAGCCGCCCTGCGTTGTTCAGACACAAAAATAGTTCCGATCTTTTGCCAAAGCATTTCCAAACGGTTTCAAAACCGCAGGTAGAAGTGTTAACGAGCGGTGAACGGTCGATTTTTTACCGTGAGCGGTGCAAAAACGTTTTACTGTATGAATCAACGAAAGCAACCTCTTCTGTGGTGATATAGTGACAACACGTCACGTGGTTACTACCAGTTTAGAAACCACTGGTCTTCAAAGAACGCTTTCTAAGAAGCTTTAAGGGCGAGCGCCCGCTGGCTTTCGAACATCATCGGACTCAGATCGTACACACCTTCGGAAGGGAAATTTGAATGGTTGGCTTTATTCTTACCGGTCATGGACAGTTCGCACCCGGCCTTGCAAGCGCTATCGCTATGGTTGCCGGCGACCAGCCTGCTTTTACCGTCGTTCCTTTTGAGGGCGACCAGGCCGCATCCTACGGTGAGGATCTCCGCGCCGCTATTACTGCCATGCGCGAGGAGTGCGATGGCGTGCTCGTCTTTACCGACCTGCTTGGCGGCACCCCGTTCAACCAGTCGATGATGATTGCCCAGGATGTCGACAACGTCGAGGTTCTGACTGGCACCAACCTTCCCATGGTTATTGAGCTTCTGTTCCTCCGCGGCAATGCCACGCTCGCCGAGCTTGGCGAGCAGGCAGTGACCGTTGGCCAGACGGGCATCACCGCCCAGACGGTCGCTTCTGTTGCCGGCTCCGAGGAAGAGGATATCTTCGGCGACGAGGACGGCATCTAATGGCCGATTTCGGAGCCAGCGTCTTGAGCTCCTCGGTCGCCCTTTTAGGCCTGCTTGTCATCATGGGCTTGATTTACACCATCTGGTCGCAAATCAACATGAAGAAGAAGCAGAAGTACTTCAAGGAGCTGCACACCGAGCTCAAGCCGGGTCAGGAGGTTCTTTTCGCCGGCGGTATCTACGGAACCGTAAAAGGCATCGAAGGCGAAAAGGTCCAGATCAAAGTCCGATCCGGAGCCGTCGTAGACGTTTCGCGTTACGCGATTCAGGAGATCAAGTAACTGTCGTCAGCAAATAACGAAAGGAAGCTGATCAACATGGCAGAACCCAACATTCTTCTTACCCGCATCGATAACCGACTGGTTCATGGTCAGGTTGCCACCCAGTGGAACTCCACTCTGGGCTCCAACCTCATCCTCGTCGCCAACGACGACGTGGCGACCAACACCATGCGCCAGAACCTCATGAAGATGGCCGCTCCCGCCGGCGTCGCTACGCGTTTCTTCTCTCTGCAGAAGACCATCGACGTCATTGGCAAGGCGAGCCCGCGCCAGAAGATCTTCATCGTGGCCGAAACACCGGAAGACGTGCTTACGCTCGTCAAGGGCGGTGTGCCTATAAAGAAGGTAAACATCGGCAACATGCACATGTCGGAAGGAAAGCGCCAAGTCGCCACCTCCGTCGCAGTTAACGACGAGGATGTCGCTGCGTTTAAAGAGCTGCAGGAATTGGGGGTGGAGTTGGAGATCAGGCGCGTTCCGAGCACGCCTGTTGAGGACACGAGCAAGCTCTTCTCGTAATCCTCATGATCCACGTTGTCAGGAATGAAAACCTGACATTCTGTACGTGAAATCCAAAGTGCGTACATACATTTTGAAAGGAGGAGCAAGATGGAATACTCGATCATCCAGGTCGCTCTGGTCTTCATCGTCACGTTCGTCGCGGCAATCGACCAGTTCAACTTCCTCGAGTCTCTCTATCAGCCCATCGTCACCGGCGCCGTCATCGGTCTTATCCTTGGCGACCTCAACACCGGTCTTCTCGTGGGTGGTACTTATCAGCTCATGACGATCGGCAACATGCCGATCGGAGGCGCTCAGCCGCCTAACGCCGTCATCGGCGGCATCATGGCAGCCATTCTCGCTATCGCTACGGGCCTCGAGCCCAACGCGGCAGTCGGCCTTGCCATTCCGTTCGCTCTGCTTGGTCAGCTCGGCGTTACCCTGGTCTTCACGCTTATGTCGCCGCTCATGTCCTCCGCGGACAACATGGCTCACAACGCTGACACCAAGGGTATCGAGCGTCTGAACTACTTCGCCATGGCTCTGCTCGGCCTGATCTTCGCTGTCGTCGTCACCCTGTTCTTCATCGCTGGCGCTACCATCGGTCAGACCATCGCTTCCGCCATCCCGACTTGGCTGCAGACCGGTCTCTCCGCTGCAGGCGGCATGATGCGCTTCGTCGGCTTCGCCGTCCTGCTCAAGGTAATGATGAACCGCGATATGTGGGGCTTCTTCCTCATGGGCTTTGGCCTCGCGCTCATCACCGTTGCCAACGATTCGCTGGCAACCCCTGCTCTGCTCATCCTCGCTCTCATCGGCTTCGGCATCGCTTTCTGGGACTTCCAGCAGCAGACCGAGCTGAAGGGTGCAGCTGTTTCTGACGGAGGTGACTTCGAAGATGGCATCTAATGAGTATGTGATCCCGGAGCACTACGAGGATCTCACTCCTGCTCCGCAGCTCGACCAGAAGACCCTCAACAAGATGGCTTGGCGCTCCTGCTTCCTGCAGGCCTCGTTCAACTACGAGCGTATGCAGGCCGCTGGCTGGCTCTACTCCATCATCCCCGGTCTGGAGAAGATCCACACCAACAAGAACGACCTCGCGGCTTCCATGAGCCACAACCTGGAGTTCTTCAACACCCACCCGTTCCTCGTCACCTTTGTTATGGGCATCGTGCTTTCGCTCGAGCAGAACAAGGTTGACATCCCCACGATCCGCGCCGTCCGCGTCGCCGCAATGGGCCCGCTCGGTGGTATCGGTGACGCCCTGTTCTGGCTGACGCTCGTGCCTATCACGGCCGGCATCACCTCCAACATGGCCATCAACGGCAACGCCGCTGCACCGATCATCTTCCTGGTGATCTTCAATGTCGTCCAGTTCGCTCTGCGCTTCTGGCTCATGAACTGGTCCTACAAGCTTGGCACCAGCGCTATTGACGCTCTGACTGCCAACATGCAGGCCTTCACGCGTGCCGCTTCCATCATGGGCGTCTTCGTCGTCGGTTGCCTGGTCGTCACCATGGGTGGCACCCAGATCAACCTCCAGATCCCCAACGGCACCACCCGTGGCCTCTCCGCTACTACCGTGATCGTCTCCGAGAAGGAGGCCGAGAACTTCACCGGTATGGAGGGCATCGATACCGAGACCGCTGAGGCCGGTACCATCGCCATGACCGATGAGGACGGCAACGCCCTCACCGCCTCCGATGCCGACGGCAACGCTGTCGAGTGCGGCGTCACCGATCTGGGCAACGGCATGGAGTCCGTTACCTACGGCACCGTTACCGAGGATCCGGTCAACTTCTCTGTTGCCGACACCCTCAACACCATCGTGCCGAAGCTCGTCCCGCTTATGCTTACGCTGCTGCTTTACTACATGTTCGCTAAGCACAGCTGGACCCCGACCAAGGGCATTCTGCTGCTCTTCGTCCTCGGCATCCTGGGCGCTGGCCCGCTTGGTCTCTGGCCGAGCATCTGGTAAGGCTCTAGCTTGAGGGGTGTGTCCCTACGCGGCTCACACCCCGACCCCTTAAGCCATGTGTATGTTAAAAGCCGCGTGCTCGAAAGAGCGCGCGGCTTTTGTTTTCTTGTTGATTTGGGTGTGGCAGACAGATAATGCTAAACACCCAAGGTAGTAGCCGAGTTTGAGAAAATGGGAGGATAGGATGGCGATCGGAGCGCGTAAGCAACCGCTGTACGATCAGCTGGTCGATATTCTGACCGAAAAGATTGACCATGAATATCGCGCCGGTGACATGATTCCTTCCGAGCGCGAACTATCGGAGCGCTATGGTCTCTCGCGCACTACGGTACGCCTGGCTCTGCAGGAACTGGAGCGTTTAGGATTGGTGGTTCGGCAGCACGGTCGCGGTACCTTTGTGACCGACCGTTCGGCAAAGGCAACCAATCTTATGCAGTCCTACAGCTTTACCGAGCAGATGCGCGCGATGGGTCGCGACCCCGAGACCACGATTCTCGAGTTTTGCGAGATGGAGGCCGATAAGAATCTGGCCGAGCATATGGGATTGCGTATCGGCGATCGCATTTTTAAGCTCAAGCGCCTTCGATCTGCCGACAACATGCCCATGATGGTCGAACGCAGCTATCTACCGGTTCGTCAATTTATGTCCCTAAAGCGACCGCTGCTGGAGCGTAAGCCGCTTTACGATGTGATTGAGCAAGACTTTCAGCAAAAAATACGCGTGGCCGAAGAGGAGTTCTATGCGAGCATAGCCCGTCCCACCGATGCCCACCTTTTGGAAATCGTCGAGGGCTCGCCTGTGCTCGATTTGGTTAGGACTACGTATAACGAGTCAAACGAGGTTGTGGAGTATACGCTCTCGGTTGCTCGTGCCGATCAGTTTAAATACAAGGTTTACCACCAGCGTAGCGACTAGTGTTTGCACCGTTTCCATATGATGATTCTTTGTATTTAACTGGTTACTACCAGATAACCAACCGAAGTGTATAATTGCACGTCAGAGGATTACTTCTAGAGAGAGGTATTAGAAATGTTCGAGAAGAGTGTCGAGGAGCTCACCGAGCTCGGCGCCCAGATCACCACGGCCGAGATTGCTCAGCAGCCCGAGCTTTGGCGTGATACGCTCAACATCTATCACGAGAACAAGGAGGCCATCGAGGCCTTTCTGGCCGAGGCTCGCGCTATGGGCGAGGGCCGTCTGTCCGTTGTCTTCACCGGTGCCGGTACGTCCGACTACGTTGGCGATACCTGCGCCCCGTACCTGCGTCACGCTGGCAACACTGATCTCTACGACTTTAAGCCCATCGCTACGACCGACATCGTGAGCGCCCCGCGCGACTTCCTGCGCGCCGAGGATCCCACCCTCGTGGTTTCCTTTGCCCGCTCTGGCAACAGCCCCGAGAGCCTTGCTGCCGTCGCCGTTGCCAAGGAGCTCGTCCACAACGTCAAGTTCCTCAACATCACCTGCGCTCCCGAGGGCAAGCTCGCCGTCGAGTCTGCCGATGATCCCAACGCGCTGACGCTGCTCATTCCGCGCGCCAACGACAAGGGCTTCGCCATGACCGGTTCTTATTCCTGCATGACCCTGCTCTCCACCCTTATTTTCGACACTGCCTCTGACGAGCAGAAGGCCGAGTGGGTCGAGACCATCGCCAAGATGGGCGAGGAGGTCATCGCTCGCGAGTCCGAGGTTGCCGACTACCTCGCTGGCGACTTCAACCGCGTGACCTACTTGGGCTCCGGCTCCTTTGGCGGCCTTGCCCAGGAGAGCCAGCTCAAGATCCTCGAGCTCGCTCACGGTCTGGTCGCTACTTCCTACGACACCTCCATGGGCTATCGTCACGGACCCAAGTCCTTCGTCGACGACAAGACCCTCGTGTTCGTGTTCGTCAACAACGATGCCTACACCCGTCAGTACGATATCGACATCCTCAACGAGATCGGTGGCGACGAGATCGCTCAGCACACCGTTGCCGTTCAGCAGGATGGCGCTACCGTCTACGAGGGCGAGTCCTTCACCTTTAAGGGCTATGAGGCACTCCCCGAGGGTTACCTCGCCCTGCCGTTCGTGATGTTTGCCCAGGCCATCAGCCTGCTCAACTCCGTACGCGTGGGCAACACGCCCGATACGCCGAGCCCCACCGGCACGGTCAACCGCGTGGTTAAGGGCGTGACGATTCACCCCTTCACCGCTTAATCGCGTCCCCCTGTAAGGGCGCCCGTCCGCTCATAACGGCGGGCGGGCGCTTTTTGTTTTACGTGGGCTGGGTATAAGCATCACCACAGTCAACTGCTTTAGAAGCAAGGAGTGCATATGAGCACGTACGCAATTAAGGCTGACAAGTTCTTCTTGCCGGCAGGCCCGCAATTGGGCGGCTATCTTATGGTCGAGGATGGCGTCTTTGGCGCCTGGCAGGCCGACGAGCCCTCTTGCGAGATTAAGGACTACACGGGATCGTGGATCGCACCGGGTATGGTCGACACCCACATCCATGGCTTCTATAACCACTCGACTACCGATAACGATCCCGAGGGCATCGATATCAGCTCGACCGAGCTCGCCCGTCGTGGTACCACCAGCTGGCTGCCCACGACGTTCACCGATGGCGTCGAGCAGATTAAGGACGCCTGCGCCGCCATCGCCCAGGCTGACGAAGGCCGCGGCCCCGACTTCTGCGGTGCTCGCATTCAGGGTATCTACCTGGAGGGCCCCTTCTTTACCATGAAGCACGTGGGCGCGCAGAACCCCGCTTATCTGATCGACCCCTCCGAGGAGGTCTTCGATCAGTGGCAGGAGGCTGCGGGCGGCCGCATCGTTAAGAGCGCCATGGCGGCCGAGCGCGACGGTGCCCCTGCTTATGCGGCTGCTTTGAACGCCAAGGGTGTGGTGACCAGCATCGGTCACTCCGACGCCACCTACGATGAGTGCATCGCCGCCATCAACGCCGGTGCTAGCTGCTTTACGCATACCTATAACGGCCAGCGCGGTCTGCATCACCGTGAGCCCGGTGTCGTGGGTGCTGCCATGTCCACGCCCGAGACCTACGCCGAGATCATCTGTGATGGCAAGCACGTGAACCCTGCCGCCATCAAGGCGCTGCTGCAGGCAAAGGGCTGGCAGCATACGGTGCTCATCACTGACTGCCTGGGCTGCGGCGGCATGCCCGAGGGCAGCTACACCAGTGGCGGCATGGACGTCATCATGAAGGACAACCTGTGCTGGCTCGCCGACGGCAAGAGCATTGCCGGCTCGGTGCTCACGCTTGCCCAGGGTGTCAAGAACATCGTCGACTGGGGCATCGCCAGCGCCGATATCGCCATTCGCATGGCAACCGAGGTGCCGGCGCGCTCCGCGCACATCGAGGATAAGTGCGGCAGCATTATGCCGGGTCGCGACGCCGACTTTGTCGTGTTCGACCATGAGCTCGCCCTCGTCGAGACCTATGTTGGCGGCCAGAGCGTCGGCAACGCCTTTACCGAGTAACGATAGAAAAAAACGGCGGGCCCGAATCTGCTCGGAACCGCCGTATGGGTTAAACGCTCAAAAGCACCTTCACAGTTACAGCTTGTTAGCGATCTTCTTTGCCGTGCGCTTCACGCCGGCCACCAGGCCTCCCGCAGGATGCTCCTTCTCGTATGCTAGGCGCTTCTCGCGCTTGGCGTACTCTTCGACGATGATGTCGCCATACTCGTCTTCGATCTTGTCGAAGAAGTCGACGGCGCCCTTAATTTCCTCAGCGGTCGGGTGTCCCTTTTGGACACCGCCGGCGAGCTTGAACGGCCCCCACGTATCAAAGCCGGGGCAGCCGTAGACACCCATAAAGATGGCCTGCTTCATGCGGCAGATTCCATCGATATCCTTGCCGTACCACTTGTTTTTGCCACCGTAGGTCATAAGGCCAAACACCTTGTCCTGCGGCTGCAGCACGTTAGTGAGCACGCGTGCCATGTCCTTGTCGATTTCGGAGTAATAGATTCCCGTGGCGACACCGATTAGATGATATTCGTGCAGGTCGGGGTACTCATTTTTACCGAGCGCCTTGACGTCGAGGGTATCGATCTCGGGGTGCGCCTCGACGATGGCGTCCACGAGCTTTTTCGTATTGCCGTGGTGGCGCGAGGCGTAGAGGATGATGGTTCGCATAAGAAGGCCTTTCAGCTGTAATTGCATCAATGTCTGTATGGTACCCCGTTGCATGGCTGGGATACCGGACGCATCGATGAACGTGCGGGTTTGTCCTTTGGCCAGGGCCGAGACGGGTACTTGCGAGCAAAAAGCAGTTGTTCGAAAGGATGGGCAATGGAATACGCTCTCTCCAACGATTCGATTTCTATTAAGGTGTCCACGGCTGGCGGTTCGTTTACCTCGATCGAGGTCGACGGTCGCGAGTATCTGTGGCAGGGCGATCCCGCCGTGTGGTCCGGCCAAGCACCGATTTGCTTCCCGATTTGTGGAGGCTTGCGCGATGGTAGCGCCATGACGTTTGCCGGGCATCATGTAAAGCTCGCTCGCCACGGTTTTGCGCGCAAGCAGGAGTGGAAGCTGCTGAGCCAAGGCGAGAACGAGCTGGCGATGTGCCTGGCTTCGGAGGATAACGCCGCGCTGCTGAGCGATTATCCCTACCCGTTTAAACTTGTCGCCCGTTATACGCTCGAGGACGCTGCCGTGCGCGTCTCCTATGAGGTTACCAACGAGGGTACCGAGGACATGCCGTTCTTTATCGGTGGGCATCCCGGCTTTAGGTGTCCGCTCGATGAGGGCGAGGCCTATACGGACTACGAGTTGCGCTTCGAGAAAGACGAGGCTGCAGAGCTTTGCACCGCTGTCCCTTCGACTGGCTTGATTGACGTTGCCAACCGCTCCAAGAACCCCATGGTGGGAAAGACGCTGCCTCTGTCGCATGAGCTCTTCGATTTTGCGGAGACCATCTTTGACGTGCTCGAGAGCCGTCAGGTCACGCTTTCCAAAAAGGGCGAGGACAAGGGCGTTCGCTTGAGCTTTGAGGGTTTTCCGTACCTTATTGTGTGGAGTAAGCCCGAGGGCGATTTTGTGGCAGTTGAGCCTTGGGGCGGTCTTTCGACCTGTTCCGATGAGGACGATGTGCTTGAGCACAAGCGCGGCTGCCTTGTCGCCAAGCCTAAGGAGACCGTCGTTCGCTCGTTCACGATTGAGATTCTGTAATTCCGTTTTGTCGACTCGTATCGCGAGGCACAAGGAGCCTGCGAGATAAGGAGCTAAAAATGATCCTCACCGTTACGATGAACCCGTCTGTCGATACGCGCTATCAGCTCGATGAGCTCATTATCGACGACGTCAACCGCGTGACGCCCGAAAAGACCGCCGGCGGCAAGGGTCTTAACGTGGCCCGCGTCCTGGGTCAGCTGGGCGACGACGTTGTGGCAACCGGTCTGCTCGGCGGCCACATGGGCGCCTACATGGCTGAGCTCATGGACGCCAACGGTATTAACAACGACTTTGTGCCCATCAAGGGCGAGACCCGTATTTGCCTTAACATCCTCCACGCCGGCAACCAGACCGAGCTGCTCGAGAGCGGCCCGACGATTGCCCCCGAGGAGCTCGATGCCTTTACCGCCAAGTTTACCGAGCTTGCGGACAAGGCCGACGTCGTCACCATTTCGGGTTCGCTGCCCCGTGGTGTCGAGGCAGACTACTATGCTAAGATCACGGGCATTGCCGAGAACGCCGGTGCCAAGGTGCTGCTCGATACCTCGGGTGCTTCGCTCGAGGCCGCTCTTAAGTCCGAAATTAAGCCTGAGCTGGTTAAGCCTAACCTGACCGAGATCAACGGCCTTCTGGGCACGAGCTTTACCACCGACGATGTGGACGAGCTCCGCGCCGCGCTCGCCTCTGATGCCCGCTTCTCCGATATCCCCTGGGTCGTCGTGTCCATGGGTGCCGCCGGTTCCGTGGGCTTCCATAACGGCCGTGCGTTCCGTGCCAAGACTCCCGATATTCCTGCCGTTAACGCTACAGGCTCGGGCGACTCGACCATTGCTGGCTTCGCACATGCGATTGCTGCTGGCGCGGATGATGAGACGGTGCTGCGTACCGCCAACACCTGCGGCAAGCTCAACGCCATGGATCCCATGACTGGCCACTTGGTCATGGACCGTTGGGACGAGGTCTACAACGGCGTTGTCGTGACCGAGCTGTAGGAGCTTGGGCGTCGGTCCCGGCATCGGTTGCTTGCTTGTGGTTAGAGCCGATGACAAGTGCGGTAGCATTATGCCGGGGCGCGACGCCGATGCCGTCGTGTTCAATCCCGACCTTAGCCTGGTCGAGACGTATGTGGGCGGCAACAGCGTCGGTAACGCGTTTGCCGAGTAGCCGCCAAAGAAACGATCCGAGAGGGGATTTAGATGATTTACGGTGCACTGGGCGATATCGAGGAATACCGCGGAATGCTCAAAGGCCTCGACGTGCTGATCGATTGGCTCGAGGAGAACGATCCGGCGGAGCTCGAGGTTGGCAGCCATCCGATTCTGGGCGACAAGGTCTTTGCGAACGTCATGGCTCCCACGACGCGTCCTGAGGCCGAGGCTCACTATGAGACGCATCAGCGCTATCACGACCTGCAGATTGACGTCGAGGGTCGCGAGGCCTTTAAGGTCGCCACGGGCAGCCTGACGCTGGTTCAGGAGTTTGACGAGAAGGACGACTACGATCTGGTCGATTCCGACGCCTCGATCGCCGGCGATCTTGCCGACGACAAGTTCGCACTGTTCGTTGCCGGCGAGCCCCACATGCCCACGCTCGAGTTCCCGGGCGATGGCGCACAGCCGGTCAAGAAGATCTGCTTTAAGTTGCTTGCCGACGCCTACTGGGAGGAGTAGCGCGCTGCTCGGCTGAGCTGTTCGTCTGATGGCGTGATTCCCCTAGGGATATCACGCTAGGACCCCGCCAAACGTGTTTCCCTAGGGGAATCACGTTTGGCGGGGTTTTCTGTTTTTAAATAGGGAAGCTGTTTATTTGCGAAGAACATCGGCTAGCCGCAGGATTGAAATCATCGACCGATAAGTGAGTTCCACCTTTTCGCCCGCAAGCAGTCGTTTCGATTGAATCTCATCCAGCCCCACAAGCCGAGAGAACAACGAACTGCTCATCGTGCCCTCGTCAATTGATTCCCTTATGGTCTTCAAAACGTCCGTATCATGAAGCGATGCCGAGCTGTAGGGGGCAACACGAGCGGAACTCTCAATTAACGACGAGACAAAAGGATGGAGATGCTTTGGACATAGTCCATCAAACACCACATCCCCATTGTCGTTCGAGCCGACCAGGCGCCAAGTATAATGATCGACCCAGTCATCTCCGTCATATATGGCGTCCATGAGCAACTTCCCGTCTAGAGAGAGAAACCTATTTGGACATCGGGGCGCAAGACCGCAATCCATATCGGGCCTGCAGCAGCTCCAACCCAACGCACCACATAGGTTCCCTTTCGTACATGTGTATCAATCTGCCCCCGAAATGCCGGTGAATGCAATTCCAGACCCGTTTGTCGGATAGCAATCGACGTATTTTTGTTTTCCGCTCACAACCTTGTATAGATATATCGTTCCAGAAAAGAGAAGGTATCGTGGCTATTTTAAATCTATATGGCTAATTCGAGCCCTCACCATGGCAATTGTTGCAGCTGGGTTTCTTTTCATTAAAATTTCACTTTGGTAAATCCCCGCCCCCTAAGCATTAAATCCGAAGTCCACCGAGTGGGCGAATCGGCAACAAAAAAGCCGCCCGAAGGCGGCTATCTTGTGCAATGGAGCCAGCGACCGGGCTCGAACCGGTGACCCCCGCTTTACGAGAGCGGTGCTCTACCAACTGAGCTACGCTGGCGGCCATGTGGTGACGCAACTGAGGCGTCAACGGCTGTCTATGATACGGGACATCGCACATCCGTGCAAGTGTTCTGACGGCTTTTCTCACTTTAAATGCACTAATATTGGAGACGTGATGTCTCGCTCTTACGAGTCTCAAACAGAATGGGACTGCCATGGCTCAACCCAAGATTCTTCTCACGCGTATCGATGACCGGTTTATTTACGGGCAAGACGTTGAGCTGTGGAACGAGGCTATGGGTTCCAACCTCGTCCTAATCGTCAACGACGAGATTGCGGCGGATTCGCGCAAGTGGGCGCCTATGAGGGTCGCGGCGCCCGAGGGCGTGTGGACGCGGTTTTTCTCGGTGCAAAGGACTATCGACATCATTCATACCGCAACGCCGCGTCAATGGATTCTGATCATGGTGGCCTCACCCGCCGATGCGCTCGCGCTGGTTAAGGGTGGTGTGCCGATCACCAAGATCAGCATCGGCCATATGCAGGCAGGGGAGGGCAAGCGCTCTGTAACGCCCGCGGTCGCCGTAGACGGCGCAGATGTCGCCGCCTTCAAAGAGCTGCAAAAGCTCGGCATAGAACTAGAAATTTGCTATCTCCCCAGCTCCAATCCCGACCCCATCCAACTAGTCATTGGGGACGTTCCCTATGTGTCGGCCTTTTAGGAACGTCCCCAAGTGCCGGCAGATTGGGACAGTCCTTCTCGCCAAACGTTAAAGACTGTCCCCAACGACTAGTCATTTAAGAACGTCCCCAATGACTAGATAGCAAAGCGCCCGTCGGCGGTGGTGCCGGCGGGCGTTGCTGTACGGTATGTCACGTTGTGGGCCTAGTGCCTCATAAAGTGGTATTCGATCACATTGCTGTAGGGATGACCGGGGCCCACGATGCCCTGGGGGAACAGCGCATGGTGCGGCGTGTCAGGATACATTTCGGCCTCGAGGGCAAAGCCGGCGCCCCAACCGTAGTTGGCATCGTCTTTGGCGTGTTCGTCGCCCAGCCAGTTGCCGGTGTAGAGCTGCACGCCCGGGGCAGTGGTGTAATAGTCCAGCTCACGGCCGGTCCACATCTCCTCGACGTGCATCGCGCGGCGCAGATTACGGCCGTACTGATAGCCATCGATGCACAGGCAGTGGTCGTAGCCACGGGCCTGCTTAATCTGCGGGTCGTCGGCTTCCATGCCGGGCGCGACGGGGCGCAGCTCACGGAAGTCAAACGGCGTGCCCTCGACCGGAGCGATCTCTCCGGTGGGGATATTCTGCTCGTTGATGGGCAGGTAGTGGGCAGCGTTAGCAACAAAGAAGTGCTCACAGTCCATGCCGGCGTTGTGACCGGCAAGGTTAAAGTACGTGTGGTTGGTCATGGACACGTACGTGGCGCGGTCGCTCTCACAGCCATATTCGATACGGAAGCAGCCGGTGCGCGTCACGGTAAACACGGCCGTAAAGGTGCGGTTGCCGGGAAGGCCTAGCTCACCGTCCTCAAGCGAGGTGGTCATGCGCACGGCATTGTGGACCTCGTCGAGCTCAACGTCCCACACGCGCTTGTGCAGGCCGTGCTCAAGGTCGCTGTGCAGGTTGTTGACGCCCTCGTTGGCCGGCATATGCCAGTCCGTGCCGGCGATGGTGATCGTGGCACCCGCAGTGCGGTTGGCCACGGGGCCGATGGTCGCGCCAAAGCAGGCGGGGTTGTCAAAGTAATCCTCGAGCTTATCGAAGCCCAGCACCACATCGCGCACGTTGCCGGGGATGTCGGGCACGTCGATGCCCAGCACGGTGGCGCCAAAGTCCATAATGCGAACGCAGATCTCGGGCCCGTTGAGGGTGTAACGATGAACGGGGGTACCGCACGGCGCGGTGCCGGAAAGCTCGGAAGTGATCATTTGGTTCCTAACATCGAGGTATTTCCGACAAACTGTAGCGCGAACAGGCGAGATTATCACTACACCCCACTAAAGCAGGGGGTATTTTTCTCAAAAAAGTGATGATTGAGCTGTACGGGCGTTCATTTTTGACACGCACGGGTCTGATACAATTTGTTCGTTACTGTTTGAATTGACGTGAGCGTGGAACAGCGAGGACTCATCGTGATTAAAGCGGAGCGACAGGATAAGGTTCGGCAGCTGCTCGAAGAGCAGGGCACGGTCTCGGTCAAGGAGATTTCGGATGCGTTAGGTGTCTCGGATATGACGATCCGCCGTGACCTTGAGGAGCTTGCGAGCCTGGGCGAGATCGAGCGCGTGCACGGCGGAGCCCGCAGTGCGCAGGGCCGTCCACATGCTATGCTGCGCCATGAGTATTCGCACAGCGAAAAGCGCACGAAGCATGCCGAGGAAAAGTTGCAGATTGCGCGCCGTTCTGTGGAGCTTATCGAGGAAGGCTCGACCATCTTTTTGGGGACAGGCACCACGGTTGAGCAGATGGCCTCGATGTTGCCGGCGTTTCGTCTGCGCATTGTGACCAATTCGCTTTCGGTGTTTAACCTGCTCGAGGCGCGCGAGGACTGCGACCTGTGCCTCGTGGGCGGTATGTACCGTCGCCGCACTGCCGCTTTTGTGGGGCCAACGGCCGAGGATACCCTGCGTGCGCTGGGCATCGACGCGGCGTTTATCGGTGCCAACGGCATCTTGGACGGTGACGTATCTACGTCCAACATGGACGAGGGCCGTATCCAGCAGCTCGCCTTTAGCAAGGCCGACTCGCGCTATCTGATCGCCGACTCCAGTAAGATCGGCAAGCGCGACTTCTACACCTTCTGCCGTCTGGACAGCCTGGACGCCGTGGTGTGCGAGCCGGGCATCGCCGCCGAGGATCGCGCCGCCATCGAGGAACTCACGCAGGTCATTTGCTAGCTAGCGCTGCAGGCGATACTTCTGCCCTCTGCCGACGCGGGGATTATCGCTTCAATTTGACGTGCAGAATGACACATAAAAGTTAAAACGCCATTTTGCGCGTCATTTTACGTGTCAACGAGATGCGATTTGACACGCAAATAGGAATTCGTGGGCGCTCGGAAGATCGACGGAGTTCGTGAACCTGCAACTTGGTTGGGTAACGTACGAAGTCCTCCAGCGGGACCGAACATACTTTCGGTATCATATCGGTATCAAATGATACCGAAAGTATGTTCGTGATACTGAAAACTAGAAACCGTGCTTCATAACTGCTTGGAAAGTTCGGATTCGACTATCTTATTGTCTTGATCTGTAACAGGTAGACGGTCGAAAGTGGGCTACGTGTTACAGATTTAGATATTTCTGCTCGGGCGTTCTGTTTGTCTCGATTTGTAACAACTAGGGCCGAAATACTCGGCTAGATGTTACAGATCGAGACAAACGGCCTGCTCGGGCCGAGCCAAAAAATCGGCCGCATGCGAACCCATGGAGGGATTCGTATGCGGCCGACAGGGGGTATGCGGCAAAAGTTAGGCCATAAGCAGGCCGGTCTCTGCGACGTTCTTGTACCAGTACGCGCTCGCCTTGGGATAGCGCTTCTGGGTCTCAAAGTCGATGTAGAACAGGCCATAGCGCTTGTTATAGCCGTTGGTCCAGGAGAACTGGTCCTGCAGCGACCACACAAAGTAACCGTCGACGTTCACGCCGCCGTCGATCGCCTTGAGGATCCACGCAAGATGCTGACGCATATAGTCGATACGAGGGGCGTCATCGATAAAGCCGTCCTCGAAGTCGTCCTTATAGCCCATGCCGTTCTCGGTGATGTAGATCTTCTTGTAGTTGGGGTAATCGTTCTTAATGCGGAGCAGCAGGTCGTAGAGGCCCTCGGGATAGATGATCCAGTCCCAATCGGTGGTGGGTACGCCTTCACGCACGCATGACTCGCCCACGCCCTTGAGGAACCAGCGCGAGGAGCCCTTGTCGCCGGTGCCATTGTGGTTGATGTCGTTTTCGCCCTCGGCGGCACGCAGGAACTGGCACTTGTAGGTGTTGACGCCCAGGCAATCGTTGTAGGGGAGCGCGGCGGTCAGCGCGGCGATGTCCTCGTCGCGGACGTCGAGCTCGCCGCCGGCGATATGGGCCAGCTTGGTCGCAGCCTCCATGGTGTCGGCTGCATAGTGGCCGCGGAAAGTGGCGTCGAGCACCCAGCGGTTGTTGATGACGTCGGCCATGCGGGCGGCCTCGCAGTCGGCAGCGCTGTTGGGATCGAGGGGATACTTGGGCTCCAGGTTCTGGACAATGCCGATCTCGCCCTCAAAGCCGCCCTCATGGAAGGCGACGACAGCCTTGGCGTGGGCCACCATCATGTTGTGCATGAGCTGGAAGGCCTTGTCCAGGCGATACTTCTCGCCGTGCGGCCAGTTGCCGACGATAAAGCTGCCCTCGGCGGTCGCGGGAATCTCGTTAAAGGTAAACCAGTGCTTGACCTCGGTGAACTCGGCAAAGCAGAACTTGGCGTACTCGACAAAGGCGTCGATCGTCGTGCGCGTCAGGAAACCCTCATCGCCGTTCTGGTAAAAGGCCTCGGGCGTATCAAAGTGATCGAGCGTGACATAGGGGATAACGCCGGCTTTGTTGCAGGTGGCGAAAAGCTCGTGATAGAAGGCAACGCCTTCGGGGTTAATCTCGCCGGTGCCACTGGGGAAGATACGGCTCCAAGCGATGGAGACACGAATGCCGTTAATGCCGAAGCGCTGGCACAGGTCAATATCGACCGGGTACTTGTTGTAGAAATCGCTTGCGGGGTCGGGGGAGAAGCGACCCTGAGCAGCCAGGAAATCGTCCCAGGGCACTTTGCCCTTGCCGTGCGTGCGGGTCTCGCCCTCAACCTGGTAAGCGGCGGTGGCGCCGCCAAACACAAAGCCGTCGGGGAACTGCATGGGGTTGGTCATGAGTCATCCTTTCTGTGGGATACGAATAGGGAGAGGTGCCCGAACTGGGGATCCGGGCACCAACAGAGGGAGGAAACTAGTCGAGGTTCTCGCGGAGCCACTTGATAGCGCCAGCGGGGTCGCGAGTAAGGTCGATATATTCCTTACCGCGCGGGGCGAGCAGCTTAATGCCCAGGCGATCGGTGTCGGCCTTCATGTCGTTGTAGTAGCTACGAACCTGCGGGGCAAGCACGATAACGTCGTACTGATCCATGATGGCAGTGTGCTGGCCATAGGCGCCTGCGGAGGAAGCGATGTTCTCTCCGGTCTGTGCGGCGCCTTCCTTGATGGCGTTGGCGAGCATGGCAGAGGTGCCGGCGCCGGCGCACAGGACGAGGACCTTCAGGCCGTCGACATCCTTCTTGGCGGATGCGTCGGCGGCGGGCTCGGGCTGATCGGCGACAGGCTTGCTGTCGGCGGCGGCAACGGTCGTCTCGACGGAAGCGGTGGCCTGCTCGACAGCGGGCGCAGGGGCGTTGGCGGCGATGGCAGCGGCACCATCGGACTCGAGACCCAGCTCGGCGGCGCGCTCGGCCTCCTGGTCGCAGAGCAGCTTATCGTATGCCTTCAAGAACGGCAGGTAGATGATGGCGTCCAGCAAGATGATGATTGCGACAAACACCAGGGCGATAAGCTGGAAGTTCGTGGTGATGAAGATGCCGATGGGGGCAGGGGTAGCCCAAGGCACCACGAAGGAGAAGCCGTTCATGCCCACGTTGTCGATAAAGAACTTGGCAACGCTTACGTTGACGCAGCCGGCGGCAACAAAGGGGATGAGCATGTAGGGGTTAAGGATCATCGGCGCGCCAAAGAGCAGCGGTTCGTTGACGGCGAAGGCAACAGGAACAATCGAGGCCTTACCGACGGCTTTGAGCTGCTTGGACTTCATAAAGAGAATCAGCAGAAGCGGCACGATGAACGTGGCGCCGGTGCCGCCGAACTCACCCACGAGCGACATGTTAAAGGTGAGGGAATGGGCGGGGTGACCACCGGCCAGCAGAACCTGCAGGTTTTCGGCCTGGTTGGCAAGACGGATGGGGTCGATGCCCGGCTGGACAATCGAGGGGCCGTGGACGCCGATGAACCAGAAGAACGCGGTGGCTGCCTGGATAAGGATAAGGCCAGGATAGGTTTCTGCCGCAGTGAAGAGCGGGGAGAGCAGCTTGATGAGCAGCTCGGAGAACGGAACGCCCATGAGGTTGCGCACAACCACATCGATGATGCCGCAGATGATGACGGCGCCGCCAAAGGGGATGATGTCGCGGAAGTTCTGAGCGATGGCGCCCGGAACCTCCTTGGGCAGCTTAATGGTCAGATCGCGCGAGACGCAGAACTTATAAACCCACACGGTAATGAATGCGGCGATATAGGCCGAGAACAGACCGCGCGTACCCATGCTAGTGCAATCGAAGACCGAAAGCTCGGAGCCGTTGAACTTGGTGGTGAACTGCGTAACAGCAAGCAGCAGCATGCTGCACTGGGCGGCCACCATGGTGGAGCCGTCGTTGAGCACCTTGCCGGCGGGCATGCGACGGTTCATGGAAGCCGTGAAGTTCTTGGCGGTGGTGCCGGCAACCATGATGCCCATGACGCCCATGGTGAAGTTGTACAGCTTATTGCACCAGTCGATGAGCGGCTGGGGCAGCGTGATGCCAACGACGCCGGGAAGGGTGGCAATGAGCAGAAAGATCGAAGAGGTGAGGACGATGGGCATGCACCCAAGGAATCCGTCCTTAATAGCTTGGAGGTAGATGTTCCTCGAGATCTTCTCAAAGAACGGCTGATGCTTTTCGAGCATCTTTACGATGGCGTCCATAGAGCTCCTTTGCTACTTGATGCGCGATGCATGTGGATGGAACTGGTCGTCGATGGATGGTCAGGACTGCCCGGAAACCTTCCTGCTCAAGGAAGGCATTGCGAAATGACAACGTTGTCATTTTGTTAATGACAACGTAAGACATTTTTGGAAGAGCAACAAGGATTTACGGGTGAGCGGTCGATATTGTCCGGTAAACGGTTGATTTGTCAGTCGGGCAGGTAGTGTATGCTAGAACGCAAAAAACAAGCGATGTAAAACCGACTGGAGAAGTAGTGGCAACGATGGACAAGAAAAATGTCTCAATGAACGATGTGGCGATTGCCGCGGGTGTTTCTCTCAAGACGGTGTCGCGTGTGATCAACGAGCCCGATAGCGTGCGAGAGTCGACACGCGATAGGGTCCATGCTGCCATGGAAGCGCTTGGGTTCCGGGCGAACTTTGCCGCGCGTTCACTCAAGTTGGGCCGTTACGGGTGCATCGGCGTGGTGCTGTTTCACTTGTCGGGCGGCAACGTGGACATGATTGACGGTATCGCCGATGCCGCCGCAGAGCGAGGCTTTGCGCTCACGATGATTAAAAAGCGGGCGGGGGAGAAGATGACCCTTGCCGAAGCGTCACGTAGGATGTCGCAGCTTCCCGTCGACGGCATGATTTTCAACCTGCGCCAGATGGTCGATGACTTTGATACCTTTGAGGCGCCGAAAGACCTCAAGACGGTGATTATCACGTCGATGGAACATCCTACCTGCTCTACCGTCAGTGACGACCAAGAGGGCGGCGCGCGCATGGCATGCGAGTACTTCTTGAATCGCGGACACAAGAATGTGTACTTCGTCTCTGGTAAGAAAGAGTCGCTGTCGAGCCAGTGCCGTATGAAAGGTTGGCGTGCGGCACTCGAGACGCGTGGCATTGAGCCGCCCGCGCCCCTGCAAGGCGATTGGAATGCGGATAGTGGCTATGTTGCGGGCCTTGTGCTTGCCGATAAACCCGATTGCACGGCGGTCCTCGCGGCTAACGACTGCATGGCAAACGGCGTGATGATGGCTTTACGTGACAAAGGGCTCAGTGTGCCCGACGACGTGTCCGTGATCGGCTTCGACGATGAGCTCTACAAGACGATTCCCAACTCGATTCTGACGTCGGTGAAGTTCCGCCACCGCGAGCTGGGCGTCCGTGCGCTTAATGAGGTCGTCGCAGGTCTGGAAGCCCCGAGCTCCAGAAGCCGTACGCTCGTCTCGGGCGTGTTGGTCGAGCGTTCCAGCGTGAAAGACCTGCGGGCGTAGACGTGCTCGGCTCGTTCATCTTAATCTGTAACAGGTGGGGCCGAAAATCTCAGCTAGATGTTACAGATTGAGATTGAGAGGATTGCCCTGTGCGTTTATCTCAATCTGTAACAACTAGACGTCCAAAACCGGTTTTAGTGTTACAGATTTAGACAATTCGGTCCCGCTTATTCCATTTGTCTCGATCTGTAACAGTTAAGGGTGAAATAACCAGCTAGATGTTACAGATCGAGACAAACGGCTTCCGACCTGCACAAAAAGGCCGGGGGCGGCGCGCCGTGTGACGTGCCGCCCCCGGCTGAGAAATGGGGACAGGTTATGTGGGCGGGTAACCCCGCAAGCCGCTAGTCCAGACGACGGGTCTGCGCTACGTGCTTGTACCAGTAGGCGCTTGCCTTGGGCGTGCGCTTCTGGGTTTCAAAGTCAACGTAGAAGAAGCCATAGCGCTTGTTGTATCCGTTGGTCCAGGAGAACTGGTCCTGCAGGCTCCACAGGAAGTAGCCGCCCACGTTGACGCCCACCTCCATGGCCTTGAGCAACCAGCGCAGGTGCTGCTCGATGTAGTCGATGCGCGGCTGGTCGTCCACAAAACCGTCCTTGTAGGGGTCCTTGTAGCCCATGCCGTTTTCTGTAATGAAGATCTGCTTATAGTTGGGGTAGCGCTGCTTAATGTAGACGAGCAGATCGAACAGGCCCTCGGGATAGATGATCCAGTCCCAGTCGGTGGTGGGGATGCCAGGCTTGTTCACATGCTCGCCAATACCCTTAACGCGCCAGCGGCCGGTGCCCTTCTCGCCCGTACCGTTGTGGTGCAGGTCGTTCTCGCCATCGTAAGCCTTCAAAAAACGGCACTGATAGTTGTTAACGCCCAGGTAGTCGTTGTAGAGCGCGGCCTCGCGCATAATCTCGAGGTCCTCGTCCAGAATCTCGATGGTGCCGCCCGAGACGGCAGCCAGGCGGTTGGCGCACTCCAAGGTGTCAGGCGCGTAGTCGCCGCGGAAAGTGGCGTCGAGCAAGAACTGGTTCTGCAACACGTGCTCGTTATTAGCGGCTTTGATGTCGGCGGGGTCGTTCTCGTTGAGCGGGTACTTAAACTCCAGCGACTGGATGACGCCGATCTTGCCCTTAAAACCGCCGTTGTGGAAGGCCAGTACTGCCTTGGCGTGGGCGAGCATCATGTTGTGCTCGCACTGGAAGGCCTCGGCCAGATGCGCCTTGACGCCACCGGGGAAGGTGCCCTCGATGTAGGTGTTGGAGGCGTCCGCCCAGATCTCGTTAAAGGTGAACCAATAGGTCACCTGGTCGGCGTACTCCTTAAAGCAGAAGGTGGCAAAGTCCACAAAGGCGTCGATGGTCTCGCGGTTGAGGAAGTCGCCCTTCTCAAAGAGGGACAGCGGCGTATCGAAGTGATGCAGCGTGACAAACGGCTCAACGTGGTGCTTGTGACATTCGGCGAAAAGGTCGTGATAGAACTGGACGCCCTCGGGGTTGATCTCGCCGGTCCCGTTGGGAAAGATGCGGCTCCAGGCAATGGAGAGACGGATGCCGTTGATGCCAAACTCCTCGCACAGTTCCAGGTCGACGGGGTACTGGTTGTAGAAGTCCGAAGCGGGATCGGGGGAAAAGCGCCCCTGGGCCTCCAGGAAGTCGTCCCAGGCGACCTTGCCCTTACCGTGAGTGCGGGTCTCGCCCTCTACTTGGTAGGCAGCGGTGGCGCCGCCAAAGACAAAGTCCTCGGGAAACTGCGCAGGCGGATTGGTGACGCTAGCAGGGTTAACGGACATGATGATCCAATCGTCTAAATCGAAGGGCCAGCCGGCTGTGTATGGTCGGCTGGCCCTGGGCGTTACTTACTTCGAAAGCTGTTCACTCACGAAGGCGAGAGACTTGTCGCCGTTCTGGGAGAGCTCGATGTACTGCTTACCGCGGCAGGCGACGCACTTGTTGCCCACGCGCTCGCAGTCCTTCTGCAGGTCGGCCAGGTAGCTTGCGGCCTGCGGGGCCAGGACGACCAGATCGAAGTCGGGGAGCATGTCCACGTGGTTGCCATAGGCCTCGGCAGCGGTCTCAAGATTGATGCCGCGCTCCTTGGCGGCCTTGGCCAGCGCGTTGGCGAGCAGGCCCGAGGTACCGCCACCCTGGCAGAGCACGAGTACGCGCTTGCCGTTGAGGTCGCTGGCGGTCGTTGCCTCAGTGGCGACAGCGGCGGGAGCGGCGGGGGCGTCGGCCTTCACGGCCTCGGCAGCAGCGCCGGCGGCAACGCTCTTGGCGTCAGCCTTGCCCTGGAAGGCATCGTTAAGCTTGGCGGCCTTCTCGGCGTTCTTGGCGGCGAGCTCCTCCTGGGAGATCTCGGCCTCCTCGGCGCACTTCTGGGCGTCATAGGCACGGAAGAACGGATAGTACAGAACGAAGTCGACGACCAGGATAAGGGCGAGCATCACAAAGGCGAGCGGCTGGAAGCCCAGGCCCATGATGGTGCCGATGGGGCCGGGGACGGTCCAGGGCAGGGTGTACATAAAGCCGTTCATGCCCAAGAAGTCGATAAAGATCTTGAGGATCCAGATGTTGGCGATCGGGGCAAAGACAAACGGGACAAAGAAGACGGGATTGAGCACGATGGGTGCGGCGAACAGCAGCGGCTCGTTGACGGCAAAGCACACGGGGACGATGGCGGCCTTACCGACGGCGCGCATCTCCTGGGACTTGGCCAGGAAGCAGAACATAAAGACCAGGACGAGCGTGGCGCCGGTGCCACCCATGCAGACGACGAAGTACTGGGCACCCTGGGTCAGGACAGCGGAAGCGTGCTGGCCAGCCTGGAAAGCAGCCAGGTTGTCGGTCATGTTGGCAACGAGAGCGGCGGCGATGGCGGGCTCGACGATCGAGGGGCCGTGGACGCCGACGAACCAGAAGAGGCTCATGGCGCCGTAGATCACAGCGAGGCCGATATAGCCGTCGGCAGCGGTGAACAGGGGCTGGAACACCTGGATGACGCCCTGGGCAAAGCAGAAGCCAAAAGCAGCGCGGAAGACGATGTCAAAAACCCAAAAGACGGTGATGCAGACGGAGAAGGGGATGATGTCCTTGAAGGTCTGCGAGATGTTGGGCGGAACCTGCTCGGGCATCTTGACGGTGATGTTGCGCTTAATGAAGAACTTGTAGATGATGCCGGTCACAAACGCAGCGATGAAAGCGGTCAGCAGGCCCTTGGAACCAAGGTAGGTGGTGTTGAAACCGCTGGCGGCGTCCGTGGCGATCGTGTCGCTCGAAAGGAGCAAGAAGCCGATGATGGCCGCGCACATGCATGAGATAAAGTTAATCTGGTTATTCTTGGGCAGGTCGCGGTTCTGAGCGTCGGCGAAGTGCTTGGCTGTGGTGGCGGCGCAGGCGATGGCCAGGATGCCCATGGAGTAGTTGTAGCACTTCCACAGAGCGTTGTTGATGTCATCGGGCCAGTAGAAACCCCAGATGTTGGGGACCGAGGCTACCAGGCAGAAGATGGACGAGAAGATGATGATGGGGATGACGGAGATAAAGCCGTCGCGGATCGCCTTGAGGTACTTGTTGCGGGCGATCGCGTTGAAAAAGGGCTGGCCCTTTTCGATGATGGCGATGAGTTGCTCCATGCAATGCTCCTAAGAGTCGGTGGGTTAGCAACGATGGTAGCTTTGACGTTCGGTTGCCAAAATGTTGACGTTGCCATTTTGTGACACAAAAAAAAGACGCGAACCGGTGGTTCCTGTGCCTGCGAACCGTCGATTCCTTACGCGTAAACGTTTGAGCCGCCCGGTGGCTCTGTGTTTGCACAATGGCAACGTTAACATTTGGGTGATAAAAGCCGTTCGGGGAAGCAAAAATGTCGGTGAACGGTAGGTTTTGGGTGGTGAGCGTATGGTGGGGGAGGCGTTAGATATACTTGAAGACGTTTCATTTGACTGCGTAGGGTGCCACCAATGGCATCGTTGACATAGAAAGATCGACCTATGGCCGCTGTTAAAAAATCGGTATCCGTCAAAGACGTGGCGCGCCTCGCGGGCGTCTCGGAGCAGACGGTCTCGCGCACCGTGCACGATTCGCCCAGTGTGCGCCCCGAGACCAAGGAACGCGTGCGTGCCGCCATGCGCGAGCTGGGGTATCGCCCCAATTTTGCCGGTCGATCGCTGCGCCGTGGCAAGTTTAAGACCGTTGGCGTCGCCATGTTCAACATTACCGGTACCGGCAACCTCGACCGTATGGAGGGCTTTGCCGCCGCGGCCGACAAACATGGCTATGCCATCACCCTCACTAAAGTAGATGGGCATCCGTATACCCTCGAGAGCGCATCGTCGCGCATGAGCGCGCTGCCGGTAGACGGCATGGTCGTGATCATGAATCGCATGCCGGCGGACTTTGGCACCTTCGAGCCGCTGCCCGGCATGCAGACGGTGCTCGTTACGATGCTGGAGCATCCGCTCTGTTCAACGGTCGATAACGACCAGTTCGATTGCTCGCGCCAGGTTGTCGAGTACTTGCTGAGGCAGGGGCACAAGACCGTGCATTTCATCTCGTGTCCCGAGCGCTCGCTTTCGGGCATGCAACGCGAGGAAGGCTGGCGCGAGACATTGCACGCACATGGTATTGAGCCGCCGCGACTCGTTCGTGGCGATTGGACGGCACAGAGCGGGTATGCTGCCGGTCAGGCTCTGGCGGACGATCCGACCTGTACGGCCATTTATGCTTCTAACGACGCCATGGCCTACGGCTGCATTCGCGGACTCGAGTCGCGCGGAAAGCACGTGCCCGAGGACGTGAGTGTGGTGGGTGTTGATGACAGTCTGGGCGACATCGTGCCCGATCGTCGCCTGGCCACCGTGCGCTTTGACAACAGGCGCGTCGGCATGTGGGCGGTCGACAAGATCGCCGGCGCCGAGGGCGTTGTGTCTGGCGTGGAGCACATGCTGATCCCCGGCGTGCTCGTGGAGGGCGATACGGTACGCGATTTGCGTTAGGGTGCGGTCCTGTTTGGGTTTCCGCTAATCATGTTTGATATTGTTCGAAATGGTTTGGAAACCGTTCACGGGCGAAAAAAGACCGTTCACGGCTCGAAATAACGGTTTGCATTGTTCCTTTTTGTTTGAATGTTATTGTTTCTGTCATACACAGCGCAGCGCGTATGCCCGGACGCGATGCTCTCCGTTGGTTCATATGTGAAAGGAACGCAATATGGCAACCAAAGAAGAAATCTCGATGGTTGGATTCGAGATTGTCGCATACGCAGGTGACGCCCAGACCGATCTGCTTGCAGCGCTCGATGCTGCTCGCGAGGGTGATTTTGAGAAGGCCGAGCAACTGCACAAGGATGCCAGCGATGCACTTATCGGCGCTCACGACACGCAGACCAAGCTGCTTTCGCAGGAGGCCGGCGGTGGCGAGATGGAGATGACCTTCATCATGGCTCACGCTCAGGATACCCTCATGACCACTATGATCCTGGAGAAGCAGACCCGCTTTACCATCGATGCCTACAAGCGTATCGCCGAGCTCGAGGCCAAGCTCGCCTAACGAGTCCGCACAACTTCGTCCCCTTCCAAAAACCCTGCCGCTATCCGCGGCAGGGTTTTTCTTTTTACCCGGCACTTGGGGACGTTCCTTATCTGCCGGCAGTTAGGGACACTCCTGCCATGCATTTGATCCTTTGAGGATGGAAGAAAACGGGTTATTGGGTTTGCTGCGCTGCCGAATCGGCCTGTCGGTTACAAAACTATGCCGGTTTACTACGATGAATCGCATTCTTTCAACTATGGAAAGAACAGCGTTATCAAAACCGCAGGTAGAACGCTTGTCATTTTCTACTAATAGCAAATGTGGTCGGTCCTATCGGTTTTATCGTAGTAAACCGGCATAGTTTTGAAATGGCACTATTCGACTAGCAGCGTTATGGAGCTTCTGCACGCCCTCCCGTTCGGTTTTTCGCTGGGTGGGTATACTTCCATCCGCAATACAGGCCGGAATGAGGAGGTATCCAAATGCCGGACAATGGATCGATTCAAAAGAGAGGCACGCACGAGATGGCTCATGGGCGTCCTGTCCAGATAACCGAGCACACGACGGTAACCGAGCTGCAGCCCAGCCTGTCCGATGTCGTGTGCGCAAACAAAAAGCTGCAGATTGGCTTTATCGTTGCGCTCGTAGTACTGGCGCTGCTGTCGGGCTTTGTAGCTCGTCCGCATTTCGCCGATACCAAAACTTGGGACTCCACCATCGAGGTCATCGATCAAAAGAAAGGTAACGTACTGGCGCTCACGACCTCGTGCGTGGCGCTGTCTGCGGGTATTACCGCGCTGCCGGGTGATACGGGTACGCCGGTTGCCGAGCAGCTCGCGCAGCTTTCGGGTAACTTGGGTATCGTGCTTGCCGTGCTCTACCTCGAGAAATACCTGCTGACCATTTTGTGGTCGGTTGGTCTGGGCATCCTGATCCCGTTCTCGTTCGTACTCTTCGCGGTGTCGCTTGGCATTCACGGACGCTGGAGCACCAGCGCCGTCCTTCGTCGCGTGGCGACGCGCGTGCTGGTGGTCGCCATGATCGGCATGGCGTTGGTGCCTGCAAGTGTATGGGTGTCGCAAAAGGTCGACGAAACGTATCGAGTGAGCATCGAAGCGGCTGAGCAAAAGGCGACTGACGCTGCGAGTGCGGAAGATAGCGATAACTCCAAGGCAAGCAAGAAAAAGGTCGAGTCCACAGAGTCCAAGAACGTGCTTGAGCAGCTTGCCGACGGCGCCTCGGGTCTTGTCACGTCGGTGACCAGCGGCGCCAAGCAGATGACCGATGAGATTGTGCAACAGGTGACCGATCTGATCGAAGGCGTCATCGTGATGATCGTGACCTCGTGTGTTATCCCATTGCTGGTGCTCGCGGCGTTTTTGTGGCTGGGGCACGTGTTGCTGGGGATTGATATTTCCGGTCCAGCGAACTATTTGACGGGTCGTTTCTTGAGCGCTCCGTCCAAGCACGCCAAAAAGGGAGGGCAGTCCGAGTAGCTAAAACAGCTGTATATACCAGGGCATACCGCCGAAGGGCGGCCGAGATGCGTTCTCGGCCGCCTTTTTGTTTGTTGAATACGTGGTAAGCCCGGCCGTTCCTGATCCCAAACGGTCAACAATCATCCGTGAACGGTCTTTGTTCAAAAAAGAACAAAGACAAACAAATAGTTGTTGCAGTCGATGTTCGAATGTGTTCAAATAAACATGAACAGTGAAGAACCGCACATTCAGATGCCCGGACCTGAACGCGATTCAACACTTCCAAACAGAAACTACGCACCTGCGTATCTCTCAAGGAGGATGTCATGAGGGTTGTAATCGCTTCCGATGCCGACGGTATGTCGATGAAGGAGTCCATCAAGGAGATGCTCATCGCCGACGGTCACGAGGTCGTCGACTATTCCGAGACCCCTGCCGCGGACTTTGTCGATTCCGCGACCGCCGTTGCCAAGGACCTGCTGGAGCACAAGGATTCCCAGGGCTTCGCATTCGATAAGTACGGCGTCGGCTCCTATATGGCCGCCGTCAAGATCAAGGGCATGGTCGTCGCCAACATTTCCGATGAGCGTTCCGCTTACATGACCCGCGAGCACAACGGTTCGCGCATGGTCACCATGGGCCCGGGCGTTGTGGGCACCGAGGTCGCCAAGAAGATCGCCCGCGAGTTCCTGCGCGCCCAGTACGCCGGCGGCCGTCACCAGATCCGTGTCGACATGCTCAACAAGATGGCCTAACGAGAGCCACCGAGAACTCGAACTTCTACCTCAACTTGTGAATTCAGACGAAAGGACGTTCTGATGAAGAAGACCATCGCAATCGGTTGCGACCATATCGTTACGGACGAGAAGATCTATCTGGCCGACCGCCTGGAGCAGGCTGGCTACAAGGTGCTCGACTGCGGCACCTACAGCCACACCCGTACGCACTATCCCATCTACGGTAAGGCCGTGGGCGAGGCTGTTGCCAGCGGCAAGGCCGACTTTGGCGTGGCCCTGTGCGGCACCGGCATCGGCATCACCAACGCCGTCAACAAGGTTCCCGGCGCTCGCTGCGCCCTGGTCCGCGACATGACCTCTGCCCTGTATGCCCGCCGCGAGCTCAACGCGAATATCGTGGGCTTTGGCGGCAAGATCACCGGCGAGTTCCTGATGGCCGACATCATGCTTGCCTTCCTTGAGGAGCCCTACGAGAAGACTCCCGAGCACGACGCCCTGATCGCCAAGATCGACGCCTGCAACAAGGCCGACGCCGAGGCTCAGGCTGACCCGCACTTCTTTGACGAGTTCCTCGAGAAGTGGGACCGCGGCGAATACCACGACTAAGGAGGTTACGCGGTTTTACCAAACCGCGTAACGGGTCGACGCTGCGAAGCCATCTGGCGGGCTAGCTGCTCCGATAACACGTTTGCTTGCTTGGCTTGAGTGCTTCGCTCTTGGCGGTACCCGGCATTCTGCAGCTTTTCAATTGACGGCTCGCGTTTCTGTGAGGGGGCGCGGGCCGGTTTTCTATCAGCCCTATTGACTTGGCGGGCTGTCGTAAGAAAGGGAAGGCTCCTATGGAGTTTGTTCTTGATAACGGTTCTATCCGCGTAGCACTGAGCACGGCGGGCGGGTCGTTCACTTCTATTGCGGCCAACGGCCGTGAGTACCTGTGGCAGGGTGACCCGGCGGTCTGGTCGGGCCAGGCGCCCATTTGTTTCCCGATCTGCGGTGGCCTTCGTGACGGTCACGCAACGACCATGGGCGGCCGCGAGGTAAAGCTCGCCCGCCACGGCTTTGCGCGCAAACAGGAGTGGAAGCTCGAGGAACAGAGCGACAACATGGTTGCGCTGAGCCTAAGCTCTACCGACCATGCCGAGTTGCTCGAGCAGTACCCGTATCCGTTTAAGATCGTTGCTCGTTACACGATCGATTCGGAAAAGGTGGCCGTGTCGTACGAGGTGACCAATGAGGGCACCGAGGACATGCCGTTCTTTGTGGGCGGTCACCCCGGCTTTAAGTGCCCGCTCGACGAGGGCGAGTCCTATGACGACTACGAGCTCCGTTTTGAGCAGCGTGAGGCCACCGAGCTCTGCACTGCCGTTCCCTCGACGGGCTTGATTGATGTTGAGCATCGCAGCAAGAACCCTATGATCGACCAGAACCTGCCGCTGACCCACGAACTCTTCGACTTCGCGGAGACTATCTTTGACGTGCTCGAGAGCCGCGTGGTTACGCTGACCAAGAAAACCGAGGACAAGGGTGTGCGTTTGACGTTCCCCGATATGCCGTACCTGATTGTGTGGAGCAAGCCCGAGGGCGACTTTGTCGCAGTTGAGCCGTGGGGCGGCCTGTCCACCTGCTCCGACGAGGACGATATTCTTGAGCACAAGCGTGGCTGCCTGGTTGCCAAGCCGGGGGAGACCGTCATCCGCGGTTTTGAGATCGAGATCCTTTAAAGAGCTATCGTATGTTTGGGGTCGCACACGTCGTGCCCCGGAAACAGGAGTTCAATATGATTCTGACCGTTACCATGAACCCGTCGATTGATACGCGCTATCAGCTCGACAAGCTGATCATCGACGATGTTAACCGCGTGACGCCCGAAAAGACCGCTGGCGGCAAGGGTCTCAACGTGAGCCGAGTGCTGCTGCAGTTGGGCGACGATGTGCTCGCGACCGGCCTGCTCGGCGGCCACATGGGTGCCTATATGGCCGAGCTTATGGATGCCGACGGCGTCAAGAACGACTTTGTGCCCATTGCCGGTGAGACGCGCATTTGCCTGAATATTCTGCACGAGGGCAATCAGACCGAGCTGCTGGAGAGCGGCCCGCAGATCGCCCCGGCCGAGCTCGAGGCCTTTACGGCTAAGTTCGCCGAGCTTGCAGCGAAGGCGGACGTCGTGACGCTTTCGGGTTCGCTGCCGCGTGGCGTCGATGCCGGTTACTATGCCGAGCTCGTCAAGATTGCCGAGGAGGCGGGCGCCAAGGTGCTGCTCGACACCTCGGGTGCATCGCTGGAGGCCGCGCTGGAGTCCGACGCTAAGCCTGAGCTCGTAAAGCCCAACCTGACCGAGATCAACGGCCTGCTGGGTACGTCCTTTACGACCGACGATGTCGATGCCCTGCGCGAGGCGCTTGCCTCCGATGGCCGCTTTGCCGGTATTCCCTGGGTTGTCGTTTCGATGGGTGCTGCCGGTTCGGTGGGCTTCCATGAGGGCCGCGCGTTCCGCGCCAAGACGCCCGCGATTGCGGCTGTGAACGCGACGGGTTCCGGTGACTCGACCATCGCCGGCTTTGCGCATGCCATTGCTGCTGGTGCCGACGACGTCACGGTGCTCAAGACCGCCAATACCTGCGGCAAGCTCAACGCCATGGATCCCAAGACCGGCCACCTGGTCATGGACCGCTGGGACGAGATCTACAACAGCGTTGAAGTCGTAGAGTTGTAGCGGTTGCGACTCCTAATAGAATGAGCGTGGATAATCTCCCGCTTTTGGTGCCCATACGAGCTCAAAGTGGGAGATTTTCCACGCTCGAGTCATTAGTCGTCGGGGACGTTCTTTAATGACTAGTCGTTTAAGAACGTCCCCGACGACTACACTCAAAAACGGCGCCCGTCGGCGATGTTGCCGGCGGGCGCCGTTGTCTTGAAGACGAAATGATCCGTTTTCCTCCGTCCCCAAGGGATCCTTACAGCGAGTCAATAAAGCGCTGTTGGGCGGCGCGGCCGGCTTCGTCCCACTTAAAGACGCCGGCGTTGTCGAGTACGTGGCCAAACACCACGCCGACCTCCTCGTGCAGGATATCGATGGCGTTGTCGGCCGTAAGCTCGTCGGCGCGGCGGGCAAAAACGTCCTCGGCCCATGCGGCGTGGCTGCGGCAAAGGCCGTCGCCCTCGAGCGCGCTGGCAAGGTCGTAGTTGGTATCGGCTTTGGCCGCCAGCAGGTGCTCGCGGACAGCGCCGAGCTCGGGAACCAAGCGCGGCGGCAAAATCGCCAGACCCATGACCTCGATCAGGCCGATGTTCTCCTTCTTAATGTGGTGATACTCGGCATGCGGGTGGAACACGCCCAGCGGATGCTCGTCGGTCGTGATGTTGCAGCGAAGCGCCAGGTAGGCCTCGTAGATTTCGCCGCCGGCATTGCCGCGGGAGTCGACGCGGCGGATGACGGGCGTCACGGTGTTGTGGGCCACGCCATCGGCTGTGTGCGCGATGACGCCCACCGATTCATCGGTCCACTCGCGCCAGGCGAGGATAATCTTCTCGGCAGCGTCGAGCAGCTGAGCGCGGTCATGCGAGCGTAGGCGCAGCACCGAGAGCGGCCACTGCAGCACGGTACCGCTGACCTGGTCAAAACCGGGCACGCTAAACTGCGAGACCTCGGCGGCGTGCATCATGGGGAACTCGTGCGCGCCGCCCTGGAAGTGGTCGTGCGAAAGAATCGAGCCGCCCACGATGGGCAGGTCGGCGTTAGAGCCGATGAAGTAATGCGGGAACAGGTCCACAAAATCGAGCAGGCAGGTCAGGCCTTTGCGGTCGACGTGCATCGGACGATGCTCGGAGCTCATGGCAATGCAGTGCTCGTTAAAGTACGCGTACGGGCTGTACTGGAAGCCCCAGCGCTCGCCGTCGAGCTGGATGGGGATAACGCGCAGATTCTGGCGGGCGGGGTGAGCACCGCCGTCGGCTGCGGCGGAGCGTCCGGGGTAGCCCTCGTTTTCGATGCAGAGCTGACAGGCGGGATACTTCTCGCCCGTGTTTTTGGCGGCACCGGCTGCGGCAATATCGCGCGGGTCCTTTTCGGGCTTTGACAGGTTGATGGTGATCTCCAGGTCACCCCAGTTGGTGGAAGTGCTCCATTTGATGTTGCGCGCGATGGCGGCGCGGCGCACGTAACCGGCGTCACAGCACAGGCCGTAGAACCAGTCGGTCGCGGCGCGGGGCTCGTTGACGCCCATGCGGCCGTTGAATTCCTCGTTTACAACCGAAGGTCTCGGCATCAGCGCGCCCATGATGCGCATGGCGATGCGGTCGCGGCCCGATGCCGTGTCCTCGGCGGCACCGCTGGCAACGGCGACCTCGGAAAGCGCGGCAAGCGTGCCCTCCAGGTCAAAATCGGGGAGCGTATCGGGGTGCAAGAGCGAGAGCTTCTCGTTCTGCAGCGCCCAGGTCATGTTGAGCGCGGGACCCGTGGCGCCTATGCACTCCAGAATGGTGTTGTATGCCCAGATGCGATCGTCCTGGCCGATCATCGATCGGTGGATAGCGTATTCGATCAGGTTCTGCGCGGCCTCGCGCACGTCAGTCATTACAGCCATGCCGCGTAAGCCCCCTTGTCAGATATGGCGTAGTGACGGGCAGAGCCCTTGCCCAGCCAGCCGTTCATCTTGGTAATGAAGGTGTCGACCAGATCGAGCGGCACAAAGGCCTGGATGGTGCCACCAAAGCCGCCGCCGTGGATGCGGACGGCGCCGCGGCCGTCAAGCACATGCTCGGCAAGAGCAAGCGCGTACATGGAAGGTTGCTCGGCACCCAGTTTGGCAACAACGTTCTGCAGGTACATGGCAGAGCTGGCGCCGGACTCGCGCGTCAGGACCAGGAACTGGTCAATGTCACCGGCGTTCAGGGCCGCCCAGCGCTTATCGACCAGGCCGTTCTCGTACCAGTAGTGAACGGCGCGCAGGCAGGCACGGTCGCCCAGCTTGGCGCGCAGCTCGGGGAGCTTGGCGTCAAAATCGGCAACGTTTACCTCGCACAGGCGTGCCTTGCCAAACTCGGCGGCGACGTCTTGCATCTCGCGCGGAACGGCGGCGTAGTCGTCGGTGGCTGCCACGTGGTCGGCGCCGACCTTAACGAGCACGAGCGCATAGCCGTGATCCTCAAAGTTGAGCTCGAGCTTCTGGGTCTTAGGCTGAGCCTGGTCCTCAAAGTCCATGTAGGCAAGGCCGCCCAAGCAAACGGCGGCCTGGTCCATAAGACCGCAGGGCTTGCCATAGTAGTTGTTCTCGGTGCGCTGGCTCATCTGGGCGAGTGCGACGGGCTCAATTGCGGGTGAGCCCCAGAGGGTTTCCATGGCGCGGCCGTATGCCGCCTCGACAGCAGCAGAACTCGAAAGACCGCCGCCCGAAGGGACGGAGCAGGTAAAGGCAAAGTCGAAGCCCTTGGGCTCAACACCAAGCGCTGCGACCTCGTGGGCCATACCACGCACGAGGCTTGCGGACGTGCCCTTCTCGGACTCCTGAACATCCAGCGTGTCGAGCGTGATCTCAAACGTAGGATAGCCCTCGTCGGCGACACGGACCTTGTTGGAGTCGGTTGCCACGGCGATGCCGTCGACGGCGACATCGAGCGAGCCGGCGATAACGTGACCGCCCTCGTGATCGGTGTGATTGCCGCTGATCTCGGAACGCCCGGGCGCGTGTACGTAGAGCACCTGGCGGTCGCCGATGGGGCCAAACTCCTCCTCGAACAGCCTGGTGAGCGTGGTGAGTGTCTTTTCGTCGGGGGCGGTCATATGGGTCCTTTCCTTGACGCGGGAGAGATTGGTCCGTGTCATTATGAGTACGTTAACAATTTTGAGCACCACAAACCAGACGGTCGCAGCGCTGCACGTTAATAGGTATGTTAACGTACTCATAACACAACGCATATCTATTTCTGAGAATCTGGTAATCGGTAGATTTTCGGCCGTGAACGGTGTAGCCGTATGGACATATGGAGCAAAAGAACCGCTGATAGAAAAAGTAGAGTACGTTAACATGCGTCCGACGATAGCGGGCCTCGGTGCGGGGCGTGCTTCCGCTCGGGCCGACATTCACGCTATTCAGATCTTGCGAGAGCGAAGGTGATTTTGTGGCAAGGCGCCCTTCCAACGATACAGGTACGCGCCCGGTTTCCATGGCCGACGTTGCCCGCGCTGCCGGTGTTTCGCAGCAGACGGTTTCGCGCGTTGCCAACGGCCTTCCTAACGTCAACGAGCAGACGCGCCAGCGCGTGCAGGCCGCTATGCAAGAGCTCGGATTTCGTCCGAGTTATGCCGGTCGCTCGCTGCGCGACGGCCGTTACCATTCGGTCGGTCTGTGCGTCAACGATGTCACCAAGTTTGGCAACCTCTCAATGATCGACGGGATCGCCAGCGCTGCTCGCGAGCATAATTGCGCCATCACGCTGGTCGAGATGTCCAAGACCGAGGAGTTTTCGCTTGCCGAGGCCACGCGTCGTATGGCCGCGCTGCCCGTGGACGGCATCATTATCGGCATGAGCCGTATGGCTCCCGATTTTGAGACGTTCAATCCACTGCCGGGCATTGGCACGGTTATCGTCACCATGTACGCGCATCCGCGCGTGACCACGGTCGATTCCGACCATTACGGCTGCTCGCTATTGCTTATGGATCACCTGTTTGAGCTGGGACACGAGCAGATTCGCTATATCGGTGGCCCGTCGTTCTCGGTCGACGAGCAATTTCGTCGCGCCGGTTGGCAGGATGCACTCGAGCGTAAACACATCGAGCCGGCAGAGCCGCTCGAGGGCGACTGGTCTGCCAACAGCGGTTACGAGGCCGGCAGATATCTGGCCGAGAACGACCGCACCATGACGGCGATCTATGCGGCAAACGACCAGATGGCAAATGGCGCGATTGCAGCGCTGCGCGATAGCGGTCTGCGCGTGCCCGAGGACGTGAGCGTGGTGGGCGTCGATGACTCGCTCGACGACTTTGTCGCGCATAACGAGCTCACGACTGTGCGATTCGATCTGCATCAGCGCGGACGCGAGGTATTCGAGCATGCGGTTCCCGAGGCAGGTACGGCGGGCAAAACCGTTGCTATTCGTATTCCCGGCCAGCTCATCGTTCGACATACCACGGCAGCTCATCGCGTATAGTTTTTGCAGGTCAACGGCGGTATATTCCGCCTAAATAACAATCGGTAAGGTTGCCGGCAGATAGCTGTGGCTCTAAAGACGAGTGCTATGATAGACGAGCTCTTTTGTCTATCTAGGAGGCTTTGCCTGATGGAGATCACCAAGGATATCCGCTACATTGGCGTCAACGATCACGACATTGACCTGTTCGAGGGCCAGTACGACGTGTCCGAGAACGGTATGGCATATAACAGCTACGTTATCTTGGGCGATAAAATCGCTGTCGCCGATTCGGTCGACGCTGGCTTTGTCGACGAGTGGCTCGGTAACCTCGAGACCGTGCTCGATGGCCGCACGCCCGACTACCTGGTTGTCCATCATATGGAGCCCGATCACTCCGCCGGTATCGCCGCCTTTATGGAGCGCTATCCCCAGGCGCAGATTGTGGCCAGCATGGGTGCTTTCCGCATGATGGTCAACTACTTTGGCACCGACTTCCCCGAGCGTAAGATGGTCGTCAAAGATGGCGACGTGCTCGATCTGGGCGGTCACAGCCTGACGTTTGTCGGCGCCCCCAACGTGCACTGGCCCGAGGTGCTTTTCTCCTACGAGTCCACCGACAAGGTGCTCTTTAGCGCCGACGGCTTTGGCAAGTTTGGCGCCAACGACATCGAGGATCCCGAGGGCTGGGCTTGCGAAGCGCGCCGTTACTACTTTGGCATCGTGGGAAAGTTCGGCAAGTTTGTGCAGGCCGTGCTTAAGAAGGCCGCCAATCTGGACATCCAGATTATTTGCCCGCTTCACGGTCCTGTTCTTAGCGAGAACCTGGGCTATTACCTCGACACCTACAACACCTGGTCGAGCTATCAGCCCGAGGACGAGGGCATCACGATTGCCTATGCGAGTGTGTATGGTCATCTGAAGGCTGCCGTTGAGGAGCTCGCTTCTGCGCTCGAGGCCCGCGGTCAGAAGGTCTCCGTCTTTGACCTAGCTCGCGACGATATGGCCGAGGCGGTTGAGGATGCGTTCCGCTATGACCGTCTGGTGCTCGCTTCCATTACCTATCAGGGCGAGATCTTCCCGTTCGTGAGCACCTTTATCCATACGCTTGCCGAGCACGCCTATCAGAACCGTACGGTGGCACTCGTCGAGGCCGGCTCCTGGGCGCCCACCGCTGCCAAGGTTATGACCAAGGAGCTCGAGGGCATGAAGGACATCACCCTGGCGCAGAACAAGGTGACCGTGCTGGGTTCGCTCAACGACGCCTCGCGCGCTCAGATCGAGGTCCTTGCTGACGAGCTGTCCAAGTAGCGATATCTCGCTTTTAACGAGCAAAACCACCACAAAGGTACCTTTGTGGTGGTTTTTGTTTAAGCGCCGGCGATGACGAGATTCGGGCGGGCGTCGTCGGCGGTCTCGGCGATTGAGGTGGCGACGGCGCCATCGGGATCACAGTCCATCACGATGGTGTCGACGTCGGCAAGCTCGGCAAAACGATACATACCGCGTCCGTTAACCTTGCTGGCGTCCATGAGGGCGACGCTTTGATGGGCTGCGGCGATCATAGCCGTTTTGGTCTCAGCCATCTGGGGAAAGTCGGTCGTAAAGCCGCAGCCGGGAACAAAAGCTCCAGGGCACATGACGGCAAGATCGGCGTGGACCATTTGGAGCGCCTGCATAGTGAGCGGTCCGTACAGATAACGATGGCCTTTGCGCAGCGCCCCGCCCGGCATGACGACATCGACTGAGGGCATGCTCTCGTCGATGTAATCGGCAATGGTAATGTCGGCCGTGATGACGGTGATACCGTCGCGCTGATCGAGGAGCCGGACGAACTCGAGCGCCGTGGTGCCCGAGTCGACGAGCAACGTGTCGCCGTCACTGACGAGCTCGATGGCGCTTTGCGCGATGGCCTGCTTGGCGGCGACGTTGACATTGATGCGGCGATCCTGCGTGGAGACGGTTAGGCGTTTGTGGAGCGACACAGCGCCGCCATGTGTGCGGCGCAGCTTGCCTGCTTCGGCGAGCGCGTCTAGGTCGGCGCGGGCGGTGACGGAGGACACGCCAAAGGTCTGGGCGATTTCTGCTACCTGCACCGAGGCGTTATGCTCAAGCATCTCCATGATGGCGGCACGACGCTCATCGGCGAAGGCTCGGGTTGTTACATGGGCCATAGCTGCTCCATCCTCAACTGAAATTTGCAGGAATTGTGTTGAGTCCATTTTCGTTCATTTTCTTTTTGAGTAAGAAAACACCTTTCGATTACTTATCTTTTCTATAAAAGAAAGATGATTCGCTTGAAAACTGCAATGTCGTATAGAGGAATCCGGTGCGAATCTCTTCCGTTTGCTTTTCAAAAACGAGCGTCTTGACCTGTGTGCCGGTGATATCTCATGCGTGCGACACCATCGATTTTCATACAATGAGCGCAGCAAAACGCAAGGTAAAACGCCTTGTGAACAACTACGCCCGATGTCCGGATGCGGGCGAGGGAGAGGAGCAAACGCTCATGGCACTTGTTACCACCGAAAAGATGCTCAAGGACGCTCAGGCTGGCCACTACGCCGTCGGCGCGTTCAACGTCGAGAACCTCGAGTTTGTTATGGCCGTTCTGGCCGCCGCCGAGGAGACCAAGTCCCCCGTCATCATGCAGACCACCCCGGGCACCATCAAGACCGCTGGTCTGGACTACTTCTACGGTATGGTCAAGGCTGCCGCCGAGCGCGCTTCCGTGCCCGTCGCTCTGCACCTCGATCACGGCGATGGCTATGACCGCTGCATGCAGGCTTTCCGCACGGGCTACACCTCTGTCATGATCGACGGTTCGCACGAGTCCTTCGAGGACAACATCGCCCTGACCAAGTCCGTCGCCGACGCTGGCTGCGCCATGGGCGTGCCCGTCGAGGCCGAGCTCGGTAAGGTTGGCGGCAAGGAGGACGACGGTCCCGCGGTTGAGGGCGAGAGCCCCTACACCGATCCTGCCGAGGCTAAGGAGTTCGTCGAGCGCACTGGCTGCACCTCCCTCGCTATTGGCGTTGGCACCAGCCACGGTGTGTACACGAGCGATCCGCACATCGAGCAGTCCGTGGTCAAGGCCATCCGCGACGCCGTCGACGTGCCGCTGGTTCTGCATGGCACCTCCGGTGTGCCCGATGAGCAGGTCGCCGAGGCCGTGAAGAACGGCATCTGCAAGGTTAACTACGCTACCGAGCTGCGTCAGGCCTACACCAAGGGCTTCATGGCCTACATGGCCGAGAACCCCGCCTGCTTCGATCCCAAGAAGCCGGCCAAGGAGGGCATGCGTGAGATCACCGAGCTGGTTAAGATCCGCATGACCAACCTCAACTCCGTGGGCAAAGCAGAGTAACAGCAAGGGTACTCCGGCTCGCTACATATCCCGGGGAGGGACGAGGGCTTAGTCCCCCAATCGTCCTCGGGCATGCAAAAAGCCTCGCTGCGCACTTCGTGCGGCGAGGCTTTTTGCCCCCTGCGGAAAGATTGGGGAACTAAGCCCTCGTCCCTCCCAAGTTGACCTTCTCGAGGTCGTCGCCCTTGTGGCGTTAGGGCGGAAAAATAATAAGAAGCCTTCGCGCTGCGGAATGATTTTGGAAACTAAGTACGGGACCCGCCCAAGCCGTCCTGCTCAATCGCCCTTGTGGCGTTGGGGCTGAAAGGGTGGGGCGCGGGGGTTACTTGGTTGTTAGGGTTAGCAGGTCGTTGGGGGTTTTGAGGTTGTAGGTGGCGTTTGGGATGTCTTGGTGTGATCCCCATGCCGCTCTGGCAAAACTGACTCCTGCCGAAGTTGCGCATTGTTCGTCGTAGACGGTGTCGCCAACGTAGACGACGTTGCCAGGATTCGCGCCCGTACGCCGGAGATATTCGAGCATGGGAGCGGGTGCGGGTTTATGTTCGGTTGTGTCTTCGACAAGGATGATGTGCTCAAAATACTTATCGAAGCCAAGGGGTGCAATTTCTTCTGCGTATTCGTCGCGCGCGCGTGAGGAGACGATGCCAAGTTTGCAGCCGTTGTCGGAGAGTGTTGCGATAACTTCGTGCAAGCCGGGAAACACGCTGATGGTGCTTTTAAAGCTGGCAGCAACTTGGCACCAGCGATTCAACGTTGCCTGCGAGTAGATCCCAAGTTTCTCAAGGGCGTTCTTGCCGGGTATTCCGAGGGCAAATTCAAGCTCGTGTCGGGGAAGCGTTTTGCCGGTTTCTTCTTGGACAATCTGGCCAAGCGATGACAGCACGCTTTCTTCTGTATCTGCCAATGTCCCATCAACGTCAAACACGATATAGTCAAAGTACTTCATATAGTAGCTCCTATCCGTTGTTTGCCTGCAAGTTTGATGCAGTGACAGAAGAAGGGCTAGCGGGATTTCTGCCTGGTACTATCGAGATTCTGCCTCGCTGCTCGATAGCTCGAAGGAGTGCATCCCATTTGTTCTTTAAATACCTGGCCAAGATGGCTTGCTGTCGCAAAGCCGCATTGGCGCGCGACTGTCTGGACCGTTCGCGTGGTGTGTGCCAAAAGTTCGCAAGCACGGTTTACGCGGTATGCGCGCAGATATGCCGCCGGGGTCGTTCCTGCGCAAGCTTCGATAATGCGGTAACACTCTCTTTCGCTTACGCCGGCTGCAGATGCCATCTGGGGCACATCTATAGCGGCTGCATAGTTTGCGCGGATATAGTCCAGGATTGCCTTGAACTGTACGTCGCGGTTGGTCATCCAAGAGGCGTTGTCGGAGGAAAAGAGCGGTTCGGCCTTGGCGTAAATCTGAATCCAGAGCTCTGACAAGCTATTCCGAAGTGCCATCTCGTTCTGCGGCCGTTGAAGGTCGTGGTTAAAGGAACTCTTTAGCAAATCGATAAAGGGCATATCGTCGGGGTTGGTGGGCGACCATTTGAGCACATCGACGCCTCGACATTGCAGCAATGGGTTGATATAGCGCTTTTGAAGGCGTCCCGCGGGATCGCCGAGCATCGACGGCTGAAAGATATGCAACATTTGAATGGCTGGTGCCGAATTGGGTGATTGCAGCGTGCTGTGCAAAACGCCGCCGTTGATAAAGCCGGCGGACCCTTCCTCAAAGCGTACGTGCTCATGAGCCGCGCGCGTTCGATAGTCAATCGCTCCCTGCTCCATGTAGAAAAGCTCAACTTCGGAATGCCAGTGCCAGGGGACGGAATTGCCCGGATAGCGAGCGAATTCTGCGCGTTCGGCAATATAGGGCCAGTCTTCGGCGGTCTCGGGAAACGCTTCCTCGCGTCCTCCGCGGTGCAATTCTATGTGATCCATGTTTCGCATGGCATCAGTATAAAGCGCGATGGGCTTAGATTGCTCTTGCCTGTTCGGGGAACGCCTTGTCTAGGGATGCTTGGAGCTTTTCGAAGGATGCTCGTAAGTTGAGGCTCTGATCGGCTGAGCGCTTGGTTTTTGTGGTGGGGGAGTCGAGGAGGCCGTCTCTCTGTGTCGGGGGGAAGGAGAAAAGGTCTGCATGTTTTAGGGATGGCTGCTGTGCTGCGTCATTGGAAGAATGCATGCTTATGCGGCCTCCTCGATGTCCACCAAAAGATTGCGCACGGGTGTGCTGCTAGGTCCCGTGCGTTGGCAGTATTATGCCGCGGCTGCTGCAAAGAAGCGCTAAAGAAAGGCTTAATGAGGTTTGATGTAACCATGAAACCGCAGGTCATAGGTATTGAGTAACACTCTTGAAAGGTTTTGAGCTTAAGGGCTTTCTAAGGTTTGTGGCGCGGATGTGACTTGCCTGTGTGGGGCGTGTGGACGGCTCGTTCCTAGCGCTGCGGCTCTGCGGCCCGCACCTGCTCGATGACCTTTTCCATCGTGGCGTCGATGCGGTCTTTTTTGAGCTCGCATTCCCAGACGGTGATGGGCGTCCAGCCCATTTGGGTAAGTGCGTTGATGGCTGCTTGGTCGCGCTCGACGTTGCGACGGAACTTTGCCTCCCAAAACTCAACGTTGCGCTTGGGCTGGCTAGGGTTGCACTTGGGGCAGCGGTGCCAAAAGCAACCGTTGACGAAGATGGCGATCTTGCGCCCGGGGAAGGCGATGTCGGGCTTGCCGGGAACCTTCCATTCCAAGCGATAGCCCGTAAGGCCCGCGGCGCGCAGACGCTGGCGAACGAGCAGCTCGGGCTTGGTGTTGGCGCGCTTGTTGCCCTTCATGGACTTTTTTATGGCGGCGCGACGGCGGACCAGTTCGCGCTCGTCAGCGGAGAGGTCCGAGGTGTCGATGCCGTCCAGCAGGCCAGGCTTGGGGCGTTTTTTGCTACGGCGCTTAGGTGCGCGCTTGGGTTTGGTGGCGGGCTCATCGGTCGTGGTGGCCTCGGCGTCGTTGACAGCGCCGTTGGTCTCAAGCCGATCTTCCTTCAACTCAATCAGCGCATCGATAAGCCCTTTGTCGGCGGGCATCCATTTCACCGTGGCAAGCGAGGTGCGCGGAATCCAACGGATATCAAGCTGACGGTCATGCTTCTGGGGCTCGTCGGATTCATCGGCGAGCGAGCAGTAGTAGCACTCCATCGAGAGATGAAAATCGGGGTAGTCATACTCAACGGTGTAAAAATCGCGCAGGTTGGTGACTTTGACCTGCAGCTCTTCCATGAGCTCGCGGCGTACGGCGTCTTCGGGTGTCTCGCCGCGCATGAGCTTGCCACCGGGAAACTCCCAAAGTCCCTGCATGTCGCCATAGCCGCGCTGCACGGCAAGCAGCTTATCAGATCCATCCTTGCGAATGATCCCAGCGGCAACATGAACAGTCTTCAACAGGAGTCCTCTCTCAACATCAACGCGTGGCAGGCTAGCTACCCGTACCTTACACAACGGTAAGGCAAGCGTAAGCCATATCGATGGTAGCCGACTCGTCTTCTTGCGACTATAGATGCCGTAGACTAATCGCAAGAAAGGACTCGGTATGCAAACCACGCACATGGCGACCCCGGTACTGGAGGTCGCGCATCTCGAAAAAGTATATGGAGCGCTGGGCAACGTGACCCGCGCGCTCAACGACGTCAGCTTTACCGTCAACCGCGGCGAATTTGTTGGCATCATGGGCGCTTCGGGCTCGGGCAAGTCGACGTTGCTCAACTGCGTGTCGACCATCGATAGCGCCACAAGTGGCACGATCCGCATCAACGGGCAGGACGTAACACGCATGAAGCAGGCTAAGCTTTCGCAGTTCCGCCGCGAGGAGCTCGGCTTTATCTTCCAGGACTCCAACCTGCTCGATACGCTCACGGCACGCGAGAACATCGCCCTGCCGCTCACCATCGCCCGCACAAACTCGGCAGAGATCTCGACCCGAGTGCAGGATGTGGCCGCGCGTCTGTCCATTAGTCAGGTGCTCGACAAGTATCCCTACCAGATGTCCGGCGGTCAGCAGCAGCGCGTTGCCGCGGCTCGTGCGCTCGTCACCGACCCCACCATGATCATGGCCGACGAGCCTACCGGCGCCCTCGATTCCAAGAGCGCTCGCCTGCTGCTCGAGAGCCTGGAGGCCCTGAATCGCCGCCTGCGCGCCACGGTGCTCATGGTCACGCACGATAGCTTTGCCGCCAGCTACACGAGCCGTGTGCTGTTTATCCGCGACGGCAAGATCTTCACCGAGCTGCGCCGCGGCGACACCGATCGCCGAGAGTTCTTCGACCGCATTATGGAGGTCGTTGCCATGATGGGCGGTGAGGGCTACGAAGCTCTGTAAACTCGCTTGGGGCAACGTCCGCCGCGCCGGCCGCGACTACCTCGTCTACCTTTTGACGCTCACTCTGGGCGTCACGGTCTTCTATGCCTTTAACACCATCTCGATGCAGGTCGACATCGCCGGAATCGATGAAGAGGGCTTGGCGCAGGTTATGGGCAGCATGCTCGGCTACCTGACGTATTTTTTGGCCGGTGTCATGGCCTTTTTGATGGTGTATGCCAATAACTTCATCATGAAACGCCGCAAGAAGGAGTTTGGCCTGTACCAGGTGCTCGGCATGGGGCGCGGGCGCGTCGCCACGATCATGGCGCTCGAGACCGTGATAGTATCGGTCGTGGCCTTTGTCGCCGGCATTGTGCTGGGTGTGGGACTCTCCCAGCTCATGACGTTCTTTACGGCCTCGCTCTTTAAGACACAGATTGCCAATTTCCACTTCTTTTTCTCGGTGCATGCGTTCAACCTGACCCTTGCCTGCATGCTCGTAATGTTTGTGCTCACGCTACTGCTGAACCTTCGTGCCGTTCGTCGTACCAAACTCATCGAGCTTATGGGTGCCGAGCGTCGCAACGAGAGCATCAAGACACGCAACCCCTGGATCGCGATTGCCATTTTTGCCGTGGGCGTGGTGCTGGTGGGCGTGGCCTATTACCGTCTGCTGCGTGATGGATTCCCGCTAACCGCGACGGACAGCAAGCTGCAAGAGGCCATGAGCCAGTTTGGCATTACGACCGCTATGGTTACCGTTGGTACCTTTGCGCTGTTCTGGGGACTCTCGGGCATGCTTATCAAGCTGCTGCAGAGCCTGCGCAGCGTGTATTGGCGCGGCCTCAACATGTTTACCGTGCGTCAGCTTTCGGCCAAGGTCAATACGGTGTGCTTTTCGATGGGTGTCATCGCGATGATTCTGTTCCTCGCCATTACCTCGGTGACGTGCGGTATGTCGATCGCCAACGTGATGAACGAAAACCTGGAGCGCTATAACCCTGTTGACGTGTCTCAGACGTATGTCTATTACACGCCCGATACGCTCGACTACTACAAAGAGTATGTCAATCCGTCTGAGGCCGATCGCATGGTGCTGGCCGATACAACGGTCGATTTGTACTCCGCATGGCACGGCAAGGGCAAGTCGGCGGACAACAACGACGAGACCGGCAAGAAGGTCAATATCGCCGATGTTGCCGGTGAGCATGTGCAGATCGATTCGTATCTGAGTTACCCGTTTGGCGGTTCGAACCCTTCGGTGTCTGCGGGTGAGATGTGCAAGACCATGGGCAAAAGGCTTCCCAAGGCGCTCGGGGGTAGCAATGCCGATACGATGGGTCTGTTTGTGACGCCGGCAAGCCAGTACAACAAACTGCGCCAGATGATGGGCGAGGAGCCGGTGAGCATTGGCCGCGACCAGTACCTGCTTACGTGTGATATGGGCGGTGAGCTGGGCGACCTGTACACCAAATACATGGCCGGCGGCCATACCCTTACCTTGGGCGGGCATGAGCTCAAGCCCGCAACCGATAAGTCGGACAAGGACACGGCGGCCATCGCCAACTCGGCGATGGGCAGTAATCCGGGTACCGTCGTCGTTGCCGACGAGCTGTTGTCCCAACTTAATCTGCAGCCGTATTCCAGTAGCCTGCTCGTTAATTACAAACAGGGGATGGATACGACCGAGGCAGACGAGAGCATTAAATACACTGTGCTCGACAATCTGCTCGTTGACGGCAAGGAGCCGGGGTCATGGGGAATCTTCATCACACGCTCCGAGATGTACACGCAAGCAGCGCAAATGAACGGTCTTATTAGCTACCTAGCCATCTACATCGGCTTTGTATTGGTCGTTGCATGCGCGGCGATTCTGTCGATCCAGCAACTCTCCAACGTGGCCGACGGCAGCCGCAGCTATCGCGTGCTGGCGCAGATCGGCTGCGACGACCGCCAGATCCGCCATTCGGTGATGGCGCAGCAAGCGGTATTCTTCCTGTTCCCGCTGGCAGTGGGCCTGGCGCACTCCTTTGTGGCACTTAAGGTGATCATCGAGCTGGTGAGCATTTTCGGAAATATGAGCATCGGCGGCACCGTGGGCCTCACCTGCGCAATCTTCCTGGCAGCATACGGTGGCTACTTCCTGGTGACCTACCTCATGAGCGCCGGCATGGTACAAGCTGCCATCGCTACCCGCTACAGCGAGTAACAAGCGGGCAAAACGGTCGCAAAATCAGAGGCGTATGACCGCCGCGAAGGGACCAGGGGCCCTTTCGCGGCGGTTTTTGCCAATCTGGTGCGTCTCAGATACAAGTGAGTAGACTTTTTTGAACCTGCCGAGCACATCGCGACAAATGCTCAATAAAACCGCAGGTCAGAGCCGTGGCGTTTTAGGGTGTGCTTAGACTCCTGCAAAAAGCCTACTCACTTGGTTTTTCTGCTAGAAGACCGCCGCGAGGGAAGGCAACTCCCTTACGGCGGTTTGGACGTTTGCCCAGATAGTCGTTGGGGACGTCCCCAACGGCTACCCAAGGAGTGTCCCAAACTGCCGGCAGAAAAGGAGCGTCCCTAACTGCCACATCAAACGAAAGGGCGCCGACCTTCTGGTCGCGCGCTTGAAGTTGAACGTCAGATTGTCCAAATGCGGCCCGCGCAGCGTCGAGCCGTTACGGCGTTTGGTAAAACCGCGTAACTAAATACGCTCCGCGATCTCGTGGATGAGGTAGTCGGTCTTTTCCCAGCCCAGGCACGGATCGGTGATCGACTTGCCGAAGACGCCGCCATCGACCGGCTGGTTGCCGTCCTCAAGGTAAGACTCGATCATAAAGCCCTTGACCAGCTTGGAGATGGACTCGTTGCGGCGGCAGCTGTCGAGCACTTCCTTGCAAATGCGATACTGCTCCAGCGGACGCTTGCCCGAATTGTCGTGGTTGCAGTCGATGATCGCTGCGGGATTGGCATAGCCGGCGTGCTCGGTGTAGCGTTCGGCCAGGCGCTCCAGGTGCTCGTAGTGGTAATTGGGGTAGGTGCGCCCATCGAGACCGATGTAGCCACGCATAACGGCGTGCGCGAGCGGATTGCCGTCGCACTCGACCTCCCAGTTGCGGAAGATGAAGCTCTGGTGCGCCTGTGCGGCGTAAATGGAGTTGAGCATAACGGTGGTAGAGCCAGCAGTGGGATTCTTCATGCCGACGGGTACCGAAATGCCGCTCGACACCAGGCGATGCTCCTGGTTCTCGACCGAGCGTGCGCCCACGGCAACATAGCTCAGCAAGTCGACGAGGTACTGGTAGTTGGAGGGATAGAGCATCTCGTCGGCGGTGAAGAAGCCCGTTTCCTCAATAACGCGCAGGTGCATATGGCGGATTGCCTTGACGCCCTCGAGCAGGTCATCGGGAGCCTCGGGATTGGGGTTGTGCAGAAGACCCTTGTAACCGGTGCCCTTGGTGCGCGGCTTATTGGTGTAGACGCGCGGAATGATGATGAGCTTGTCCTTGACCTCCTCGGCGGTCTTGGCCAGTCGGTTCATGTATTCGAGGACCGAATCCTCGCGGTCGGCAGAGCACGGGCCGATGATGAGCACCTTGCGTGCGTCCTCGCCGGTAAAGACTTTGGCGACCTCGGCGTCAAATGCCTGCTTTTTGGCGGTAAGCTCGGCAGAAAGCGGCATTTCCTCGCGGATCTCCATGGGGATCGGCAACTTGCGTTTGAATTCCATGGCCATAGGGGCCTCCTCAATCTATAGAAAGAGCAATAAGCGTATTGTTGAGTGTTCGGCATTATCCGCTGTCGCACGCTAAAGTGCAAGCCCTTGTTACCCCGAAACCCGCAAAAGGGGACAGGTTTATTTTGGCAGGTTTTATCTGGGTAAACGTCGGAGGATGTCGGGAGGGAGTGGCGCCACGGGGCATCGTCTACGACATGCCGCGGCAGAAAGTATCAACGAATTCGTCGTAGGCGTCTGTCTGAAGGAGCCGCATGGTGTTCTCAACGTTACTAAAGACCTCGATGATAAGGTCGAGCACGTCTCGGAAAAGCCCCATATCGTCCTGTGTGATGCCGATCATGAGAGCAAAGCGAATGTCGTGCCGTCCCCAGGGGATGGGCGTGTCGCAATGCGCGACGGCGATAAACGAACGTTTCGGGTAGACCGAAATCGCGTGTGGCACGGCAAGGCAATCGGTGAATGCTGTGGAGGAAACTCCTTCGCGAAGATGGACGTCTGCAACATAGTCGGCATCGACATAGCCAGCGGCGATTGCGGCAGTACCGAGCTCGTCGATGCAGGCTGCGGCGTTCGTCGCGTTGACGTTGCGACAATAGAGCTCCGGCTTAATCAGATGACGCAGCAGCGTGCGCGCATAGTTGTGGCGATGCTTTTCTTGGATGCGGGCCAGCCGGTCGCGCACCTTGCGCAGGTTCTGCTTGGTGAGGATGGGTCCGATCAGAATCTTCTCACATCCGGCGGGGACGGTCACATCGATGGTGGTAATGACGGCGTCGCATTCGGGCGGCTCGGAGAGATAACGGTCGCAGCTCATGATCGAGATAATCTGCGCTTCGTCTTTGAGTGCGATCTCTAGGTCGTCGACGAGTTTATGCGCGAAGTCATGGTAGTCCTCGACGATTACCGTGCAGGTGAGAAGGTTGTTGGGTGCCGCGACACGCTCGAAATACGCGCCGATGTGAAACGCAACGAACGCGATTTCATTTTCGCCGATTTCGACATTCATGACGGTCGAGAACCGGTGCGTTAAGTAGACGGCCATGTCGTAGACGGGCGCGTATTCGCTCTTGATCTGTGAGGCGAGCGGGTTGGGATAGCTTACGTGGTAGACGGCGCGTTGGTAGGCGTTGAACATGTGAAGCACGAGTTGCAGTCGCATGGGTTCGTCGATGAAGTGTGGAATGTTGTAGCGGGCGCCCGTTTCGTCGAGGATCTCGAGCACGGTATCCACGAATGCTGGGTCGATGATGCTTGCCAGCTTTTCGAAATCGAGCTCGCGGTATTCGACGCGTTCGATCGAAAGCGCCAACAGCAAGAGGATTTGCTGGAAGTCAGCGCGGGGAATCTCGCAACCGAACTCCTGCTCGAAATAGGACGCAATATGCTCCGCACAGCGAACGATTTGGTCGCGTTGGGAGAGCTGCGCTACGAGGCCGTCACCGTCGATGGGGCCATCGACTTCGCTGAGCTCGTTGTTCGAGGTGAGGCGGATGATGATTACCATGAGATGGACGAGCAGGTTGGAGAGCGCGTAGTCGTTGATGAAGAGTTCGGATCGCTGGCAGATTTCGACGAGGCTCGCAAGGATCTGCTGGACGTCGAAATTGGGGAACATACTCTCGAGCGTGCGCGTCGATGAGAAATATCCGTAAGAGTTATGGGTGGCGATGTGCCCGAGTAGTTTGCGCTTGTTGCGCTCGAGGCCAGTGAGGCTTACCTTGAAATCATGCGTCTCGACGAATAGATTGAACCGGCCGGCGAGTTCGCGTACCTCGGGCATGACGGCGCTCGCAAGCGTGCTTTCGGATATGCAGAGCTCGGCGGCAAGATCGAAGACCGAGAGCGGTTCCCGAGCGTTGACCAGGTGCGATGCTACATAGTTGCAGCGGGCATCGATGCCGATGCCGCCCGTGGGTTCCCCGCCCCGCTCGGGTGCGGACTTAATGCTGGGGCACGCCGGTGAGGAAAGGGCCTCGTCAGCATGTGCTAGGCGGTAGCCTTCCTTAGACGATTCGATGATTGTGTCGCCCTGACCGTTGATCTCGGTCACATAGTTGCGGATGGAACGCTCACTTGCGCCCAGCATGGTGGCGAGCATGGAGGCGGAGACCCATGAAGTGGCATGCTCCAGAATATCGACCATGCGGTTGATTCGGTTTTGCTTTGCGCTTGCCACGGCCGACTCCCAACGAGATAGAAGCGTGCGCCCGCCGAGGGCGCATCCCACGGGGCATGAAGCGCCCCGATGTTGTCATCATGCGCCATGGTATCGCAGAGGGTCGTGGGCGAAAAAGTCTCAATTTGCCGCATGAACGGAAAGACTGCGGCATTGCCGCTATGGCGGAAAACCTGACACTTTGCCGCCATGCGGCAAAAAGAGGGTTCGCGGCAGGGTAGGGGCAGGCCGTATAGTGCAGTCACGGTCAAGGGAAGCCGGGTCGACACGGTCTCCCCAAACGTACGAGGACCGAGGCGGCAACCGAGCCGCTGCGGACTCGTTTATTGGGAAAGGAGTACCCCTCATGGCAGACGAGAACGGATGCGTCAGAATTCTCCTCGCTTGCGGTATCGGCGCTTCGACGGGTTTCATGGCCGCCGGCATGCGCAAGGTGGCAAAGTCCAAGGGACTCAACTGCACCATTAAGGCAGTCAGCAAGTCCGAGATTATGGATTACGCCGACAAGATTGATGTCCTTCTGCTTGGTCCGCACTTCGCCTCCGAGGTGCCCGAGATCCAGGCGCAGGTGGCGTCTCATGGCGTGAAGGTCATGGCCATCGACCCGGATTACTATGCGGCACTCGACGGCGAGAGCATCCTCGAGGATGCTTACGACCTGCTTGACGAAGACTAGGAGGGGACAACATGCTGCAAAAGTTCATGGAAGCGGTCCAGGCGTGGATCACCGAGCATGTCGTCCCCGTGATGAACAAGCTTACCTCAACTTATTGGTTCGGCGTCATCTCAGACGCGGTCCTCTACATCGTTCCCTTCTCTATGGTTTCGGCAATCCCGAGCCTTTGGAACATCATCCGTCGTTTTGTCCCGACGCTCCCCGATCTGTCGCCGCTCACGACGTTCAGCTTCGGTCTCGTTGGCCTGTTCATGGCGTTTATCATTCCGCACAACGTCGCGGTTAAGGAAGATCGCAAGGACCGTAGCATGATCGCCGGTTTCACCGGTATAGGCGCCTTCATGCTGTGTATGAACCCTACGATCACTGAAGACGGTTACGTTTTCCAGATGGCCAAGTTCGGCGCCGGCGGTATGTTCACCGCCATGGTTGTGGGCTTTGTCGTGGGCTTCATCTACAAGCGCATGGCTCGTATGACGTTCTTCTCGGAGGACAGCATGGTCCCCGACTTCGTCAAGAACTGGTTCGATAACATCATCGCCGTCTTGCTGTCGCTCTTCGTTGCGTGGCTTTTCACCAACATGCTTCAGGTTGACGTCTTTGGCGCCGTTGCGATCATTCTGTCGCCCGTCACCGGCTTTGCCCAGACGCTCCCCGGTACTATTGCGATTCCGCTCGTCATGGACACCTTCTATTTCTTCGGCATCTCCGGCTGGGTCTTCTCGCCCATCCAGCAGTCCATCCAAAAGTCCGCCCTTGCCGAGAATATGGCTGCATATGCCGCCGGCCTTACCCCGACGAACATCAACGCCTACGGCATTACTCGCTACATCATGATCGGCGGCGAGGGCGCCACGCTCCCGCTGGCTTTCTACATGCTTTTTGCCAAGTCTAAGAAGAACAAAACGCTCGGTCGCGCCACGATCGTCCCGTCTCTGTTCAACATCAACGAGCCGCTCGTGTTCTCTACGATCGTTGCCAACCCCTTCATGTTCATCCCTATGGTGCTTCAAGCCATCATTCTGCCGGCCAACGCCTATCTGTGGATGAGCATGGGCTGGGCGAGCCTTCACGTTGAGAATTTCGACATGAACTTCCTGCCCAATGCTGTCTCGGCGTTCTTTATGTCCGGTGGCGACATTCGCAACGTTGCCCTGGTTTGCGTGAACCTGCTGATCGCCGCGATTCTCTGGTTCCCGTTCTTCAAGGCGGCCGACAACTATCAATGCAAGGTCGAGGAAGAGAAAGCAGCTGAAAAGGCAGCCAAGAAGGCGGCGAAGAAGGCCGCCAAAGAGGCTGCTGCCGTAGCCGCCGTCGCCGAGTAGGCGAGACACCGGGGCCCATTGCCCTGGATTACGTAATCATTCGATGCCCCGGTTGTGGAAACGACCGGGGCCACAGGAAAGGAGACCGCGATGGCCGAGGAAGAGCCCATTAACATTCCCGCCGTTGCGATGAGCGTCATCATCAACGCCGGCGACGGCCGTGCCTGTATCGATAAGGCGATGGATGCCCTGGCAGAGTTCGATTTCGACGCGGCAGAGGCCCACCTGGCGGAGGCCGACGAGAAGATCCTCGAGGCCCATAAGTCCCAGACCGAGATGATCCAGCGTCAGGCCGGAGGCGAGGAGGTCGAGTACTCGTTGCTCTTTGTCCACGCCCAAGACACGCTCATGACCATCAGTGCCGAGCTGCACATGGCCAAGAAAATGATGCCCGTCGTGCGTGCACTCGCCGCGAAGTAGCGCCGTGAAAGCCGCGCGCGTTTCTAAATTCAAAACGACTCGTTACCTATTGATTCCGACCATTGAGAGATGAGGACATAGCATGATTGATCTTTCTACTTATGACTTTGGCGATGCCTTCCCGGAGGGCTTCCTCTGGGGCGGCGCCACGGCGGCCAACCAGGTCGAAGGCGCCTGGAACGAGGGCGGACGCGGACCGGCCGTCTCGGACTACGTCATCCTGCTCGACCGCGAGACGTGTGCCCGCGAAGGCATTGTCGAGGGCGGACCGCTCAACTCCGTGACGCGTCAGTCCCTTGCCGCTCGCAAGGCAAACGAGATGGCCTACGACTTTCCCAAGCGTCGCGGCATTGATTTCTACCACACCTACAAGGAGGACATTGCGCTCCTCGGCGAGATGGGCTTCGGCGTCTTCCGTATGAGCATCTCCTGGAGCCGTATTTTCCCAAACGGTGACGACGCGCTGCCTAACGAGGAGGGTCTGGCCTTCTACGATAAGGTGTTCGACGAGTGCCACAAGCACGGCATTGAGCCCATGGTTACCCTCAACCATTTCGATATGCCGCTCCACTTGGCAGAGGAGTATAACGGTTTCGCGAGCCGTCACGTTGTCGACGCTTTCGAGCATTACGCGGAGACGCTCTTCCGCCGCTACAAGGGTAAAGTCAAGTACTGGATGACCTTCAACGAGATTAACCACGTGTATGCCAACCCCTGCACCTGCTGCGGCGTGATCTGGGATGAGAAGGAAGACGGCTCCAACCCCTATGCTGGGCGCTGGCCCGAGAAGTTCCAGGTCGCGCACAACCAGCTTGTCGCGTCCGCCAAGGCTGTCATCAAGCTGCGTGAGATCGACCCCGAGGCACATATTGGCAACATGCTCTGCCGTCTTGAGAACTACGCCGAGACTTCCAAGCCCGAGGATCAGCTCCAGGTGCTGTTTGAGGACCACTTCAACTGGTTCTTCACCGATATCCAGGCCAAGGGCGAGTACCCCTACTACGTAAAGCGCTTCTTCCGCGACTACGGTGTCGACATCAAGATGGAGGACGGCGATCTCGAGACCCTCAAGGCCGGCGTGGTGGACTACATCTCCATCAGCTACTACATGACCTACATCATGCGCTATAAGGGCAAGATTTCCCCCGAGCCGAGCGGTAAGCTGCTTACCGAGATCAAGAACCAGTACCTCGAGATGACCGAGTGGGGCTGGCCGATCGACCCCGTGGGCTTCCGCATCACGCTCAACCACATCTACGATCGCTACCACCTGCCGATCTTTATTGCCGAGAACGGTAACGGCATGACCGAGAACCGCGACGAGAACGGTTATTGCGACGACGACGCGCATATCGAGTACATGAAAGAGCATGTCGAGCAAATGCACCAGGCGATTCTCGACGGTGTCGACGTCTTTGGTTATGCCTGGTGGGGCCCCATCGACCTGATCAGCTCCGGCACCTCCGAGATGACTAAACGCTATGGCCAGATTTCGGTCGATCAGGACGACCATGGCGACGGCACCGGCAAGCGTGGCAAGAAGAAGAGCTTCTTCTACTACAAGAAGCTCATCGCCAGTAACGGCGCCGACACCGCGAGTGACAACATCGTGGTCGAGTAGCTCGGCCCCTTCGCCGGGATGCCTGTAGGGCGGGTGTCCCGGCGGTTTTTGGAAACCTTGATCGAAAGAAGGACTCGGATGTATTCAAAGACCACGACCGTTGTAAACGCAAGCGGCATCCATGCCCGCCCTGCCTCATTGTTTGTTCAGAAGGCATCCGGGTTTGGAAGCAAGGTGACCGTGCGCAACGTTACCAAGGGCAGCGACCCCAAGGATGCTAAGTCGATTCTCATGGTTATGGGTTTGGGGATGGCGTGCGGATGCGATGTCGAGATTGCGGCCGATGGTGCCGACGAGCAGGCCGCCGTCGATGCGCTGGTTGAGCTGATCGAGAGCGGTTGCGGCGAGTAACCGCAAGGCTTTGATGAGAGGGGAGAGGGCGATGGCTCGAGGGTTTCGTGGGGTGACGACAATCGTTCGCCGGCAGGAGGCTCGCCGGTCCATGTTGGCGCTTGCAGGCGTGGCCTGCGCGTATGCGGGGATGCTTGTACTTATGGAGGCGACGACAGGTGCGGTCGCGCCGCCGCTCGTGCCCGTAGTGTCATCAATCTCGCTTTTCGTTTCAATCGCCGGTATCGCATTGGTGATTGCATTTGAGGTCCGCGCGTATCGTGCACTCACGGAAGCGTGTGACGCTGAGCCCCAAATGGGTGACAAGATGCTGCTCGGTGCCGCACTTTGGTTTTTGGGCGGTCTGCCCCAGGCATTCGTGACGCTACTGCGCACCGTAGCGATTACTGGCACGCTCGATATCAAACAGACGCTCATCCAGATCGGCGTGACGCTGACCCTGGCACTCCTTGCCTGGCCACGTTATCGCGATTGCTTCTAGGTTGTTTTAAAGCGCGCAATGGCAAAAGATGGCCCGCTGATTCTGCGTAATCAGCGGGCCATCTTTTTGTAGTTATGATATTGGGCTTACGCCGCCTCGTCGAACTGCGAATTGTACAGGTCAGCGTAGAAGCCGCCCTGGGCGAGCAGCTCGTCGTGCGTGCCCTTCTCGACGATGTCACCGTCGCGGATCACCAGGATTACGTCGGCGTTGCGGATCGTGGACAGGCGATGCGCGATGACAAAGCTGGTACGGCCCTGCATCAGCGCATCCATGGCACGCTGAATGAGCTCCTCGGTGCGGGTATCCACGTTGGAGGTCGCCTCGTCCAGAATCAGCGCCGGACGGTCGGCCAAAATGGCGCGGGCGATGGTCACGAGCTGGCGCTGACCCTGCGACAGGTTAGTGCCCTCCTCGTTGATCATAAAGTCGTAGCCGCCGGCGAGCGTGTGGATAAAGTGGTCGCAGCGTGCAGCGCGTGCAGCGGCCTCGACTTCGGCATCGCTCGCATCGGGACGTCCGTAGCGGATGTTCTCGCGGATGGTGCCGTTAAACAGCCAGGTATCCTGCAGCACCATGGCAAACTCGCCGCGCAGCGCCGCGCGGTCCCAGTCGCGCACGTCGATGCCCTCGACGCGCAGCGAGCCGCCGTCCACATCGTAAAAGCGCTGCAGCAGCTTAATGAGCGTGGTCTTGCCGGCGCCGGTGGGGCCGACGATGGCCACGGTCTGGCCGGGCTGTGCCTCGCAGCTAAAGTCGTGGATGATGGTCTTGTCGGGCGTGTAGCCAAACTTGACATGGTCAAACTCCACGTGGCCGGGGCGCTTTTCGGGAATCTGCGCGTCGGCCTTCTGTTCCTCCTCGGGCGCGGCCAGGAACTCAAAGACGCGCTCGGTGGCAGCTGCCATCGACTGCATCGTGTTGCTTACGTTGCCCAGTTGCTGCACGGGTTGCGTAAAGTTGCGAACGTACTGGATAAAGCTCTGGATGTCGCCGGGCGTGGCATTGCCGGTCAGTGCGAGTTGTGCGCCCACCACGACGACGCCCACATAGCCCATGTTACCCACCAGGCTCATAAGCGGCATCATCAGGCCCGACAGGAACTGCGAACGCCAGCCGCTAATAAAGAGTCGGTCGTTTTGACGGTCGAACTCCTCGATTGAGGCCTCGGCGCGGTCGAACACCTGAATGACGTTCTGGCCGGCAAAGTCCTCTTCGATAATGCCGTTGACGGTGCCCAGAACCTGCTGCTGCTCTCGGAAGTACGGCTGCGAGAAGTGAATCATTACGGTCAGGATAATCGCGGCTGCCGGCAGCGTGAGCACGGTGACGCCGGTGAGCGGCAGGCTGATCGACAGCATCATGACGAGCACGCCGATAATCTGCGTCACCGACGTGATGAGCTGCGTCACGCTCTGGTTGAGCGACTGGCCCAGCGTATCGACGTCGTTGGTGATGCGGCTGAGTACGTCGCCCTTGCTGTGGCCGTTAAAGTAACTCATCGGAACAACGGCGATCTTGGCGGCGATCTCCTTGCGCATGCGGTAGCAAATCTTTTGCGTGACGCCGGTCATAAGCCAGCCTTGGATGAGGCTGCAGACAGAGCTTGCCAGATACAGGCAGAGCAAAAAGCCGAGCGTCTTGGCGATCCAGGCAAAGTCGACATCGCCGGTGCCGTTGACCTTGGCAACCAGACCCTCGAACAGTTTGGTGGTAACCTGGCCGAGCACCTTGGGCCCCACAATGTTAAAGATGACCGAGCATACGGCAAAGGCGACGGCGGTAAACACGGCAATCTTGTGCTGGCCGATATAGCCGAGCAGCTGCCTCATGGTGCCCTTAAAGTCCTTGGCCTTTTCGCCGCGACGCATGCCGCCCATGCGGCCCATGGGTCCACGCTGGCGGGTGGGCTTGGGAATCTGAGTCTTGGTCTCGTCTGCCATTAGCGCTTGCCTCCTTCCATAACGGCTGCAATTTCTTCTTGGGTAAGCCCCAGCTCCTCGGCGGAAAGCTGCGACTGTGCGATCTCCAGGTACGCCGGGCAGCTGTGCAGCAGCTCCTCGTGCGTACCGGTGCCCACCACGTGGCCGTCGTCGAGCACAATGATCTGGTCGGCGTGCATGATGGTCGCGATGCGCTGGGCCACGACCACGAGCGCGGCGTCAGTGACGTTTTTGGCCAGCTCCTCGCGTAGGCGCGCGTCGGTCTTGTAGTCGAGGGCACTAAACGAGTCATCGAACACCACGACCTCGGGCTTTTTGGCCAACGCGCGGGCGATGGCCAGACGCTGGCGCTGACCACCCGAAACATTGGAGCCGCCCTGGCTTATAGGGGAGTCGTACCCGTCCTCGCGCTCGGCGATAAAGTCCTCCGCCTGGGCGACGCGTGCTGCCTGGCGCATATCCTCGTCACTCACCATGTCGCCGGCAAACTTGAGGTTGCTCTCGACGGTACCCGAGAACAGACGACCCTGCTGCGGAATATAACCGATGCGGCGGCGCAGCTCGGAAAGGGTCATGTCGCGCACGTCGATGCCGTCGAGCGAAATGCTGCCGCCCGTGACGTCGTACAGGCGCGGGATGAGCTGCACAAGCGTGGACTTGCCCGAGCCCGTGGAGCCAATGATGCCGAGCATCTGGCCGGCGTGCGTGGTGAAGTTTACACCGCTAATGACGTCGGCGCGGGCATCGGGATACTGGAAGCTCACGTCACGGAAGGTGAGCTCACCGCGCGGCGCGCTGGCAGCAGGCAGTTTGGGCGAGGCAGGGTCGTTGATGCTCGTGGGGCAGGTGATGACCTCTTCCACGCGCTCGGCTGCGACCTCGGCGCGGGGCAGGATGACCGAAACCATGGTGAGGATCATAAACGCCATGACGATCTGCATGGTGTAGGAGATAAACGCCATCATGTTGCCGACCTGCATCACGCCGTCGGACACGCCCTGCGCGCCAAACCAGACGATGAGCACGGTGATGCAGTTCATGACGAGCATCATGAGCGGCATCATAAAGCTCATAGCGCGGTTGGTGTAGAGCTGCGTGGTCATCAGGTCGAGCGAAGCCTTGTCAAAACGCTCGAGCTCATGCTCCTCGCGGTTGAACGAGCGGATGGGCATAAGGCCGTCGAGCAGCTCGCGGGCGGTAAGGTTCACGCGGTCCACAAAGCTTTGCATCTTTTTGAACTTGGGCATAGTGAGGCCCATGAGCACGCCGACGACGGCCGAGACCGCGATGATGGCAACGGCGATGGTCCACTCCAGGCCGGTGTGGTTGGCCAGGACGCGCATGACAGCGACGATGCCCATGACGGGGGCCATAAGACACATGCGGATAAACAGGGTTGCGGCCATCTGAATCTGCTGAATGTCGTTGGTGCAGCGGGTGATGAGCGAGGCCTGGCTAAACTTGCCCACCTCGGCCGGCGAGAAGTGCATAACCTTGTTGAAGGTCTCGCGGCGCAGGTCGCGGGCGATGGAGCAGGCGGTGCGCGAAGCCACGGCGCCGGTCAGGATGGTGGCGACCAGCGACACCAGACACAGACCAAACATCGTGGTCGCCATGCGGCCCAGGTAGGCGTTCTGCACGTCGGCGGGGTCGATGCCCTGCGCCTTGTACTCGTCCTGTACATAGCTCACGGCGCGCTGAGTGACGATGGAGCCCGACATGGAGCCCATTTTATCCGCCATTTCGTTGGCGCCCTCGACGAGCTTGCTTTGGTCTACCAGACCGCCCTCGACACCCAGGCGCAGGCTCTTCATGGTGATCTTACCGCCGTCGGCATCAATCTGCTTTTGCATGTTCTGCGCCGCCGCGGCCTTCTGCTGCATCTCGGCGAGCTGCTCGGGTGTCATCGCTGCCATTTGCTCGGGGGTGGGCATGGCCTGGGCAGCGTTGTCGTCTTTCTCGCTGGACGAGCCCATCATGTCGCCCATGGAGTCGGCGTCGATACCCTGGTCGAGCGAAAGGACGACGGTCTCGGGCAGGCTCATAATGTCGGCAATCTTGCCTCCATCGGCACGCTCTTCCTCGGTGCCCATGTACGTTCGAATGCCGTTTTTGTCAGCCTTGCTAAACACGGCCTCCACAGCCTTGGCGTCCTTGGCGCTCATAAAGAGTTCGAGGTTGTCGAGCGATTCGGCGCGAATGGTGTCAGGCACGGGCGAGGCGATGCCGCCTTGCTGCACGCCCACGTCGACGATATCGCTCATGTAGGTAGGCAGTGCTAGATCGGCGTTGCAACTGATTACGATAAGTACGATAGCTGCGAACAGTGCCAGGATATGCTTTTTAAAGAGCTTGAGAATCCTCACTCGGCATCTCTCCTTTCTTGATTGCGGTCGATAATTTCGTTGGCACGCCTTAGAAGACGCACCATCTCTTGGGTATCTGTTTCGCCGAGCTGCTCGAGGAAAGCCGCAGTGCGGTTCTCGAATTCCCGACGTTTGATTTCGAGATCCTGAAATCCCTTGTCGGTCACTATGACGTGTACGCGACGACGGTCAGTCTTTGAGTGCTCGCGCTCGACCCAGCCCTTGGCCTCGAGGGCGCGTAGGATATTGGCGATGCGGGCGCTCGAGACCCAGGCGCGATCAGCGAGTTCGCTCGGCGTGAGCGAACCGCCGGCGAGTATGAGGGCGCGCATGACGGCCATCTCGCCGCCGAGGGCTTTGTCCGCAAAGCGCGAAATGCGCTGATGCATGCTGCCGAACTCGGTAAGGAGCTGACGCCCAAGCTCACGGAAATCGGTATCTTCCACCGAAAACCCCTAACACTAGAAACTATTTCCGGTGAAAGATGATACCCCAGCTCAACCATCCCATTCGGTAGATTTCTAGGCATGTCCCAAAAATCTACTTGGCCGCTAGGAAATATAAAGAGTGCATAAAGATTTAAAATCATTCAATTGCTAAAGCGTTTCAAAGAACTATTATGCACGCGGTTAAGCGAGGGGTTGTCACCACCATGACGACTGGGACTCATTTATCGCCACGTGCGATGCTCCAACTTCCCGCAAGGAGACACCTAAATTAAAGGGGGATGGAGTCATGGCATTTGACTTCACGGGCAAGACCGCGATTGTCACGGGCGGCACTCAGGGCATTGGCCTCGAGATCGCCAAGGGCATCGTCGCGGGCGGCGGACATGTCGCGCTCATCGCAAGGAACGCTGCTAAAGGCGAGGCCGCTGTGGCCGAGCTTGGCGAGGGAAACGAGTTCTATCAGCTCGATGTCGCCGATGCGCCCAAGGCGCGCGAGACCGTCGAGCAGATTTTTACGGACCTGCCGCAAACCAATATCTTGATTAACTGCGCTGGCGTCATCAGCACCAAGAAGTTCGACGAGATCGATGACACCGAGTGGCGTCGCACCATCGACATCAACCTCAACGGTACCTTCACTATGATGAACGCCGTGTACCCGCACTTTAAGGCGGCCCATGCCGGCACTATCGTCAACGTGAGCTCTGTTGCTGGCAAGATCGGTGGCGGCCTGCTCGGCACCGCTGCCTACGCCAGCTCCAAGGCCGGTGTCAACGGTCTAACCAAGGCAGTCGCCAAGGAAGGCGGCAAGTTTGGCATCCGCTGCAACGCTGTATGCCCGTCGCTCACGTTGACCGATATGACCTCGATTCTCTCTGACGAGAACTCTCAGCGCATCATCAACGGTATCCCTCTGGGCCGCGCCGCCCAGGCCAGCGAGCCTGCGCAGATGGTGCTGTTCTTCGCTTCCGACCTCGCTAGCTTCGTGAACGGCGAGATTGGTGACTGCGACGGCGGCATCGTCCTGGACGGGTAATACCCCGCGGTGATAGTTTGGCGGCGACCCTGGCGACTCGGGGTTGTCGCCTTCTTTCTGACATAGGCGCGTGCGGCTACGAATCGCATGCATCCAAAGGAGATATATATGAGTGAATCGACTGCGGTGGAGGCGCCGGCGGTAAAGGAGCCGTTCTTTAAGATGTCCTCCATCCCGGGCGCCAATATTTTGGTGCCGCTTCTGTTGGGCTGTCTGCTCAACACGCTATTCCCCGACCTGTTCAAAACGCTCGGCAGCTTTACGCTTGGCATGACCCAGCAGGGTGCAGGCCCGCTCGTGGGCGCCTTTTTGCTCATCGTCGGTACGACGATTTCGTTTAAGAGTGCCCCTGCCGCCGCTGCCCGCGGCGCCATCATCATCGCCGTCAAGCAGATCGTGGTCGTTGCCGTGTCGCTGCTCATCCTTTATGTGTTCAACGACAACCTGTTTGGTATCTCTGCCATGGTGATGCTGGCGGCTTGCACAGGTGCCAACAACGCTATGTACGCTGGACTGATGGGCACCATGGGCAACGAGGCCGAGCGTGGCGCCGTCGCCATCACCACGCTCGTTGTCGGCCCTCCGGTCACGATGATTGTCCTTGGCGCCGCCGGTCAGGCTCCGATTGGCTGGTCGCTCGTGGGCGCCATCCTTCCGATTGTCGTTGGCATTATCCTGGGCAACCTGTTCCCCAGCTTTAAGAAGATGATGGCACCGGCACTTTCCGCCATCATCGTGCTCGTCTTCTTTGCCATGGGCTCGACCATGACCTTTGGCCAGCTCATTAATGGCGGTCTCCCCGGTATTCTGCTCGGCGTGATCTGCTCGGTGGTCTTTGCAATTCCCGTTATCGCGGTCGATAAGCTCACGGGCGGTACGGGTGTCGCAGGTGCGGCCATTTCGAGCTGCGCCGGAGCCAATGTGGCCACGCCTGCTGCCATGGCAAGCGTCAACGAGGCCTTGTACGGCGGTGCGGTGCTCGCGACGGCCACGGCACAGGTTGCTGCCTGCGCAATCGTGACGGCTATTTTGACCCCGCTGGTCACCAGCTGGTGCTACAAGCATTTTGAGGGCCAGGGCAACGGCGATAGCAAGGCAACGACCGACAAGGCCGCCGCAGCCGCCTAATGCCAAGCGGCAATCAAAGCTAAAAACTAGCTACGCCACAGGGCGGCCACGGGGGATCCCGTGGCCGCCCTGCAGTTTCTGTAGGGTCTCTGGGGCACTTTATCCTGCTAAAGCTGGCATAACAGCTAGAGTGAACGTCGTACAAAGGCAAGGAAAAATACCAAACAAATCGGTGAACGGTAGTTGTTCGCGCTCGCATTTCCTGCGGATTTGTTAAAAACGTCCTAATGGTAGAAAAAAAGGAACATATAACAGCACTGATGAAGGGGGTGGCTATGTTATCCTTCTCAAACGGGTGAAATCTTGGGTTTTGGGTTGTAGTTCCAAGGTGGACAAACGTTTTTCCTGCACCAACGTGTGGTGAAGAACGGAAGAAGCCGGTAGTGCAAGCCGAAAATTCAAGAATTCAATAAGCAGCGGTGTGAGAGAGCGCCGCATTACACGTAACTAGGAGCGTGGTTACACAATGCAGGAGGCATGGGAAGGCTTCAAGGAAGGTATCTGGACGGGAGAGGTCGACGTCCGAGACTTCATCCAGAAGAACTACACCCCCTACGAGGGCGATGAGTCGTTCCTCGTAGGTCCGACCGAGCGTACCAAGGAGCTGTGGGGCGAGGTTCTCGACCTGCTGCTTAAGGAGCGCGAGCAGGGTGGTGTCCTCGATATGGACACCAAGACCGTCACGGGTATCGTGAGCCACCCCGCTGGCTACATCGATAATGCCCATCGCGACAAGGAGACCATTGTTGGCCTCCAGACCGACAAGCCGCTCAAGCGCGCGCTGCACGTCAACGGTGGTATCCGCATCGCTTGCCAGGCTGCCAGCCAGCACGGCTACAAGGTCGACGAGAACGTTGTCGAGCGCTACACCTTCGAGCGCAAGACCCACAACGCTGGCGTCTTCGATGTTTACACCCCCGAGATGCGTGCTTGCCGCTCGGCTCACATCATCACCGGTCTGCCCGATGGCTATGGCCGCGGCCGCATCATCGGCGACTACCGTCGTGTTGCCCTGTACGGCGTCGACTACCTGATCAAGGACAAGGAGGCCCAGAAGGCTTCCACTCCGACGGTCATGACCGCCGACAACATCCGCGATCGCGAGGAGCTGCAGGAGCAGATCCGCGCCCTCGGCGAGCTCAAGATGATGGCCGAGACCTATGGTTTCGATATTTCCAACCCTGCTACCAACACGCAGGAGGCCATCCAGTGGATGTACTTCGCCTACCTTGCTGCCGTCAAGGAGCAGAACGGCGCCGCTATGTCCATCGGCCGTACCTCCACGTTCATCGACATCTACGCTGAGCGCGACCTTGCCAACGGCACCTTCACCGAGGAGCAGATCCAGGAGTTCGTGGATCACTTCATCATGAAGCTCCGCATGGTCAAGTTTGCCCGTACCCCCGAGTACCAGGCCCTGTTCACCGGCGATCCGCAGTGGGTCACCGAGTCCATCGGCGGCATGGGTGTTGACGGCCGTACGCTCGTTACCAAGATGAGCTACCGCTACCTGCACACGCTCGAGAACATGGGCACCAGCCCCGAGCCCAACATGACCGTTCTGTGGTCGACCCGTCTGCCCGAGAACTTCAAGAAGTTCTGCGCCAAGACTTCTGTCGCCAGCTCCTCGATCCAGTACGAGAACGACGACCTCATGCGCGTCTATCATGGCGACGACTACGGCATTGCCTGCTGCGTGTCCTCCATGCGCATTGGCAAGGAGATGCAGTTCTTCGGCGCCCGCGCCAACCTGGCCAAGTGCCTGCTGTACGCACTCAACGGCGGTGTTGACGAGGTCTCCAAGAAGCAGGTCGGCCCCAAGTACCGCGCCGTTGAGGGCGATACGCTCGATTACGACGACGTTGTGGCCAAGTACAACGACATGATGAAGTGGCTTGCTGGCGTGTACGTCAACTCGCTGAACATCATTCACTACATGCACGACAAGTACTGCTACGAGCGCATCCAGATGGCTCTGCACGACAAGCACGTGCACCGCTGGTTCGCTACGGGCATCGCTGGCCTTTCCGTCGTGGCCGACTCCCTGTCCGCCATCAAGTACGCCAAGGTCCACCCCGTCCGTGATGAGAACGGCATCATCGTCGACTTCGAGACCGAGGGCGAGTTCCCCAAGTACGGTAACGACGACGACCGCGTCGACCAGATCGCTCACGACGTTGTGCACCAGTTCATGGAGTACATCCGCATGAACGACACCTATCGCAACTCCGTGCCCACGACCTCGGTTCTGACCATTACCTCCAACGTCGTGTACGGTAAGAAGACCGGCTCCACGCCCGACGGCCGCAAGGCTGGCCAGCCGTTCGCCCCGGGTGCTAACCCCATGCACAAGCGCGATAGCCACGGCGCCATCGCTTCGCTGTCTTCGGTTTCCAAGCTCCCGTTCCGCGATGCTCAGGACGGCATCTCCAACACCTTCTCCATCATCCCGAGTGCGCTCGGCAAGGAGGACCAGGTGTTCTTTGGCGATATCGACCTTGATCAGCTGGGCGAGTAACTATTGTTAGTGCTATACTAACAATAACGATTACTGATTAGCGCGCCGGTTTCGGCCGGCGCCTATTAATCGAAGGAGACACATTATGAAGGTTTCTGAAGTTTCCGAGACTCAGGCCGATAACCTGGTCCACATGCTCGACGCTTACGCTGAGAAGGGTGGCCACCACCTGAACATCAACGTCTTCAACCGTGAGACGCTGCTCGACGCTCAGGCTCACCCCGAGAAGTACCCGCAGCTGACCATCCGCGTTTCCGGCTATGCCGTGAACTTCCACACGCTCACCAAGGAGCAGCAGGACGAGGTCATTGCGCGTACCTTCCACGACAAGTTCTAAAGGGTTCAACTCCTGTAGGATTACTGGGGCCGGTTTTGGGTTATTTCCCAAAACGTCCTCGGACATGCAAAGAGGCTCCGCTGCGCGCGTTGCGCGGCGGAGCCTCTTTGCGTCCTGCGGGATGTTTTGGAAAATAACCCAAAACCGGCCATGTGGGGTCCTTTGGAGTCACCCTTTAGGCGGAACTCTCCTAATTATTTGGATGAGTCGTTTACTTACTTGTGCTGTTACCGTCTTCCCGCTGTTGTTGGGGTATGCTTTGTTCGTATGTAAACGTATGACATGTTGATGGGGGAGGTTGCTATGGCTCGCGAGGGCGCTCGTTCTAAGGATTCAGCTAAGCCTGGCATCAAGGAAGTTGCAGCGGTGGCGGGGGTTTCGCCTACTACGGTATCTCGCGTGCTTAATAATCGCGGCTATATTAGTCAAGAGACCCGCGATAAGGTCCATGCCGCGATGAAGCGCATCAACTATACGCCCAACGATATCGCCCGTGCCATGCTCAACGGTCGCCTGAATCTAATAGGTATGATCGTCCCCTATGTCAGCAGCCCGTTTCATGCACAAGCGGTTCAAGCCGTTGAGCGTACCCTGGCCGAAAACGGTTTTAAGATGCTGCTGTGCAATAGTGCCAATCGACCTGATCTTGAGCGTTCTTATATCGATATGCTTCGGCGCAATATGGTTGATGGCGTCATTGTCAACTCGCTTAATATCGGTGCCGAGGCGTATGCCGAGATGGGTTTGAGTCTGGTTGGTATCGACTGCGACCTTGGCGAGGCCTCTGTTCAGATTGCGAGCGACAGCTATAGTATCGGCGAACTTGCCACGCGTCGCCTGATCGATGACGGGTGTTCGCGCATCCTGTGCCTGCGCAGCAATAGCCGCATGCGCATGCCTGCCAATAAGCGTACCGATGCCTACCTCGATGTTGTTGAGCAGGCCGGTTTGCCCGCGCTTGTCCGTGAGGTCGAGTTCGTTAAGCCCGACGACGAAAAGAGCGCGGTCGTTGCGAAGATCCTCGATGAGAACCCCGATATTGACGGCATCTTTGCGGGAGACGACACGATGGCGGCTATCTGTCTTAACGTGATGAAGCAGCGCGGCTTGAGCGCTCCGGGCGATATTAAGGTCGTGGGCGCGGATGGTGCCCGCCGCACTATGACGTTTATGCCTGACTTAACAACCGTACGCCAAGATATCGATCGCATCGGAGAGCTCGCGGCGCAATCCATCATTGCTCTTATTAACGGCGAAAAGCCCGAATCGAATATCAAGCTCCCCGTTGAACTCATTGAGGGTAAAACCGCGTAGTTCATCCCGTGCCAAAAGAATTCCTCAAACACCTCTGATGACCGTTCGCCGGCATATGTCAACCGTTTGCCGACGACTGGAACTGCGAAAAGACGTATTGGTGTGAAAACGTTTGACATATGAAAACGATTGACATATCTTGCAGTTGTACCGAGTTAGTATCTCGTGAGAAAGGAAGTCTCGGATGCACAAGGTGTATTACCAGCCTGAGGGAATTTGGGTAGGCGACATCATGCCGTACGGCGAGGACGGCACGTTCTATCTCTATCATCAGCGTGACACGCGAAACCCCGGACCTTTCGGAGAGCCGTTTGGCTGGGCACTCGCGACAACCAAGGACTTCGTCAATTACAAAGACTTTGGCGAGAGCCTTGAGCGTGGCGGCGACGAGGAAGTCGACCAGTATGTTTATGCCGGTACGGTGTTTAAGGTGGGCGACAAGTACCATGCGCTCTACACTGGTTGCAATCGCGATAAGGTCAAGGCACGCTTGATGAAGCAGGTTCTTCTTCACGCAACGAGTGACGACGCCGTCAAGTGGGAGAAGAACATCGCCGAGACGCTGCTTCCGCCCCAGGAGGGTTACGATGACCGCAACTGGCGCGATCCCTTTGTGCTTTGGGATGAGGAGAACGAAGAGTACATGCTCATCCTCGGCACGCGTGTGGGCGAGGACAAGCGTCTGATGACCGGTCGTCTGGTCAAGTTCACCTCCAAGGACCTGGATACCTGGGAGTTCCAGGGCGACTGGTGGAATCCGGGCCTGTACACCATGTTCGAGATGCCTGATCTCTTTAAGATGGGCGACTGGTGGTATCTGGTGTTCTCCGAGTACAGTGATGGCAACAAGACCCGTTACCGCATGTCTCGCTCTATCAACGGTCCTTGGATCACTCCTGCGGACGATTCCTTCGATGGCCGCGCGTACTATGCCGCGCGTACCGCATTTGACGGCGAGCGCCGCGTTCTCTTTGGTTGGGTTCCTACGCGTGACGAGGGCGGCGACCCCAGCTCTTACCTGTGGGGTGGCACCTTTATGCCCCTCGAGATCGTTCAGCGTGCCGACGGAACGCTCGGCACCAAGCTTCCTGATAGCATGCTTGGCGCCTTTGGCGAGGCTAAGGCAGTCGAGGCCTTTGAGCTCTCCTGCGAGTCGGGCAAGGTCGAGCAGGTGCTCGCCGCGGATGCCGGTTCCACCTATATGCTCGATGCCGACATCGAGCTCGCCGGTGACGCTGCCGGCTTCTCGGTGAAGCTTGCCGAGGACGCCGAGTCCGGTCTTGCCTATGAGTTCCGCGCCAACCTGCGTGAGGGCAAGCTCGAGTTTACGGCGGCCCCCCAGTATCCGTGGTTCCAGGTCAACAACATGGGCCTCGAGCGTCCGTTGTTCTTTAAGGGCGAGGGCACTCATCATGTGCGCCTGGTCGTCGACGACGACATCGCGACCATCTTTGTCGATGATGTTGCGCTTAACGCTCGATTCTGCAATAAGCAGGGCCAGGGTGTGGCGCTGACGGTCACCGACGGTACGCTTAAGTGCGCAAATGCAACGATCGCGTCTCTGTAATGGCATCAAAACGTCTTATGCTTTCGTAAAGGAATGGAGAGGAACATGGACTACAAAGTAGTGTCTCAGCAAGTCGTCGATAACGTCGGCGGTCTGGAGAACATCGAGGGCGCCACGCATTGCGTTACGCGTCTGCGTCTGGTGCTCAAGGATACGAGCAAGTACAACAAGGCCGAGCTCGAGAACATCGATGGCGTCAAGGGCGTGCTGTACAACAGCGGCCAGCTCATGATCATCTTCGGTACCGGTACCGTCAACAAGGTTTACGATGAGTTTATGGCTCTGACGGGCGTTAAGGAGATCAGCGCTTCCGAGGTCAAGGGCGCCGAGGCGGACAAGAAGGGCAAGTTCTTCTCGGTCCTCAAGGTATTCTCGGACATCTTTATCCCCATCATTCCCGCTTTCGTCGGCGCTGCTATCATCATCGGCCTTAAGTCGCTGATCGTTGCCAACGGCCTCTTTGGCATGGAGGGCAGCCTCGCCGATCACAGCGAGTTCCTCAAGAACCTCGCAAGCTTCTTTGCCATTATCGCCACCACCTTCGACTACCTACCTGTCCTGGTTATGTACAGCGCGGTCAAGCGTTTTGGCGGTAACCCGATCCTGGGCATCCTCGTCGGTATCGTCATGGTTCACCCGAGCCTTATGAACCGTAACACGTTCGTTATGGACCCGACGGGTGCTGAGTACTGGAACTTCGGTCCGCTCTCCATTCCCATGGTTGCTTTCCAGGGCGGCGTGTTCCCTGCAATCCTGACTGCCTGGTTTATGGCCAAGGTCGAGAAGATTGCCCAGAAGTACATCCCCGAGGTCGTTTCGTTCGTCTTTGTCCCGACCGTTACCCTGATTCTTGCTAACGTCGCCCTGTTCACCGTGTTCGGCCCGCTCGGCAACCTGATCGGCGACGTCCTCGCCGGCGTAATCGATATCCTGTACAACAGGATGGGCGTCTTCGGTGCCTTTGTCTTTGCCGCATTCCTGCAGCCGCTCGTCGTTACCGGTACGCATCAGTTCATCCAGGGTATCGAGGCAAACCTCGTTGCCACGACTGGCTTCAACTACATCCAGGCCATCTGGTCGGTTTCCATCATCGCCCAGGGCGGCGGCGCCATCGGCATGTACCTCATTCACAAGAAGCATTCCAAAGAGCGCAACATCTGCATGTCGTCCTTTATCCCGACGCTGGTCGGTATCTCCGAGCCCGCAATCTTTGCTGCAAACATGCGCTACTCGATCATCCCGTTCATCTGCGCTTGCATCGGTGCAGGCTGCGGCGGTGCCTTCGTGAAGCTCTTTGAGGTGCGCGCCATCGGTCAGGGTCTGACCGGCGTGCTTGGCCTGCTCATCGTCACGCCCGAGACGCTCGTGTGGTATGCGGCTGGCAATCTCATCGCCTTTATCGTGCCGATCGTCTTGATCTTTGCCTACAACAAGGCAAAGGGCGTGCCGACCACTGATGAAGAGGGCGCTGGTGCTGGCTTTGATGTCAGCTTCTAGTTGAGCCGTTCAGCGTAATCTGAGGATAAGTCCATTTGGGGAAGGGCGTTCGACTCGTGTGAGTCGAGCGTCCTTCCCCATAGACGAGAAAGTCAACGGCGATGTTTAATCAAAAAAATAAGGTGACACGCGCGGACTATGAGCAGTGGCGTGCCGGACAGGATGAGACGGCGGGTCGCATCGCGTCCGACCCCGATAGGCTCCTGTTCCATGTGGAGCCTGAGCTTGGCTGGCTCAACGACCCCAACGGTTTGGTGCAGATCGGTGATACGTATCACATCTATCACCAATACGATCCATTCGATGCTGCGCATGGCGGTCCAGTGCTTTGGAATCATCTGACAACAAAGGATTTTGTGACGTACGAGAATCGCGGCCCTGTGCTGTTCCCCGATTCCGATTTGGATTCGAGCGGAGCGTATTCTGGTTCTGCCTTTGTACACGACGGCAAGATTCACTACTTCTATACCGGCAACGTCAAGCATTTTGACCGCGATGATTACGACTACGTGTTGACGGGCCGTGAGCAAAACCAGATTCATGTGGTTGCCGAGAACCCCGACGAATTGGGCGAGAAGCGCATAGCTGTTGGGCCGGTCGATTACCCCGACGATATCGGTACGCACGTGCGTGATCCCAAAATCCTTGAACACGATGGTATCTACTACATGGTTCTGGGCGCTCGTACGAAAGACGACCGCGGCTGCGTGCTTGTCTATACCTCGAGCAATCTAGAGGACTGGAGCTATGCGACGCGCATTGAGTTGGGCGAGAAGTTTGGCTTTATGTGGGAGTGCCCCGATCTGTTTGAGCTCGATGGTGAGCTTATTCTCGTTTGCTGTCCGCAGGGTGTGTCCGCCGATGGATGGCGTTACCGCAATCCGCACCAGTGCGTGTGGTTTCCCATCGAGGCCGATTGGGAGGCGCCGAGTTTTAAGATCGCCGGGCAGGGCATGCCCCCGATGGTCGATGCCGGCTTTGATTTCTACGCACCGCAGTCTTTTGAGGATGCTGCGGGTCGGCGTTTGATGATCGGGTGGTCGGGTTGCCCCGATGCGACGGCAAAAAGCCCGACGGTGGCACGCGGGTGGCAGTGCGCGTTGACGGTGCCGAGAAAACTGAGCATGCGCGATGGTAAGCTCTGTCAGCAGCCGGTGCACGAGATTGAGAGGATGCGCGGCGACTGCGTTTGCGCGACAGGCGGTGAAACCGTTGAGGAGCCGGGCCGCCTGTTTGATCTTGTGGTTTCCTGTGAGGGCGCCCAGGTGATCGAGCTCGAAATCCGCAAGGGTGTCTTTGTGCGCTATGCAGACGGGATGCTTACCCTCGACATGGGTGACGAAGGCTATGGGCGCGACCAGAGGTTGATCGAGCTCAGCGAGCTTCGCGACCTGCGCGTGCTTTCGGACACTACGATGGTCGAGATTTTTGCAAATGGCGGCGAGGCGGCACTTACGAGCCGTACCTATTCGCCGGCGGTTCCGGCGATGGAGCTGCACGCCGAGGGTGCGGCATCGATGAATTTCTACCGCCTCGTGCATTAACCGTGCGTGGAGCACGATTGGATTTGCTGGACGGAATGTGTCGCAGTTGTCGCGGCCAACTACCGCTTACCGCATATAGCGACCGTTTGTGGAATAAGTAACCCTCCTTAATAAACCGTGTGGAATCCTAGATAAGCACGGAGTTTTCCAGGGAGACGCTGTCCTTTGTTGTGTGCAAGGGGCGGCGTCTCTTTGGCGCTTGGACGCCGTTGTGCAACAGTGCGGCGGCGCGTGCCATGTATTGAAAAGCCAATGTCGAGATGGGTCGTGATAATAATGGGCAAGTACGTAATCGTGGTTGAGTCTGGGTCGGATGTGACGCCGGAGCTCTGCGAGCGCTACGGCATCGTGCGCGTGCCCATGCATGTCACGATTGGTGACGAGACCGTCGAGGACGGCTCGATCGATCCGCTCGAGATTTATTCGCGCTGCAACGAGTTTGGCGTGATGCCCAAGACCAGCGGCTGCGCGCCTGCGGATTTTGCTCACGTGTACGACCGCATTCACGCTGAGCAGCCCGATGCGACTATTCTGCATCTCGCGTATTCCGAGGCCACGACCTGCTCGCATCAATCATCGAAGATCGCCGCCAAGGGTCGCGACTACGTGTTCTCTATGGACACGCGCTTTGTCTCGGTAGGCCAGTCGCTCGTTGTCGTCGAGACCGCCAAATACATCGAGGCTCACCCCGATGCCACCGTCGACGAGATCTTTGCATTTACGAATTCCGTCATGGACCGCGTGCTGCTGGGCTTTGTTCCTACCGATCTTGCCTTTCTTAAGGCGGGCGGTCGCTTGTCCAACGTCGCATTCCTTGGCGCCCATCTGCTCAAGATTAAGCCCTGCATTGAGGTGACGGGCGGCAAGTTCGTGGCGACCAAGAAGTTCCGCGGCTCTATGCTCAAGTGCGCCCGCGCCTTTATTGACCACATGGTTGCGAAGGGCGAGATTGACTACTCGCACATTGGCCTGGCGTATTCGGTGGGCCTTTCCCAGGAGCTGCGCGATGACATGGAGGTCTATGCGCATGATCTGGGCTTTAAGGACGTTACCTGGACTCAGGTCGGCGGCGTCATCTCGAGCCATTGCGGCCCGACCGCCTTCGGTGCGGTGCTCACGCTTAAGGCGTAAAGGCCGCAGGCGAGCGTTCTTCAGCCTGACATCTCGACGTAGCCCCCAGCCATGGTGATGGGGGATAGATTAAAACGTGCCGTTCTAGTCCGAGACGTTTAAACGCAAACGCATGGGCTAGAATGACTCTGGCATTTTAATTGGTTGCATCCAAGGAGAGGCAAGGTAGCGCGAATGGCAGAAATGACGCTTGAGGGTGTGGACGCTCGTCCCGAGGACTCTGCGTTTGCCCTTGGCCGCGTGCATTCGATCGAGACGATGGGAACGGTCGACGGACCCGGCATCCGCTTTGTGGTGTTTGTTCAGGGCTGTCCCATGCGCTGCGCGTATTGCCACAATCCCGATACCTGGTCGGTCAACGGCGGCACCATGGTGACCGTCGAACACCTGATGGATGAGTTCCAGAGTAACCACGAGTTCTATCGCAGCGGTGGCATTACGGTGTCCGGCGGCGAGCCGCTCCTGCAGCCCGAGTTTTTGGCCGATCTGTTTCGTGCTATGCATAACAACCCCGATGGCCGTGTACATACCTGCCTAGATAGCTGTGGCTATGCATTTGACCCCAACCACCCCGAGAAGTTCGATGCCGTGCTCAACGAGACCGACATGGTACTGCTCGATATTAAGCATGCCGACCCGGTCGAGCATAAAAAGCTGACCGGTTGCGATCCCGCACGCATCTTGGCGTTCGGCGATGAACTTGCACGTCGCAAGATCAAGGTCGTTATCCGCCACGTGGTGGTGCCGGGCATTACCGACACGGTGGAGGAGTGCGAGAAGCTCGGTCGCCTCATCGCTCCATGGCACAACGTGGTGGGCCTGGAAATGCTGCCGTATCACACGATGGGTGTCGTCAAGTACGAGCAACTGGGCATTCCCTATAAGCTTGAGGGCGTACCTCAGATGGATACCGCGCGCATGCCCGAGCTGCGCAATGCCGTTATGGCCGGTATGAAAAAGCGCCGTGCGGAGCTCAGGTCGGCCATCGGCTAACAAGCCATTTTTGCCCCTTTATGATACCCGAGCTGTACTGGCCTAACGGCTTGGTGCTGACACGGTTGAGCCAAAATGCTGGTACCATACCGTGGATAAGCAATTTGCACGGATTTGGGGGATGGCATGGCAACCATCGCGATCATAGGCGCACTCGAAAAAGAGGTTGCGCAGATTAAGGAAGAGCTGAGTGGCACGCATGAGTCGCAGGAGGCGGGCTTGACCGTTGTGAACGGTGGGCTTTCGGGTCTGACAGTAGTCGCCACGACGGCAGGCATGGGGACCGTGAACGCCGCTGCCGCAACGCAGCATCTCATCAGCAAATACGCCCCGCAGGCCGTTGTGTTTTCGGGCATTGCGGGCGGCCTAAACCCTAAACTCCATATTAACGACGTGGTTATAGGCAAGTGCCTGCGCTATCTGGATACCGATACGGCACTCATCGCCGAGTCGGCGCCGGGGCTCGAGGAGTTTGTCTCGACACCGGCGTTGGCTGATGTTGCCGCCGCCGTGCTTGCCGAGCATGGATTTGTGGATGCCTCGGCGGATGAGACTTCTGCGGAGAAGGACGCCAAGCAGTTCCTGTGTGGCACTATCGCCACGGGTGATCGCTTTGTTACGGGTGACGCCATGCGTAACGCTGCGATTGAGGCCACGCATGCCGATTGCGTCGAGATGGAGGGCGCGGCAATTGCGCACATCGCGGCCAAGAATGGTGTCGATTGCCTGGTACTGCGCGCTATCAGCGATAATTGTGACGAGGCATATGACGCGTTTTGCGAGCGCGAGTTCGATCTGGACGAGTACGCTCGCACCGCGAGCGGCATCACGCTTGACATCGTTCGTCGTATCGCCGCCGCGCAATAGCACGCCCGTTTTGTAAGAACCTACGACCAAGGAGTGTCCATGGCCGATTCCATTAACTATCAGCTTGCCAAGTTTGTTGCCAGCTACGGCAAGGTTTCGCAGATCCCCGAGTCCACCTGTCCCGAGGTGAGCTTTGTGGGCCGCTCCAATGTGGGCAAGTCGTCTATCATGAACAAACTCTTTGGCCGCAAGAACCTGGTCAAGGTTTCGAGTACGCCGGGCAAGACGAGCAACATCAATTTCTTCGAGGCCGACGACGTGCACTTTGTGGACCTGCCGGGCTACGGTTTCGCCCGTCGTTCCAAGGCCGAGCGCGACCGCTGGGCTGAGCTTATCGGCGACTTCTTCGACTCCGAGCGCAGCTTTAACCTGGTCGTATCGCTGGTGGATATTCGTCACGACCCCAGTAAGCTCGACCATGACATGATCGATTACCTGCAGGGCAACGAGTTCAACTTTATCGTCTGCCTCACCAAGGCCGACAAACTCAGCCGTACCCAGCAGGCCCGCCAAGCAGCAGCCATCAAAAAGCAGCTCAACGTCCCTGCCGAGAACGTGATCATCACAAGCTCCCAAACCGGTACCGGCATCGACGAACTCAAGCGCCGCATCGCCGAGGCCTGCCTCTAGTGAGTGCCCCTTACCAGCAAGAGCCCCTGCCAATAAAAATCAACTATCAGCCTGGCGCCCCTTCAAAGCGTGGGTCCCTGTAGACATCCTCAGCAAGGTAGGCGCAGGGACGGTCGGGATATTCCCTCAAAATCATTCCGCAGCGCGAAGGCCCCTTGTCCGTCGCTCCGTAGGAGCAGGACAAGGGGCCTTCATGCGCGAGGACGATTTTGAGGGAATATCCCGACCGTCCCGGACAGGTATATGAGGAGGATGTCTACAGGTACTCGATTTGAGCGCCTTCCGTGTCGCACGTGAGAATATGCGTATCACACTTGGGGAACTGCTCACGCAGCTTGACCTGCAGAAACTTTGCCACGATGGTGTCGTCGGTCACAGCCATGAGGGTCGAGCCTGAGCCGCTAATCCAGATGGTCTTAGCGCCGCCGTTAAGGCAGGTGTCGCGCACGGCGTTGTAGTCGGGAATCAGGCGGCGACGATAAGGCTCCTGAATGCGGTCGTCATTGGCAGCGGCAATCAGGTCCAGGTCACCAGTCTCCAGGCCGCGCGTCATGCCGGCGATGCGGCCCATTTGCCATACGGCGGTGGAGAGTGGAATCTCCTGCGGCACGACCTTGCGCGCCTCGCTCGTATGTACCTCGTAGGGCGGAATCACGGTAATAAAACGCAAGCGATCGCTCACCTCGTAGCGCAGACATTGGGGGAGCGAATCGGTCGGCGTAAAGGAGCAGACGGCGCCGCCAAGGATGGCGGGGGCGACGTTATCGGGATGGCCCTCGACCTCGGTGGCGATGCGGACGAGTTCGGCGCGGTCGACGGTGTGGCCTGTCAGCGCGGCGGCAGCCATGATGCCGGCGACGACGCAGGTGGAGCTGGAACCCAGGCCGCGGGCGACGGGGACGTCGGTCTGAATGTCGATAGCGACGGGGAAGGCCGGCTCGCCCCATGCGGCCAGCGCATCGACAAAGCTCACATAGACCAGGTTATTCTCGTTTTGGAACTCCTTGGGGCAGCCCGTGATGGTGAGCTTGTCGGCGCGCTCGACGGTGAAGTGCGAGTAGAGGCCGACGGCCATGCCGAGGGTGTCGTAGCCGATGCCTAGGTTGGCGCTTGTTGCTGGGACGGTGATTTTGATCATGTGGGTCCTCCTGGCGTGCCTGGCTGTTTAGTTCGCTGCTCGGACAGTCCTGCGCAAGACGGAAAGCACATTAAGTGCTTTCCTTTGCGTGCGGAACTCACGACGAACTAAACAGCCAGGCACGCTGTGCGCGTTCGTCATCATCCCGAGGGTTATCTGATGAAAGAAGGTGCGCCGGCTTTCGCCGGCGCTTAATAAGGGATCTAGTTGGTGCTCATTCGTTTTGCTGCGGACTCGACGTAGCTGGCCATTTCGTCGACGTCACAGACGTCTTCGAAGCGGACAGGTTTGGACTCGAGCTCGGCGAGCTGGGTCGGGGCGACCGTGTTGGTGGCCTGCTCGAGCACGCGCATAGCCTCAAAATCGTCCTCGGGAACGTTGAGGCCCAGGGCATCGCAGCAGGCGCGCGGGAACTTGTAGGGGCTGGCGGTCGAAAGCAGCACGCGGGCCTTGGCGCCCTCGGCGGGAGCGACCTTTTCAAAGACGTGATAGCCGCAAGCGGTGTGCGGGTCGATCACGTAGCCGTTGGCGTCCCAGCAACTCTTGATGGCAGCGCGGACCTCGTCCTCGCTGGCCCAGCCGCAGCCAAAGACGCTCTGAATCTTGGCCAGCAGCTCGGCGGGCACCTCGTAGCGACCAGTCTGTGCCAGCTGCTCCATAAGGCCGGCAACGAGCTCGCAGTCGCCGTCGGACAGGAAGTAGAGCATGCGCTCGAGGTTGGAGCTGATGAGGATGTCCATCGACGGCGAAATGGTCGTGAAGAACGGGCGGTTGCGGTCGTAGACGCCGGTGGTCAGGAAGTCGGCAAGCACGTTGTTCTTGTCGCTCGCGACGATGAGCTTGGCGACGGGCAGGCCCATGCGCTTGGCGTAGTAGCCGGCCAAGATATCGCCAAAGTTGCCGGTGGGCACACAGAACTCTACGGCGTCGCCAGCCTCGATAGCGCCGGCGCGCAGCAGCTGCGCATAGGCGGCAAAGTAGTAGACAACCTGCGGTACCAGACGGCCGACATTGATAGAGTTGGCGCTCGAAAGCACCGTGCCGGCGGCTTCCAGACGCTCGGCAAGCTCCTTATCGGCAAAGATGCGCTTGACGGCGCTCTGGGCGTCGTCAAAGTTGCCGCGGATGCCGCAGACGGCGACGTTGTCGCCCTCCTGCGTGGACATCTGCAGGTTCTGGACGTGGCTGACCTTGCCCTCGGGATAAAAGACGGTGATGCCCGTGCCCGGAGCGTCGGCAAAACCGGCGAGTGCGGCCTTGCCCGTGTCGCCCGACGTGGCGGTGACGATCATGATGCGCTCAGCGCCGCCGTCCTTGGCGGAAGTGCGGGCCATGAGGCGGGGGAGCATCTGTAGGGCGACGTCCTTGAAGGCGCTTGTGGGGCCGCCAAAGAGCTCCATCACATAGGTCTGAGGGGCGTCAGCACCCGGCGCTGCGTCGAGTTTGACGAGCGGCGTAACCTCTTCACTCGCGAACGTGCCGCGGTATGCCTCGTCGACACACGCCGAAATTTCTTCGGCCGTGTAATCATTCAGTAACATTCCCAACACATCTTGAGCGATTTCAAAGTACGATTTATCTGCAAGCGAGCTGATATCGACCTGCTGGGTGCCAAGCTCGTCCGAGACAAACAAACCCCCGTCGGGAGCGATGCCGGTGCGGATTGCCACCTTACTTGAGCACGATAAAGTGCGTCCTCGTGTACTATGATAAGTTCCCATATAACACTGCTCCTCGGATGCCTTGGTCCCAATCGGTGAAACCATGGTATCAGAGCGCGCAAAATAGGTTCGCAGAGGCTTTTTAGAAAGGTAACCTCCAGCCCATGATTAAGATTGCCAAGTTTGGCGGCTCGTCGGTCGCCGACGCCGAACACTTTAAGAAGATCAAGGCCATCGTCGATGCCGACCCGGCTCGCCGTTTTGTGGTGGTTTCCGCCTGTGGTCGCCGCTTTAAGGGCGACACCAAGGTGACCGACCTGCTCTACCTGGTTAACGCGCACGTTAAGTACCACGTGTCGTGCGAGGAGCTGCTCGAGGACATCGGCCAGCGCTATTTTGATATTGCTGACGAGCTGGAGCTCACCTATCCCATCCGTGAGGAGTTCGCGGCTTTTGCCGAGCGCGCCCGCTCGGGCGGTTACTCCACCGAGGAGCTCGTGAGCCGCGGCGAGTACTTCACCGCTCGCCTGATGGCTGAGTACCTGGGCCTACCGTTCCTGGACGCCGCGACGGTTGTGGCGTTCCATCACGACGGTACGCTCAGCATGAACCGCACCTCCGAGCTGGTGCAAGAGTACGGTCAGCAGGGCGGCTTCGTTATGCCTGGCTTCTACGGCGCGACGCGCGAGGGCCAGATCAAGCTGCTCGACCGTGGCGGCGGCGACATTTCCGGCTCGATCCTGGCCAAGTGCCTAGGCGCCGACCTGTACGAGAACTGGACCGACGTTTCGGGCTTCTATTCTGCCGATCCTCGCATTGTGCCCGAGGCTCAGCCCATTGCGCGCGTTACCTACGAGGAGCTGCGCGAGCTTTCGTACATGGGCGCAAGCGTCCTGCACGAGGAGGCCGTGTTCCCTGTGCGTGAGGCGGGAATTCCGCTGGTCATCAAGAACACCAATGCGCCGCAGGACCCCGGCACCATCATTAGCGAGACGGCTGATGAGGGCGAGGCGGAGCCCATCATTACCGGCGTGACCGGCAAGCGCGGCTTTGTCGCCATCAACGTCGCCCGCGACCGCACCAAGCCCCGTGTTGGCTTTATGCGCCGTGCGCTTTCGGTGTTCGAACGCTATGACGTCTCCGTCGAGCACATGCCCACCGGTGTCGACCGCTTTGGCGCCGTGGTGCAGGAGCAGGATGTGCACGACTCGCTGTACTCGCTCGTGGGCGACATTCAGCAGGAGGTCGAGCCGCTCGAGATCGAGGTCGTCGAGGGCCTGGCGCTTATCGCGACCGTCGGCCGTAACCTGCGCGGGCGCGCAGGTATTTCGGGTCACCTGTTTGGCATGCTTGGCCAGGCCGGCGTGAGCGTGCGTATGATTTCGCAGAGCTGTGACGAGATCAACATCATTATCGGTGTCGAGGAGAAGGACTTCGACCTAGCGATTCAGACCATTTACCGTGCCTTCTCCGACGAAAACGGCATTGTGAAGGTCTCCGACCTGGAGGCTCCCGCGCCGGTCGATCCCGCCCTGGTCGCGCTCCACAAGTAGCTGCCATCCCGTTGATTTTTTGGGACATGTCTCAAAAATCTACGGCGGGGCGTTTCGTTTCGGTTTCGTTTCGACGGGGCGGGTTTCGTGCCCGCCCCGTTCTTGTATACACTGGCAACAATAATCGGCCTGCTCGGCGTGCGGGCAAAAGCCACAACCTTTAAAGGGGGAAGCATGAAACAGTACACGGTTGCTATTTTGGGCGCGACGGGAGCTGTAGGCACCCAGATGCTCGAGTGCCTCAACGAGCAGGAGTTTCCGGTCGGTAAGCTCAAGCTGCTGGCGAGCGCGCGCTCTGCGGGCAAGACCGTTGAGTTCCGCGGCGAGCAAATCGTGATCGAAGAGGCTTGCCCCGAGGCCTTTGAGGGCTGCGATATTGTGCTCGGAGCCGCCGGCGACGATATCGCGAAGGAGCTGCTGCCCGAGGCCGTCAAGCGCGGCGCTGTCGTGGTCGACAACAGCCATGCCTTCCGCATGGATCCCGAGGTGCCGCTGGTCGTACCCGAGATCAATGCCGACGATATCAAGTGGCATCACGGCCTTATCGCCAACCCCAACTGCGCGACCATTATCGGCCTGGTTCCCACCTGGCCGCTGCATCAGCTCGCCGGCGTGAAGCGCATGATCGTCTCGACGTACCAGGCGGCTTCGGGCGCTGGCGCTCCCGGTATGGCCGAGCTCGAGGCCCAGCTGGCCGCCCTGGGCCGTGGCGAGGAGATTCCCGAGCCGCGCGCTTTTGCCGCCCAGCTGGCGAGCAACCTGATTCCGCAGATTGGCGGCGTCAAGGAGGAGGGCTTTACCTCCGAGGAGATGAAGCTGCAAAACGAGGGCCGCAAGATTATGCACCTGCCCGAGCTGCGCGTGAACTGCACCTGCGTGCGCGTTCCTGTGCTGCGTTCGCACTCCGAGAGCATTACGCTCGAGTTTGAGCGCGATATAACGGTTGAGGAGGCCCGTGCTGCGCTGGCTGCCGCTCCCGGCGTCAAGCTGGTTGACGATATGGCTGCCGAGGATGCGCACGATCGCTTCCCCATGCCGATGGACACCTCCGACCAGGACCTGATTTGGGTCGGCCGCGTGCGTCGCGACATCTCGAACCCCGAGGCTGCGCGTGGCATCACCTTCTGGTGCTGCGGCGACCAAATCCGTAAGGGCGCGGCAACCAACGCCGTCCAGATCGCTAAGCTGCTCTGCGAGTAGTGTGACCTGTCCGGCGGGGGCCGGGCTTAGTTTTCAGAACGTCCTCGACCATGTGTGGCGCCTTGTCCTGCTCCTTCGGAGCCGCGGACAAGGCGCCACACTGGTCTGCGGAGTGTTCTGAAAACTAAGCCCGGCCCCCGCCTGCGGTGACGCTGCTGCGAGCGGCCTGCGATGGGGCTGTTGTTGGTTGAGGCCGCTGGGCTGATGTGGGGGCGCGTGGCTGTTGCGAGCCCTGGTCCCGGCGGCGGCCTCGGCGCTTTGCGCCTGCCGCCTTTGGGGACTGTGGGGTCGATTGGGGTTGTCTGCACAATTCGCGGTATTATGTTGCGGAGTTTTGAAAGGAGCCGCTGGTGGTCACGACGACGTTTGCTTCGCCTTTGGGCGAAATCCTGCTTGCCGCTGATGGCCGCGGTTTGACGGGGCTTTGGTTTGAGGGGCAGGAGCACTTTGGCTCCACGCTTCTCAAAGAAGATCCCGAACATGTTGAAGGCGCCGATGCGGTTTCTGGTGCTGGCGGCATGTCTTCGGTGAATCCGACAAACGGTGCTGCCTCGTCGGTACTTGAGCGTTCTTGGGCTTGGCTGAATGCTTATTTTGCGGGGCAGGAGCCTCGGTTTACGCCGCCGTTGCATATGATTGGTACGGCGTTTCAGCGCGAGGTTTGGTTTGAGCTGCTTTCTATCCCGCGTGGCGAGGTCGCTACGTATGGTGAGATCGCCCAGCGTGTTACGGCTCGACATCGTGTACCGGGAAACGAAGCACCCGTTGCGTCTCCCCGTGCCGTGGGGGCCGCGGTCGCGCGCAATCCCATTTCGATTATTGTGCCGTGCCATCGCGTGGTTGCCGCCGATGGTTCGCTTAACGGGTATGCCGGCGGGCTTGACCGCAAGGAGTGGCTGCTTCGGCTTGAGGGCGCGTACGAGGACTAACGTTCGAGCACTTTGCATAGCCAAGATGCCGTGAAAGAACGGGACATGCTTTCCGAATGGAGGCTCAGACGGAAACTACGTTCCGGAATTCCGTTTTAAAGCGGGATGCGCTTTCCGAATGGCGTTCCAAGCGGAAACCGTGTCCCGGAATACAGCCTCAGAGTGGGACGCCGTTTCCGGCTGAGACCACCTGCCTGGACATCGATCTACGCCCGCTCCTGCAGGGCGTAGATGGACTTATCCATGTTGAACAGGTAAGCCACAACGCAGACAATAATGAACATCGGCAAGTTACCAAAGCCGAAGACTTCGCAGCCAATAAGGATGGGTGCGAGCAGCGTATTGGTGGCGCTGCCAAAGACGGCTGCGTAGCCCAGTGAGGCGCAGAGCTCGACGGGCATGCCGAGAATCCCGGCGAGTACGACACCCAGGCTGGCTCCGATGGAGAACAACGGCGTCACCTCGCCACCCTGATATCCTGCGGCAAGCGTGGTAATGGTGAGTGCGAATTTGAGTGCCCAGTCCCAAGGTATGATGGCGACCTTGCCGTCACCGTCGAGCGCCGCGGATATCAGATTGGTGCCAAGCCCGCAGTATCGACCCTGCCATAGTGCGAACAGAATCGCCGATAACGCGATGCCCATAACGGCGATGCGTGCATAGGGGTTGGGGAACAGCCGCGCCGCAAGTGTTTTGGCATGTGCAAGGCACCAGGCAAAGGCGCCGCCCACCATACCAAACGCGATGCCCAACAGTGCCAGCCGTCCAAGACCGGGGAGGTCGAGCGCATACGAGGCGGTAACGGCGACCTCGAACTTCTCGAGCCCCAGGGCGCCGGAGGTCATGCTTGCGGCAAGTGAAGCCGTAAGCGCGGGGAGCAACGCGCGGTATTCCATGCGTCCGGCGACCAGCACTTCGATAGCAAAGACCGTAGCAGCGAGCGGCGTTCGAAAGAGTCCGGCAAAGCCAGCGGCCATACCAATGAGCAAAAACGTGTTGCCGGGGTTTCGGAAAGGTAGACGCCTGCCGATCCAGTGCGAGACGGTTGCACCAATCTGCACGGCCACGCCCTCGCGCCCCGCACTGCCGCCAAAGAGGTGCGTCCCCCACGTGCTCAACATAATGAGCGGCACCAAACGCGGGGAGATGGCATCCTCGCGTCCGTGACCTACGTCAAATACCAGGCTCATGCCCCGATCGGTGCCTTTGCCCCAGGTGCGGTAGGCAAATACGATGGCCAAGCCCATGAGGGCGAGGAAGGGAAGGAGCAGTGCGATGTGTTCGTCGCGGAAGGCGCCGATTGCCAGAAGCACGCGTCCAAAGAGTGCGCAGATGGCGCCAACGATGATGCCGATAGGGATTCCGACGGCACCCATAAGCACGAGGCCGCTATAGGTGTTGAGCAAGCGTTTGATTCTGCTCGATGCGTTGCTTTCCGACATTTTGCTTTCCGACACTTGCTCTCTTGATAGAAAAAGAGCTGGAGTTGCGCATCGTTGAGAGGCTTTCCAGCTTTAGCAAAACAAACTTATAAGATGCGACGGGCCGCGTCAAGATAATTGCTTGACAGCCTAGGAGGCGGCTGGTTGGCTGGCTTAGAACCTAGCGCGTGAAATGACGCTCCACGCTATTCAGCGCGCTTGATAGGATGACGAACCACGGTCTTAAGTTTCTCCGGCGCACACTTGCGTGGATCGGAGAGATAGATTTCGTGATGTAAACGGGTATCTGAGAAGTCGGGGACATAGCCCTGCTCGGTCGCATATTCATGCATGGCGTCTACGGTTGCCGGCTCGCTGTCGTAGGGTCCGGTATGCATGCATTGAACGCAGAGACCCTCGTCAACTTTAAGCAGCTCGACGGCAGAAAAGTCCAGTTTCTTTTTGGCCGTGGCTTCCGCGACCGCCCAGTCAAAGTCATCCTGAGTGACGAAATCGGGCAGGCGGATGCACGAGATAAAGTTGAAATCGTCCTTGCGTACATAATCGATGTCGCCGCTCGGGGAGTCTTGCCACCAGAAGCCCTCGAGCGGCGGTACCACAAAGTCGAAATAGCCCTCGATACTCCTGAGCCTTTCTTTGACATCTTGACGGTATAGGCGATGCCGTAAAGCAGCGGCAGGGCATTTTGATACTCGCCACCTTCGGTATTTGGGTCGCCCTTTCCGCGAACGGCAACGTAGCTCATAGGCGGGGCAGTTATGATACTCGGCTTGCTTGCAGGTCTGTAGAGCTCCTTGCATTCCTTCTTAAAGTCGAACGCCATGTTGGCCGCCTTTCTGCGTATTGGCCTGCTTAGATAGCGGAATCATATCATAGAAACGAACAGTTGTTCGAATGATTTGGCTGACAGATTGAGATGCGTGCGTTGTGTTTGGCGGTCGGCCTGACCCCATCGATGATTTCTCTGCCTCCCCGGCGCCTCATCTATAGCTGCCGTTTCCCCATATAGAACCTGCCAAAATAAACCCGTCCCTTTTTAGTCGGTGCGAAATGGGTAATACTAAAGAGTTATCCGACCAGATGGGAACCGATCGATGGCTTATATCGAATTCAAAGACGTCATCAAGGCATACGGCGAGGGCGACGCCCGCATTCACGCACTCGACGGCGCGAGCTTTACGGTCGAGCGCGGCGAGCTCGCCATCATTCTGGGTGCTTCGGGTGCCGGCAAGACCACGGCGCTCAACATTCTGGGCGGCATGGATACGGCGACCTCCGGCACCGTGACGGTGGACGGGCGCGACGTGAGCTCCGCCAACGAGGCTCAGCTCGTGGAATACCGCCGCGCCGATGTCGGCTTTGTCTTCCAGTTCTACAATCTGGTCCCCAACCTGACGGCGCTCGAAAATGTTGAGCTTGCGGCGCAAATCTGCCCCGATTCGCTCGATGCCGAGCAAACGCTTTGCCAGGTTGGCTTGGGTGAGCGCCTCGCCAACTTCCCCGCGCAGCTTTCGGGCGGCGAGCAGCAGCGCGTGTCCATTGCCCGCGCGCTGGCAAAGAACCCCAAGCTGCTTTTGTGCGACGAGCCCACGGGCGCACTTGACTATAAAACCGGCAAGCAGATCTTGCAGCTGCTGCAGGACACTTGCCGCAAGCAGGGCATTACGGTCATCATCATCACCCACAACTCCGCGCTGGCGCCCATGGCCGATCGTCTGATCCGCTTTAGGAGCGGCCGCGTGGAGAGCGAGACGGTCCAGCAAAATCCCGTGCCTATCGAGACGATCGAGTGGTAGCGCCCATGGACCAAGATCGCCAAAACAGCCTACGCCACGACGCGCAGAATACGGAGCGCGAGCAGGATTTTACGACCTACCGTACCGCTCAAAGCTCAAACGATATGGTGCCGACGGTTTTTCGCCGCGGCATCTACCGCACAATCCGAGGCAGTCTTAAGCGCTTTTTGTCCATCGTGGTCATCACCGCGCTCGGCGTGAGCGTGATGTGCGGCCTTAAGGCGGGCTGCGAGGACCTGCGCGATTCGGTCGACGCCTATTTTGACCAGCAGAATGTCTATGACATTAACGTGCAGTCGACCTATGGCCTTACGCGCGACGATCTCGCGGCCATCCAAGAGGTCGACGGCGTCGAGACGGCCGAGGGTATCTACACCGAGACCGCCTACACCGCCGTGGGCACAACGCGCGAGCGCGTGGTCGTGCAGAGTCTCTCCAAGGAGAACATCGATCAGCCGGTGCTGGTGAGCGGCGATTTGCCCGAGAGCGCCGATGAGGTTGCGGTGACTTCGAAGTTCCTGAAGGCTTCGGGCAAAAAGCTCGGCGATACGGTGAGTTTTGCCGCCAATGACGCAAGTTCATCGAACCAAAGCGCCAAGGATCAGTTTGCCGCGGGCGATTACACCATTACGGCCGAGGTCCTCGATCCCACTGATGTGAGCTCCGACTCGACAGTCAACGCCTTTCGCGCTGCTTCGGCGGCGGACTATAAGTTCTATGTGAGCGAGGACGCCGCGACATCTTCTTCCTACTCCGCGGTCCACGTGATCGTCGAGGGAGCCAAGAGTCTCAACTCCTATTCGGATGCCTACGCGGCAAAGATCAATGAGGTCAAGGGCAATATCGAGAAAATCCGTGAGGAGCGTGAGAAGGCGCGTGCTCAGGAGCTGATGGTCGACACGCCGGCAAGCTTGGATACGGCCGAGCGCGAGGCGAATATGCTCTTTGGGATTGAACAGGGCAACATCAATCGCATGGCCGAGGGCAGCGAGGAGCGCGTCCAGGCTCAGGCCGAGTTGGACCAGCGCCGCGCCGCCGCTGACCAGCATTTTGCCGATGCCCGCGCCGAGCTTTCCGATCTGGGCGAATGCTCCTGGTACATCCAGGACCGCGGTAACATCGCAAGCTACTCGAGCGTCGAGAGCGACAGTTCTTCGATCGAGGCCATCGCCACGGTGTTCCCATTTATCTTCTTTGTCGTCGCTGTGCTCATCAGCCTCACCACCGCCACGCGCATGGTTGAGGAGGAGCGTACACTTATTGGCCTGTACAAGGCGCTCGGCTATTCACGTGGGCGTATCCTGTCCAAATACGTGGACTACTCGCTGTGGGCGTGTCTGATCGGCGGCGTGCTTGGCAACATCATCGGATTTGTGGGCCTGCCGCTGTTCCTGTTTACGGTGTTCGACGACATGTACTCGCTGCCCCAGATGCTGCTTTCGTACGATATCGTGTCGTCGCTCGTGTCGGTAGCGCTGTTTGCCGTGGGCGTGGTGGGCGCCACGATTATCGCCTGCCGCCACGAGATGGCCGAGACGCCGGCTTCGCTCATGCGTCCCAAGGCGCCGCGTGCCGGCTCACGCATTCTGCTCGAGCGTATCGGATTTATCTGGCGCCGCATGGGCTTCTTAAACAAGGTGGCGGCGCGTAACCTGTTCCGCTACAAAAAGCGCGCCTTTATGACCATCTTCGGTATCGCCGGCTGCACAGCGCTCGTGATCTGCGGTATGGGCATCCGTGACACGTCGGTGGCGCTTTCGCCCAAACAGTACGGGCATATCACGCGCTACGACCTGCTGGCGGTCGCCAATCCCGACGATTTTTCGCAGACGTGCGCGGCATTGGATGAGCGCAGCGCGGCCAATGATTCCAACGTGACCGTGACCTCAACCCTGCCGATTATGACCGACAACGTCACCTTTACGTTTGGTGGCAAGAGCGAGACTGTGCAGCTCATCGTGATTCCCGACGACCGCACGGGTGACTTGGGCGATTACGTGCGCCTGGAGGATGAGTCCAAAGAACCGCTGTCTTTGCGTGACGGAGACGTGTATCTGAGCAAAAGTTCACAGCTGGTACTGGGGATTCAGCCGGGCGATACGGCGCACGTCCAGGATTCGTCGCTCAATGTTGCCAAGGTCAAAGTCAGTGACATTTCGCTCAACTATCTGGGCAACACGCTTTACATGACGCAGGGCACCTATGAGCGCGCGTTCGGTCGAAGCGCGCGCCTTAACGGCGTCTTTGTGCTGCTTAAGGGCTCGTCGGCCGATCAGATTGCGTTTAGCAAGAAGCTTAAGAGCGACGGTTGGCTCACCATCTCGAGCACGGCTGAACATTGGCAGAACTTCGAGGCGAACTTCACTATCATCAATTCCGTCGTGGTGCTCGTGACCTTTATGGCGGCGTGCCTATCGTTTGTGGTGGTGTTTACGCTGTCCAACACGAATATCTCCGAGCGCGAGCGCGAGCTGGCGACCATCAAGGTGCTGGGCTTCCGCCGTGGCGAGGTGCACCACTACGTCAACAAGGAGACGTTGATCCTCACGGCGATCGGCGCTGCGCTGGGCGTGCCGCTGGGCGGCTTGCTGGCCGAGAGCTTTACCTACATTTTGCAGATGCCGTCGCTGTACTTTGACGTCGAGGTCGAGCCACTGAGCTACGTGCTCGCCGTGCTGCTGGCCTTTGGCTTTACGTTTATCGTCAACCTCGCCACCAACCGAACGCTCAACAAGATCGACATGGTCGGCGCCCTCAAGAGCGCCGAGTAGCCTGCCAAAAAGGGACAGGTTTATTTTGGCAGGTTTTATCTGGGCAAACGCCGGGCAGCCTATAGGTGGCCCGGCGTTTGCCCCGTTTTGCTGGGGATGTTTGTCGTTCGGTGCTCTTACTGGCCAATCCAGTGTTGCGCATAGCTCTTAATGTCCTCGGTAAAACCGTCAAGGTCGTCAAGGGTGATCACGCTGTCGATAAGCAAATTGGCTATCTCGCGGTGCATTGTGCTGCGGCGAATGTCGTTTGCAATTACGCCTGAGGACAGCTTGTCTCTATTGAGGCTCTCTTCTAGTGCCCAAAATCTACTGGACGCTTCGCTGTCGCCATTCAGTATCTCAACGTACTGGCCGATGAGCTTTTCCATATAACGTTCTTGCCATTGAGGAAGCGTTTTCTTAAACAGCTTCCAGTCGCTTTCGGCTACGTCGCGCATATGTCCTCCGCTCGTCAAACGGGCTTTTCATTTGCCTTTTATTCTATTTGCTTTTCGCTCTCAGGCGTGGATGAGAGGCTCTCTTTAGCCTTCGAGATAGGGCTTGAATGGGTCGTATGCCACAAAATGGGCCTATCTACTATGTTTAATTGGATACCCTCAACCATGCCGGGAAAACAAAAAACAAAACCGCAGGTAGAAGGCCTGTCGATTTTCGAAAAGGCGGTCATGGTTGGCCCCATCGAGTTAAACGTAGTAGATGGCCCCATTTCGTGGCGGACCATCAAACGAACGCCGATGCTTGTGCTGTAGCCGCTCCGATCATACGTAAGTTGCGGTGGAATAGTTCCTAGATTCAGCCATTTGCGGGCTAAGCAGGAACTATTTCACCGCAACTGAATTTCAGGCCAGGCACCCGCAGCAAGAAGACGAATAGCCTCGGCGAGTGTGTAAACGAAGGGCCCTCCGCCCCCGCCCGACGATTTCGATTGGCGACCTTTGACGGAGTCAAGGGAGGAGCCATATCGAAATACGTCGGGCGGGGTCGGAGGGCCCGATGGGATGGATTTCGGCCGAGGCTATTCGTCGCCGAAGCTGATGCCCAACGCCTTGGCCTCACGCACCAGATCGCTCTGGGGGTCGACATACTTGAGCTTGCCGGCGACATCCTCGAGCGGCATGTGGCACATCTTGCCGTCGCGCAGAGCAATCATGTAGCCAAACTCGCCGCGTAGGCAGCCGAGTGCCGCCTCGACGCCGCACTGGGTCGCAAAGATGCGGTCCTGGGCGTCGGGCTGGCCGCCGCGCTGCGTGTGGCCGGGGATGGCGACGCGGGTCTCGCGACCGGTCTTGGTCTCAATCTCCTTGGCGATGTCGTAGACAATCGACGGGCTCGTGCGCTCGGCGAGCTTCTTCTTGTACTCTTTCTTGGACAGAGCCGCGTCCTCCTTGGAGATAGCGCCCTCGGCGACGGCCACGATGGTAAAGCGGCTGCCGGTCTCCATGCGATGTTCGATGGTCTTGATGACGTTGTCCATGTCGTAGGGGATCTCGGGAATCAGGATGACGTCCGCGCCGCCCGCGACGCCGGCGTACAGCGGAATCCAGCCGACCTTGTGGCCCATGATCTCGATAACGAACACGCGGCCGTGACTCGAGGCAGTGGTGTGGATGTCGTCGATGCACTTGGTGGCGACGTCGATGGCGCTCGTAAAGCCAAACGTCAGCTCGGTGCCCCAGGTGTCGTTATCGATGGTCTTGGGCAGGGCGATAACGTTGAGGCCCTCTTCGCGCAGGCGGTTGGCGGTCTTGGTGGAGCCGTTACCGCCCAGCATAAACAGACAGTCGAGCTGCAGCTTATGATAGGTGTGGACCATCGCCGGCACCTTCTCGACACCATCGGCCTCGGGGGTATCCAGACGCTTGAACGGTGTGCGGCTCGTGCCCAGGATGGTGCCGCCGCGGGTGAGGATACCGCTAAAATCGGCGGGCGTCATGACGCGGAACCTGCTGTAGATAAGGCCCTGGTAGCCGTCCTCAAAACCGTAGATCTCGATAGGTTCTTCGCTATTGGTCATAAGCGTTTTGACGATGCCGCGCATGGTGGCGTTGAGCGCCTGGCAGTCGCCGCCACTAGTAAGAAGACCGATCCTAAGCATGGTGAATCCTTCCGGGCAAGTTATAACATGCGCATAAGTTTACCCCCGTACACTGTTGATACGGGGGTAAAACGTGTTAGCTCAAGCGTATAGAAATGTAAACAACGTCAGGCGAGCGTAAGGTCGACGGGCCTGGCTCCTTACAGCGCAAAGGCGTCGATGTCGCCCCAGTGGCGGCGCAGCGTGATGGCGGCAGCGGGCTCGGTGTTGTCGAAGACGACCGACCACTGCGTGTTGCTGGTGATGTCTTCCGGATTGGGCTCTTGCGCCGCAGCGCGTAGGGCCTTCCAAGCGACTGCCTCGTCTTGGGCACCGACATGGGCGTCAAGGACATCGGCGATTGCGACGGCGCGCTCCTTACCATGGCCCAGCTCGCCATTCTTTTGGTTGGGCAGCACTTCGTCGCCATAGCAGGCGTAGAAGTTCGTAACCTGGCGTACGGGCGTCGCCTTGCATGCACGGTCGGGATCGCGCGGATCCCACTCCACCACCCGCGCGTCACCGGCGGCGTCGTTGATAAAGAAGTGGTAATCGCGTCCTGCCATGGCGTGCATGTCGTAGGCGGAAAGCAGGTCGACAGCCTCCTGCGTGGTGGCCGCGCGGTCGAGCACCAGGCGGATGGCGAGCGAAGTGTTGATGACGGGGCGCTGCGTGTCCTGGTCACAGGGTTTGGAATCCAGGGTGAGCACGGCAATGGACACGCCGCATTCGTTGACGCCGTCGAGCTGGGCAAACGGGCCCATGAGTGCGGCGGCACGTCCGGCGACGGAGTCAAGCGGAGTGTTGGCGCCCAGGTTATTGAGGGCGGCAAAGCCGATGGAGGCATAGCCGCCGCGCGGGTGGTTGCGCACCAGCAGCGCCGAGGTGTCGTCCTTAAAGTCGTAATTGCGACCGGTGCGCACGCGGCCTTCGACATCTACGGCGACAAAAGCGCTGCAGGCAAACTGGGGCGCCTGGACATGTGCCGGCACGCCGGGCAACACCTGCGCCACTACGGCATCGATGTAGGCCTGGTCGTCGCGCACGCCAGCGGCGATGATGCAGTCGAGGTCGTAGTCGTAAGCAATGTCGATTGCGTACAGGTCATAGCCATCCGCGTAGCCGGTCAAGCGTTTGACCGACGCGACGGACTTGACTTGCTTGCGGTAAACGATGCCGGTGGCAGCGGCAAGGCCGACGGCGGCTCCCGCGACACCGCAGGCGATGGCAATGTTACGTGGCTTCATGACGGCTCCTCTCGTCCTGTTAGCGCAATTGTCGCAAAAGGAGCACGGGCATGATGGCTCAACTTGGTGAGTGGCGCGGAATTAAGCACGGAATGAAGAGTGCGGCGCTGGCGTGGCGGGGTATGCTGGAGGGGACCATCAACCCAGCGAAAGGGGAGAGCATGACGGATCAGGAAACGCCCGAGCGCGCGCACGTGACGGCCGACGATATCGAGGCCGCCAACGACCTTATCGACTTTATCGAGGCATGCCCCAGCATGTTCCATACGGCGGCGACCATTATGGCCGAGCTCGACGAGGCGGGCTTTACCTACCTGCCCGAGAACGCGGCGTGGGACATCGAGCCGGGCGGGCGTTATTACACGCAGCGCAACACCTCGAGCGTTGTTGCCTTTAAGGTGGGCGAGGACCTGGCCGCGACGTGGGGCGAGGACGGCGTTGCCGGCGACTACCATTTTCAGCTGACGGCGTCGCACAGTGACTCGCCGACGTTTAAGGTCAAGGCTGTGCCCGAGCTTGACGGCGCGGGCGAGACGCTGCGCCTGAACACCGAGGCATACGGCGGCATGATCGACTACACCTGGTTCGACCGCCCGCTGGCGCTCGCGGGCCGCGTACTGGTGCGCGAAGGCGAGCGTATTGAGAGCCGCCTGCTTGCCACCGAGCGCGAGGTTGCCATTATTCCGAGCCTTGCCATCCATATGAACCGTGGCGTTAACGAGGGCTTTGCGCCCAACCGCGCCGTCGACCTGTGCCCGCTCATCAGCGCCGGTGATCTTAAGCAGGGCGACTTTGATGCTCTGATCGCCGACGAGTTGGACGTTGAGCCCGAGCAGATTCTGGGTCGCGATCTGTTCCTGGTCAATCGTCAGGATGCGCGCATTTGGGGCTGGGCCGACGAGTTTATCTCGACGCCCAAGCTCGACGACCTGGCCTGCGCCTATACCTCGCTGCAGGCATTTTTGGGTGCTGAGAACGCGCGCGATATCTCGGTCTTCTGCTGCTTTGATAACGAGGAGGTTGGCTCCGAGACCAAGCAGGGCGCCATGTCGACGTTCTTGGCCGACGCGCTGCGCCGCATTAACGGCTCGCTGGGCTTTGACGACGAGTCGTATCATCGCGCCCTTGCCGCATCGATGCTCGTGAGCTGTGACAACGCGCATGCCGTGCACCCCAACCACGCCGAGAAGTGCGATGCGCGCAACCAGGTTGTGCTCAACGGCGGCATCGTCATCAAGGAAGCCGCCAACCAGCACTACTGCACCGATGCCTTTAGCCGTGCAGTGTTCCAGGCTATTTGCGATGACGCCGACGTGCCCACGCAGGCCTTCGCCAATAAGAGCGATATGGCGGGCGGTTCCACCCTCGGCAACCTGTCCAATATGCAGGCGAGCATGCATGCCGTGGACGTGGGCCTGCCGCAGCTGGCCATGCACTCAAGCTACGAGACCGGCGGCGTACGCGACGTAATGTACGCCATCCGCGCCCTCACCGCCTTCTACGAGCGCGACCTAACTATCAACGGCGCCGAAAGCGTGGAACTCTAAAATCTGTCAAAAAGGGACAGGTTCACTTTGGCAGGTTTTATCTGGGAAAATGCCGCAATGCCAACAGCTGGACAGAATTGTTATGACACCGCAGGTTGAGCAAACGTCAGCGAGCGATGTCCAGAGCGAACAAGTTGGCATGAAAAAGGTAAGGCATAGACCTTCTGGTCATGCCTTACCTTTTGAATGGCAAATTGTCGCTCTGGGCGGCGCGCAGCGTCGACCGGTCCGCCGTTCGTTAGAACGGCGGAACCCTAATGCTCGATCCAGCAGCGAAGCGTCTCGCTGGCCTGCAGGTGACGCAGGTTCTCCGCGGCGATGTCGACCACGTTGTTGAGGGTGGCGGCCAGATGGAACCAGCCGGAGACGTGCGGCGTGATGAGCATGTTGGGCGCATCCCATAGCGGGCTTGTCTCAGGCAGCGGCTCGGAATCGGTGACGTCGACCGCGGCGCCGGCAAGATGTCCCGACTCCAGGACGGCAACCAAGTCGTCGGCGACCACAAGATCGCCGCGGCCGCCGTTGGCAAAGAACGCGCCCGGCTTCATCGCGGCGAAGAACTCGGCGTTCGCCAGGCCGCGGGTCTCGGGTGTGCTGGGCATAAAGGATGCAACGACGTCGGCCTCGGCCAGGCGCTCGGGCAGGGCGTCCATGCCGTCCATGTCCTCAAACACGATGGGGTAGACGAGCGGATGACGCTTGATACCGCGGACGTGCGCGCCCATGCTGCGGCAGAGCGTGGCAAAGTGGCCGCCGATATCGCCCGCGCCCAGCACCAGCACGTTGGCGTTTTTGAGCGAGGTGACCGGACCTAAATCCTCCCAGCGATGCTTGCGCTGCAAGTCGTGATAGCCGGGCAGGCGCTTGATCATGGAAAGGACCATGGCAAACATGTGCTCGCTCACGGCCTGGCCATAGGCACCCACCGAGCAGGAAAGCTTAGCGTCGGCTGGCACGGTGCCGGCGGCCAAGTAATCGTCATAGCCGGCGGTCTGTAATTGCAACAGCTGGAGATGCTCGCATGCCGTGAGCATGCCAGGGTCGATGTTGCCCAAGATCACGTCCGCATCGGCGACCTGCTTGCGCGTGGCGGCGTCGGGGCTCGTGTAGATAAAGTCCTCGCCCGGAGCGCTCGACTCAAGAATTGCGCGATGGCGGTCATTGACGGGCAGCAAAACCAGAATGTTCACAAGCAGTCCTCTCCGCTCAACCTACCAAAAAGGGACAGGTTTATTTTGGCAGGTTTTATCAGGCAAAACGTTCAAACAAAAACGCCGGATGCAAGACGAGCGTGCCCGTCAGCATCCGGCGCATCCACAGCTACCAGCTCAGCAGCTCGTAACCATCCTCGGTCACCACGAGCTGTACCTCGCACTGGGCCGAATCGCTGCCGTCCTTGGTGCGCACGCACCAACCATCGCCCTTGCTAATCTTGATGTCGGGCGCTCCGGCATTGACCATAGGCTCGATGGTAAAGACCATGCCCGGAGCCATGATGGTGTCCACATCGGGCGCCTCGGTGGTAAAGCCCACAAACGGGTCCTCGTGGAACTCCTTACCGATGCCGTGTCCGCCGTACTCGCGCACCACGCTAAAACCGGCGTCCTCGACCGTCTTTTGCACGGCCTCGGCCATGACGGAGAGCGGCAGCCATGGCTTGACGGCTGCCAGACCCGCCTCCACGCTGGCGCGGGTGACGTCGACCAGGCGCTGGCGCTCGGCCGAGACTTCGCCGATGCAGAACATACGGCTCGAGTCGCTAAAGTAGCCGTCCAAGATCGTGGAGCAGTCCACGTTGATAATGTCGCCCTCGTGCAGCACGTCCGTATCGCAGGGGATACCGTGGCAGACCACGTCGTTGATCGAGGTGCACACGCTCTTGGGATAGCCCTCGTAGTTGAGGTCGGCCGGCGTGCCACCGTGCTCGACGGTGTAGTCGTAGATCATCTGGTCGATCTGGTTGGTGGTCATGCCCGCGGCGATGTGCTCGCCTACGTAGTCGAGCACGCCCACGTTGATGGCGGCGGAGCGCTTGATGCCCTCGATATCGGCGGGCGTCTTGTAGAGCGTGCGGGGCAGAACCTCCCAGCCCTCCTCCCACAGGCGTTCGAGGCGCTCGTCGAAGGCGCTGTGGCATTTCTTGTATTTTTTGCCGCTGCCGCACCAGCAAGCGTCGTTGCGGCCCGGCACGGGTCCTTTGTCAAACATGGCTAACTTCCTTTCATTCGCAGCTAGTATAGCCCACCCACGTGTCCAAAAAAGTTGCGGTGATATAGTTCCGATTTAAGCGGTTTAACAGCACAAATAGGAACTATATCACCGCAACTGATGGAGCGGGATGGCTGACACTAGCTGCTGCGTGGTTTTGCTAGTAACTCACCTGGCAGGGAATGCCGAGGGCTTGGACGCGCGCGGCAATGGCGTCGAGCACCTCGGGCGCTGCTTTGGCAAGGCCGGCGACTGGTGTCTCGCGCGCGACCGTATAGATGGTCGCCTCCTGCGGACGAATGCGCTCAAGCGCCGCGAGCCAGGGGGCAACATACTCCTCGCCGGTATTGTCGATGAGCTTGCCCTGATACTCGCCGGTCAAAAAGATTGTCTGGATAATAACGTGACCGTCAAAGCTTGCGAACGTCTCGATCTGGTGCTCGATGTTGTAGGGGCCAACAGGCTGGTCGAGCAGCTGGATAAACGCCGGGTCGACGGTATCGAGCTTAAGAATGTTGTCGTCGACCATCATGAGCGCGTCGTGCACCTCGGGGCGGTCGGCGCGTGTGCCGTTGGAGAGCACGGCGATCTTGGAGCTTGGGGCGAGCTCGTCGCGCAGCGCGACGGCGCCGGCGATGGCCTGTGGAAACTCCGGTGCGGCGGTGGGCTCGCCGTTGCCTGCGAAGGTGATTACATCGGGGAGCTCGCCCTCGGCTGCCATCTCGCGCAGCTTTGCCTCGAGCGCGTCGAGTACCACGGCAGCTGTGTTGTACGGCTCATGGCAGGGGCGCTCGGCGTTGAGGCCGTTCTCGCAGTAAATGCAGTCGAACGTGCAGATTTTGCCGCTGGTCGGCATCATGTTGACGCCGAGCGAGAGACCAAGGCGACGGCTGCGAACGGGCCCAAAGATGGGGCTGGCATTCAAAAACGTAGACATAGGCATATGCTCCTCAAGACAATTGTGCCTAAGCATAGCATCGGCTCCAAAGCAAGGTGCGGGCTCTTGCTTTACAAGTTTCGTTTTTTCACGTCGCTCATGATGCCGTGCCATGAAAAGCTTCGGGTCGGGTACAGTTAATCTGTTAACAAGGCGTAAGGCAATGCGGGTCCATCCAACCGCACTGACGTGCAACTGGATGAGCATTGATGACGGGGGTACAACATGGATTTTACGGTCGAGAATGCGGGCACCACGATTGCCTGTCGCGAATATGCCGGCCCGGATGTGTCGCCTGATACTCCTGCCTTGGTGTGCGTGCACGGCGCTTGTGTCGACGGCACATTTTTCGACAGCATCGCTTGTGAGCTCAGTCGCAACTACCGCGTAATTGCCTACGACCGCCGCGGCTGTGGTGGCAGCAGCGATGCGGCAGACGGCAGCTATGATCTTGCCGCTCAGGCCGCCGACCTGCAAGCCGTGATCGAACACGTTGGCGCTCCGACAAATGTGCTTGCGCACAGCGCCGGTACGTTGGTGGCGTTGGAGCTTCTTCGTACCGAACCCCACCTCGTCGCCCGTGCGATTCTGCATGAGCCGGCTGTGTCGGCCGAAGGCGTCGGCATGGGCGCAGCTCCGGTTTTGCTCGATATGATTGCGGCTGGGAAGGTTTCAAGGGCGCTCCGGCTTTTCTTGGGAGCCCTCGGCGACTTGGACCCCGAGGCTCCTGGAACGACCGAAGCAGAAGCCAAGCATGCCCTGCGCAACGGCCGCAGTTTCATGGCAAACGAATACGGGATTACTATGACCTGCGTTCCCGATTGGGATAGCGTTCGCGCGTCAAAAACGGTGGCCGCCGCGCTCCTGGGCGAGCTCTCGATTGGCACGCCCCGCGAGGCTGGCACGCGAGCGGCTGCCAAATATCTCGATTGCCCCCTCGTAACGATTCCCGGGGCGCACAACGGCCTGCGCGATCGTCCGGCAGCGGCTGCCCAGACTGTCCGTGGCATCCTGGGGTTCTAGCACCCGCAATAGCCAAAGCAGGCTCCATCCGCAAACGTTTCGGCCGTGTTAACAAATGTGCTCAAAACCTCACGTCTGCGACTTCAATCGCGCCGCCTGCCAACTCATAAAACTGTAACAGCATTCACGTACTTACCTGCATCGACAAGGTGTTACCCTTGTAGCATTTGGAACCCACCGCTACCATGCGAAACTATCGAAAGGGCCCCATATGCTCAATAATCACGAGGTCAATCTAACCGACGAGGAGGCTGCCGCCGAGGTCGCCCGCGTCGCGAAGACCTACCCCGTGGTGCGTTTGCTGTCGGCCGATCAGATTAAGAGCGAGCCTAACTGCCTGCTCGCCGGCGATCGCTGCCCTTGTCTGCGTCAGTCGAGTCTTGAGGCCTTGGCAGATTCGGGTGAGGTGTCGGAGCAGCTGCTCAATGATGGTATTGAGTACCGCGCCCGTCTGCGCCCTCTGAAGGTCGAGGGCGAGCCTCACGTCTTGCTGATGGTGCGTCCGATCGATGAGCAAGAGGCCGCAGAAGAGGACCTTGTCTACACCGACGTGCTGACGAGTGTGCGCAATCGCCGATATTACGAGGAAAAGCTCCGAAGCGCCCGCATGAATGCCGGCGTTGCGATGATCGACCTTGATGATTTTAGGGTCTTCAACGATACATGTGGCCGTCATGCCGGCGACCTTGCGCTCGGTGCTGTGGCGACAGCCATACGCAGCGGAATTCGTTCGACTGACGAGCTTGTGCGCTATGGCTGCGACAAGTTTGTGGTTGTCATGCCCAATATTCCCTCCGATGACTTCACCCGTCGCCTGCATCAGGTGTCCGATGCCGTTCGTTCCACGATTATTCCGGGCCATGAGTACGTGAGCTTGACGGCATGTGTTGGTGGCGTTCGCATTCATGGCGAGACGGTCGATGAGGGCGTTGGCCGCGCTGCCCAGTTATTGAGCCGCGCTAAGGCAAAAGCCGGTACGGTCGTGACCGATGCCGATTCCATCGAGGCCTTCCAAAGCGAAAAGCCCTCGGTGCTTATTATCGATGACTCCGAGATGAACCGAGCCATTCTCAGCGAGATGCTCAAGGACGAGTATTGCATCCTCGAGGCCGATAACGGTCGTATAGCGCTCGACATGGTCGACCGCTATGGCGATGAGTTGTCGCTCGTGATGCTGGACATTGTCATGCCGGGCATAAGCGGCTTTGAGGTGCTGGCCGATCTGTCGCGCCGAACGGGTATCGACAATCTGCCTGTCATCATGATTTCGAGCGAAGATTCCGATGATATGGTTCTGCGCGCGTACGAGCTGGGCGCCTCGGACTATATCAACCGCCCGTTTGACTCCCGTATCGTGCGCCGCCGCGTAAGCAACACCATCCGCCTGTACGCCAAACAGCGCCGCCTGACGAGCCTGCTGTCCCAGCAGTACAACGAGCGCGTCAAGAACAGTCGCATGCTCATCGACATCATGGCCGGCGTCATGGAGCTTCGCAACGGCGAGAGCGGCAGGCACGTTACGAACATCGAGAAGCTGACCGAGCTGCTGCTTGGCTGTCTGGTCCAGCGTAGCGGCACGGTCTCCCTCGACAATGAGGAACGCTCTACGATCGCCTTGGCTTCGGCGCTGCACGATATCGGCAAGATGTCGATTGACGATGCGATTCTCAACAAGCCCGGACGCCTTACGTCCGAGGAGTTCGAGATTATGAAGACGCATACCACGATCGGCGCCGATATGCTGCTTGAGCTGGGTAGCCATCACGCCGGCAATGCGCTTATGGAATATGCGTACCAGATTGCGCGTTGGCATCACGAGCGCTGGGACGGCAAGGGTTATCCCGATGGCCTTAAGGGCGATGAAATTCCCATTGCCGCGCAGGTGGTTTCGGTGGCCGACGTGTACGATGCGCTGACGAGCGTGCGCGTGTACAAGGACGCTATCCCGCACAAGGAGGCGATCCAGATGATCCTGGACGGCAAGTGCGGCACCTTTAACCCGCTGTTGCTCGACTGCCTGCTCGAGGTGCAAGACCGTATTGCCGAGACGTTGGCACGCCCCGCCGACGTTGTCGCGTTTCCCACGATTTAGTTTGACCAAAGGAGTTTTAATCCATGATTTCCATGCGTGAGGCGTATGAGAAGATCGGCGCTAATTATGATGACGCGTGCGCTCGGCTGATGGGCGAGGAAATGCTTGCCCGCTTTGCCCTCAAGTTTTTGGATGACGAGAGCATGGACAAGCTGGAGGCCGCCATGGCGGCAGGAGACGCCGAAGGTGCGTTTATGGCAGCGCACACGCTCAAGGGCGTGAGCCAGAACCTGGGATTCGATAATCTGTACGAGCCGGCGGTCGTGGTGACCGAAGCGCTGCGCGGCGCCGATGCCGTTGACGGCGCTCGCGAGGGAATGCACGCGCTGCAGCAGCAATATGCGGCTACGATGTCGGCCCTGCGCGAGGTGGCCGAGTAAGAGGCTGTGAGCCTTGATGGCTATGAGAGTGGATAATCTCCCGTTTTAGGCCTGGTGGCGGCCTCAAAGTGGGAGATTATCCACTCTCGTTCGATACGTGTCCAAAAATCCACTCTCACCCCTTCTGATTAGTGAATGGGCTATGCGCACTGGCGGGGCTTTCCGCATGCAATCCATATCGTTGTTCGATAAACTATTCGGATAACGATAGATTCGATGAGGGTGAGTGTATGTCCAACAGCGTTCAGCGTATGGCCAAGGCGGGCGAGACTGTAAGGAAGCTTGGCTTTTGCATGGCGGTCGTTTTTGCGGGAATGCTCGTCGCTTTTGCCGCGTTGGTTGTTTACGTGATCTGGTGTGCGGTTGCAAACGTTGTTTCTGTCGATTCTTTCGGTGTTGTGACGCTTCTCAATGGCGGGTGCATCGTTATCCCAAGCGGACTGTGCATGGCGCTTGTCATGGGTATTTCGCTTGTCGTTTTGTGCGGAATCAGCCGTGACATTTCGCGGGGCGTATCGCCCTTTACCAGGGCGCATGTGCGGCTTATCCGTGTTCTCGCGTTTGCCTTTGCTGTTAACGCCGCGGTTTCGCTTGTTGGTGCCTATGGATCGGTCAATCTCACCATTGGCGGCCTGGAGCTTTGCGTCGTGCCCCATTCCTTCGTTATCGCGATTTGCCAGGGCGTTGCCTTTGACGCGGGGTCGCTTATCGGCGCGGCTGTTTGTTTGTTTGTCTCGGTGATCTGGAGCTATGCCTCGCTGCTCCAAGAGCAGTCTGACGAGCTTGTGTAGGAGGAAACATGAGCTATCTCATCATCGAGCTTGAGACGCAGCTGCTTAAGACCGGAAAGACCAGCGCTGATCTGATTCGTGCCACGGGGCATACTCCGGCTAATATTTCTAAGCTAAGAAACGGAAAAATAAAGGCTATTCGCCTTAAGACGCTTCTCGATATCTGCGATGAACTTGATTGTCAACCGGGAGATATTATTCAGCGCGTGAGTGAGAAAGAGCTTGAGGAGCTTATTGTCGAACGCGCAAAAAATGTCGTGAGGCAGATGCGGGATGGCGGAGGCAACGAGGCGTCACTTCCGACATCAGTCTTCGCTGTCGATTTGAGCGACGAGTAGCATAAAGCGAACAACTATAACGAAATATCAGTGTAGCGGAACCCGTGTCTAACACGGGTTCTTTGTTTATTAATTATCTTGACAAATATAAGTTATCGGCAAACAATAACATCAAGAACGAACGATAAGAGAAAGGAGGAACGATATGAGCTGGATTGTCAAACCGAGTTATGTGGACCCCGGTGGTGGGTGTAACGGTTACTGCAAGAAATTCTGTGGAGCACGCACTTGCGTCAATAACTGCAGCAATAACTACTGTTTAGTTAATCTCTAGCAGTTGCGGCTGCTGCCAGGCGACAGTCTGGCAGCAGCGGTTTTGTTATCAAGCAGAACGGGAGGCCAATGAGCGCATCAGCGATAAAGCTATCAATGGTGTCAAAGCGCTATGGAAAACGGCGTGTGTTGCATGACGTTTCCTTCGAGGTGGATCAGTCTGAGCTTTGCGCCCTTGTTGGTGCAAACGGGGCGGGCAAAAGCACGCTTATTAAAATAGTGCTGGGCCTCTGTGAGCCATCGTCGGGGAGCGTGGAGCTCTTTGGAGGCAAGTCGAAAAAAGAGCTGAGCCTGATGCGGACGCGTGTCGGCTATGTGCCAGATTCCAGCGGAGCATACCAATCCCTCAGTGCGGCTGAAAATCTTCGGATCCGATGTGCGGAATGGGGGCTCGATGAGAAACGTGAGGTTCCTCGCGTCTTGGGCCTAGTCGGGCTGGACGTCGATGAGAAAAAGAGCGTGAGCAGTTTTTCTCTGGGAATGAAACGGCGACTGGATATAGCTACGGCTTTATTGGGCGACACCGACGTACTAATTTTCGATGAGCCGGCAAATGGATTGGATCCGTTGGGCATCGAGAGTATATGGGCCCTTATCGGTCGATTGAATCGAGAGCAGGGTAAGACCATGCTCATCTCTAGTCATGATTTGGATGAGTTGGCATCGGTTGCAACAAGCTGCCTGTTTATTCATGACGGCGAACTGCTAAAAAAGGAATCGATGGACGTCATAAGGGATGAGGCGTCGTCCCTAAAAGAGTATTACAGGCGCTTGATGAAGGCGGTCTCGCTATGAAGCGGGCGATCCATCCCATAAAGGCGGATATGATGCGTTTGCACAGGATATTTCCGGCGCAGTTTGGTCTTGCGCTTATGCTGACGTTCGGCCTTCTCTTCGGCATCTTTCTAAAAAACGGAACAACGTTGCTAGCCTTTGGCTATGGCGTTTGTGGGGAGGATATTGGTTTCCTCTGGAATGCAATCGATCCTTCTGCGCCTGATGAGTCCCTTGCGCGCAGCGCTTTTGCCGGTACATCCCTGTTCGTTCCACTCATCGTTTGTTTGGTGCTTTTACAGGAGCATGGCTATAAAGAGGGGCACCGAATTTCTTCGGCAAGAGGTCTCAACCGCTTTTATGGGGCTCTAGCCCATGCATTTTCGTCTGCTTTAATAATTGGCGCAGCGTATAGCGCGCTTTGCCTTCTTCTTTTTGCAATAGCCATAATACGTGGAGGGCATAACTACTCGCACAACATACTAACTGTATTTTTGCCTGCAATGATAGTCAACGCCGTATTGGTGATATCGGTTGCGCTGGAGACGGTGACTATCTATCGGATAACGGGCAGCGCTGTATTGAGCGGGGCCGTGGTGATAGTTGGATTTGTCATGAGCTTGACGCTCTACGGAGCCTTCCTTCAGGCACCTATACCATCCTTGCGATGGATTTTCCTTCTTCCGGGGCCGTATCTTGGAGTCGGATGTGCCCTTGGGTATAGCGATATGGGCCAGCTGACGCTTCTGGGATATGGCGTGGCAGCCAGCTGTCTATCGGTATTGATTTACGCTCTCGTGAGCTTTCGTGCCGGGGGTGTGTTCAATGGCTCGTCAGATTAAAAGATTCCTCCATTCAGAATGGAAGCATGTGAGCAAATGGGCGTACGCCTTAATCCTGGTAATTTATGCGTGCATGGTGGTATTGCAGCTTAATTCTTTCCCGATGTGGCTCTGTGGCCTCCGTGAGAACAGTTTCTTGGGCTTTTTCCCAGACCCGACGCTTCGGCTATCGGCGGAGGATGCCCTTCTATTTGGTAATGCAGAGGTTTTTCGCGGTCTGCTGTTCAACGTAGCCCCGTTGGCTCATGCATTGTTCTTTCCGTTCATCGCTGCTTGTATTGTGCCGCGCTTTGTCAGTTCGGGCTTTGTCGAGGAGCCGTGGGGGCTGTCAGAGGCTCGGGGAGGGAAGCGGGCGTGCGTTACCGTTGCGCGAGCGGTGCTGTCTTCTTTCGCCCTATTGGGCGCGTTTATCCTGTCAAGTGTCGTTTTGTACTGTCTTAACTGTGCAATCGTTTTGGATGCTCAACAGTATTTCAACCTGAATATATTTTGCGATCGACTTCTTCTGGCGAGTGCCGTCTGCCTTGCATATGTGGTCTCTTGCGTGATCGCTGTTTCCTATTTTGGGGCCGGCTTCGGCCCGATTGGCATGCTGCTGCTTGTCAACGTCGTAGCGATCTACATACAGCTCGGGGCCAATTCCATGCTTCCGCTTCCGGCCTCGATGCTCATGTGGATTTGCGGCGTGACCCCGTTGGAGGATGGTCAATGCACCTCGATTTTAATTGACTGCCTGATTAACGTAGCAAGCGTTCTTGCCATTTGCTTTGCCGTCGACCAATTGCGGTCGAGATTTCTTTGATTGTTTGTGAGGGATAAACATATGAGGCCGTCTCAATACAACCTGATTGAAAACCACGGCGAAAGAACGCTGGTGATGAATGCGAAGACCGGTGCGATCCTTTCGTTGGATAAACAACATGCAGAAAGTATGTGCCGCATGGTATCGGGAACCGAATGGGAGCCAAATGAATTGCGCGAAGCGTTGCTTCAAGGAGGAATGCTGCTAGAAGATGATCGTGACGAAAAAGAGGAAATGAAGGCGATGGGCCGTCTTGTTCGATTTTCCAATCGTTCTCTAGGCATGACGATAGCCCCGACATTGGAGTGCAACTTCTGTTGCCCATACTGTTATGAAAAAGGACAACGCAAAACGACAATGACTCCGGAGGTTGAAGACCGGCTTGTCTCATTCGTGAAGGAGCGTTCACGGGGGCTGAGCGAGCTTGAGATCAGTTGGTATGGTGGAGAGCCGTTGCTGCAAGTCGATAGAATTCAGCGGCTTACGGAGCGTATAAAGGCAATCCTTAATCCAGAGTGCTCCTATTCGGCATCCATCGTTACAAATGGATATCTTCTGACGCCAGAAGTGGCCGAGACTCTCGCGGCTTGTGACGTCAAGATGGCTCAAATAACCTTGGACGGGTCTCGAAAGGACCACGATTCTCGGCGGTTCTTGCGGAACGGACAGCCGACGTACGATGCGATTCTAGACAACGTTTCTAAAGTCACGCATCTGTTGGATATTTCTATCAGGTGCAATGTCGATGCCCATAACATTGTCGGTGCTGGCGATTTGCTGGATGCACTCGAGGAAAAGGGCCTTAAAAACAAGGTTGGATTCTATCTGGCGCCTGTCGACAATATTAACGATACGTGCCCAAGTGACAGTAGTTGTTTTTCGATGGAGGCGTTTTCTCAGGAAGAGCTGGACTTTTATAGTCATGCAGTTGATAGGGGGTTCTACGTTGACCTGACGGTGCGCTTTAATCCGGCTATATGTGGCGCCGTTTGTGCAGGGTCGTTTGTAGTGGATCCGGAGGGCTATCTTTATAAATGTTGGGACGAAATCGGGATGCGTGAACGCTGCGTCGGCACGCTTGCCGAAGGGCCGAGGATGAATGCTCAGCTGGTCCAATGGCTAAACTATGAGCCGAGCGATCATGAGTGTGAAGAGTGTTTTGCCTATCCCTCATGCATGGGAGGTTGCCCTAATCACGCTCTTCATGGAGGGTCAAAACAGTGCGTATCTCAAAGGTATCAGGTGCGCCAACGAATGATTTTGACCGAGAAGGCTCAGCGATTGCTTTCGGAACTGGATTCAGCTCATGTTTAATCTCTGCGCAAGAACAATAATCAAGAATCCAAAGTATATAACCTATCTTCTAATGTGCCTGCTCTCGCTTGTGGTTGGTCTCGCAATTCCTTTTCTGACGGGACAACTGGTCAACAACTTTGTCGGTGTCGCGCGAGATGGGGAAAGCGCAATCGCCATCGGCGCTGAGATAGCAGCGCTGGGTATTGTGCGAGCCGGTTTGAATTGCGTCAGTGAGCTGGTCTATGTCGATCTGCAAACACATGTGGGATTTGCATTGAATGAAGAGGTGATAAGTCACGTTCAAAGACTACCACGGGCCTTCTTTTCTAATTTTGATGCCTCATATTACAACCAACAGATTAATCATGACGCTAACGATTTGGTGATATTTGTTATAAACGCAAGTGTCCAAAGCGTGAGCAATATAGTGACGTTGCTTGTGGTGTTTGTTGTCCTGGCGACCATAAACGGTCACCTGGCAATGCTGTGTATGGCTCTGGGCATAATAGGTGGCGCGGTCTATTCGCTTTTCAAAAAGTGTTTGTTCGCAAGAAGTTTCGAGGCTCAAGAGCAGGAGGCTCGATTCTTTTCCGATCTGGAGAAGCAGCTTAGCAACGCACAATTTATCCGCAGACATGTTCTATTCGAGGTTTTCAAGCAAAGGCTTGAGCACTCTTTTGCAGAGCTATATCGTTGCGTTTATCAGAACCAGCAAATTAATGCGACCTTTACGTTTGCCAACACTGCCGTCACATCTTTGGCACAGGGTGGGATCTTGATCCTGGGCGCAAAGGAAGTTCTCGACGGCAATTTGCTGCCTGGCTATCTTATGACGGCGCTAAGCTATTACTCCTATTATTCTTCGTCTATTGAATTCTTCCTTGCGCTGGGCAAGGACTATCAAACGTCAAAAGTATCCTACGAGCGTTTGCGGCGCTTGCTGGACATGCCAGAGGACTCAAACGGGGCCATTATCCTCGCCGATGTTTACGAGGTGAGCTGTTCCGAGCTGGCGTATAGCTATCCTGGGTCTGAAAAAACCGCGTTCAGAGACATTCGAGCTTCCTTGGAAAAAGGAAAGGTATACGGAATCGTTGGGCCGAACGGTTCCGGTAAGAGCACGCTGCTGGATGTGATAAGCGGTTGCGATCCAGAAAACTGCAAGGGTGATATTTGGATTAACGATAAGCCCCTGAGCTCTCTGGACCGCTATGCGCTGCGGAAGCGCAATATCGGGATTACTGAGCAGGAGCCGCCCCTGACCGAGGGGTCGATACGGGACAATTTAACTCTTTGCTGCAGAAGCACTGAAGAGCGTGACCTTGAGAGCCTCATTGAGAGAATGGGGCTTAAAAAGATGGTCGATTCAAGTGGTGGACTTGATGTCGAGCTGGACGATAAGCAGAACAACATTTCAGGAGGGGAGAAGCAAAAAATAGCGATAATTCGCCAGCTGCTGAAAAACCCGGACGTGATGATGTTTGATGAGCCGACATCTGCACTTGACAGTCAAAGCAAGCAGGCGTTTATCGAAATCCTTAAGGAAAGAAAGGGGCGACATATCACGGTCATCGCTACGCACGACCCTGTGCTTATTTCGGCATGCGATGAAGTGATTGAAATTGCCTGACGGGTTAGTGGACCAAGCATATCAAATTCAGGGGGCGGGCACTGTAGCTGGTGCCCGCCCCCTTCTGGCATAGAAGGCTTTAGCTTGTGTGGAGCGTAAGCTAGCGGGCCTGCTTTACCTTGGCTGCCGCCTCGACAAACGACTTCCACAGGTTAAAGTCGGTTTCGAGCGTCTTCCACGTGTACTCAGGGTGCCATTGCACGCCCAGGCAGAAAGGCTGGCCTTCGACCTCGATGCACTCGGGCACGCCATCGGTCGCCTTGGCGACCAGGCGCGTGCTCTTGCCCAGACGGTCGACGCAGCAGTGGTGTGCCGAGTTGGTCTGGATCAGCCTGTGCCCGCCAACCGCGCGCTCCAGCAGCGAGCCCGGCACGACCTCGACGGGGTGCACGGGGTCGTTGAGCACGTGGGTATGGCGCCACTGCGTGCGGCCCTCGCGAGCGCCCAGGCTCGGCACGTCCATGCACAGGGTGCCGCCAGTGCCGACATTGAGCAACTGCGTGCCGCGGCAGGTGGTAAAGAGCGGCTTCTTGGCACGAAGCACCTCGTTAACCAGCTTAAACTCAAAGCGGTCGCGAATTTCGCAGCACAGCGTGGGGTCGTAAGGACGCTCGTCGCCCCAGCGTTTGGGGTTGACGTCCGGGCCGCCGGGAATAGCGATACCGTCAGCGATTTCCACGTAATGACGGATGACATCGACGTCTTCGGTAATGGACATCTGCAGCGGCAGGCCACCGGCGGCAAGAATGGCGTCGACAAAGACGCTTGCGATTTCCTCGTTGGGGGAGAGCGTCTCGCTCAAATAGGGTTTCGCTTCTTCCCAGCGTGGTGCGACTAGGATAAGCGGGCGGTCGGCGGGATCGACGTTGACGTGCGGAGTGTAGGACGATGAGGTGCGGGTTCCGATCATGGGTGTGGCTTTCGAATTCGGGTGGACATGGCACAGGGGTGACGCGGGACAAACGCTGGTGATGAATTTGCCCGCGTGGCAATTGGGTTAGTGGCCCTTGATGGAGTTGAGGAAGTCCTGGGCACGCTTGGTCTGGGGATGGTCGAAGAACTCGTCGGGCGTGCCGGTTTCCACGATCTGGCCGTCGGCCATAAACACGACGCGGTCGGCCACGCGGCGGGCGAAGTTCATCTCGTGTGTGATGACGATCATCGTCATGCCCTGCTGGGCCAGACGGACCATGACCTCGAGCACCTCGTTGATCATCTCGGGGTCAAGGGCACTCGTGGGCTCGTCAAAAAGCATGGCCTTGGGTTGCATGGCAAGCGAGCGGGCGATGGCTACGCGCTGCTGCTGGCCGCCCGAGAGCTGTGCGGGCACCTTATCGGCCTGCTCGGCAACGCCCACGCGGCTCAGCAGGTCCATGGCGCGCTCACGAGCCTCCTCCTTGGACACGCCCAGCACGTCGACCGGCCCCAGCATGACGTTTTGCAGCACCGTCATATGTGCAAACAGGTTGAACTGTTGGAACACCATGCCCAACTCGGCGCGCATGCGGGCAAGGTCTTTGCCTTCCTGCGGAAGCGGCTGACCTTCGATGATGATCTCGCCCGAGTCGATGGTCTCCAAGCGGTTGATGGTGCGGCACATGGTCGACTTACCCGAACCCGAGGGACCGATCACAACGACGACCTCGCCGCGGTCGACCGAGAGATTGATGTCGTTGAGAACGTGCAGGTCGCCATAGTGCTTATCGACGTGCTTGAGCTCGATAAGCGGCTGGTTGCCAGAAGTAGAAGTGCTCTGTGCCATGGTGCTCGGCTCCTTATGACTCGAAATGGTAAAGCGTTAGCGGATGATGGTCGCGCCGGTCTTGTGCGAAACGTAGACAGCGGCCTTGTTGATCGCAACGTTGATGAGGATGTAGATGACCGCGATTACCAGGTAGACCGACACGAGCGCGTCGTAGTTGGTAATGAGCACGCGGGCATTTTGCATGAGGTCGGGGTAGCTCACCACATAGGCGACGGTGGTGTCTTTGACCACGACCACAAGCTGCGAAATCAACGACGGAATGATAAACCGAATCGCCTGGGGCAATACGATTTTAAAGGTGATTTTAGCCTTGGAGAGACCGAGCGCCTGGGCGGCCTCGACCTGGCCGCGCGGCACGGCGTTGACGCCGGCGCGGAAAATCTCGGCCAGGACGCCGGCTGCAGCGAGCGCGACGGGGAGCGTGAGCATCCAAAACGACGGTAGCGCGATCTTGTACTGAGGCAGCACCAAAAAGAAGAAGTAGATGAACAGCAGGCTCGGCACGCCACGGAAGAAATCGGTGAGCACGCGGCAGACCAGCTGCAGCGGCTTGATGTCGCTGGTGCGGCCGAGCATAAGGGCCAAGCCCAGCACCAGCGCGATTGCGCCGGCGGTGAGCGCGACTTTAACGGTGCCCTCAAAGCCGGCAAGCAGGAACTTCCAGGTGGTGAGGTGCGTAAAGAAATACCAATAGTGGACCGAAAGCTGACCGGTCACATAAAAGCGCTGCAGTACCAGAGCGATGAGCGCTGCCACGGCAACAAGTGAGATGGCGGTGCCGACGCGAATCTTGGCGCGCATCTTGGGGCCGGGAGCCTCGTAGAGCGCATCGCGCATGGTGAGCGCGGAGGTGGAGTGCTTGCTCATCGGAGGATCCTCACCTTCTTATCGATATAGTTGCCAATGTGGCTCACCACAAAGGCCGTGCCCAGGTAGCCGAGCGCCGAGATAAAGAACGCGGCGACGCCGCCGAGCGAGCGCGTGTTGATGTAGCTCACCACGCCGGTGAGCTCCTGCGGTTTAAGCGGCACCTGACTGCCGAGCGCGGTGGTGAGCATGACGGCGATAAAGAGGTTGGTCATGGGCAGTACGCTCGAGCGCAGCGCCTGCGGAATCACGATCTTGGCGAGGATACGGCTGAAGCTCATGCCCAGCGAGCGGGCGGCTTCCACCTGGCCGACACCGACGGTGTTGATGCCGCTCATAAAGTTCTCGGAGCCAAATGCCGAGCCCAGCAACACCGTGGCGACGATAACGCAGGTGCGGTAGGGCAGGACGACCTTGAGCGGCGGCAGCGCGTAGACGACGATAATGAGCAGTGCGATGCCGGGGATGTTACGGAAGACCTGGACATACAGGTCGCCAAAGACGCGCAGCGGCTTGAGCGGCGACACGCGCATCACAGTGACGGCGACGGCCAGCACCATGGCGATGACAAACGACTCAAGCGTCATACCCCAGGTTGCTAGCAGCGCGTCGATATAGTTCTGGCCATAGAGCGACCAGAGCTCGGAGAGACTCATGCGGACCTCCCGCCGGTAAGGAAAGGGGCTCCCGTGTGTACGGAAGCCCCGACAACTCAGTGAGGAAACAGTTTAGCGCAATAAAGCGCATCGTGCGTTTCCGTATGGTTTCGTAGCGGCCGTTACCAGGCTCGCTGCCTAGGCGCCGATCTCGGGTAGCTCGGGAACATTGGTGTCGCCCGTACGGTCGCCAATGCAGATCTGCCACAGCTTGGTCCAGGTGCCGTCATCCTCGATCTTCTTGAGGAAGTCGTTGACAAAGGCGACACCGTCGGAATCGAGCGGCAGGCCGATGCCGTAGGGCTCCTTGCTGCCGAAGGGCTTGCCGGCAATCTTGTACTTGCCGGGCTCGCGGACCAGGGCGCTCTGCTGCATGTTGTTGTCGATGACGTAGGCGTCAACACGACCCTGCTGGAGTGCCTGGCGGGCCTCCTCGTCGGTCTTGAACTCCTGCTGGCTGGCCTTGGGAGCGAACTCCTCCAGGATGGCGGGGCCGTTGGAGCCGGACTGGACGGCGACGTTCTTGTCAGCCAAGTCGTCAACGCTCTTGATGTCGTCGTTATCGGCGAGCACCAGGATGGCCTGCTGGGTGTAGTAGTAGGGGCCGGCGAAGGAGACGAGCTTCTTGCGCTCGTCGGTGATGGTGTAGGTGGCAAAGACGGCGTCGACCTGGCCGTTCTGCAGGACGGACTCGCGCGTGTCCGAGGTCACCTGGGTGATCTCGACCTTGTTCTCGCCCAGAATGTAGTTGGACAGGAGCTGTGCGATACCGGCATCGAAGCCGCGGGTCTGACCGTCTTTCTCGTTGAGGAGGGAGAAGAGCGTGGAGGTCTGAACGCCACCGATCTTAAAGACGCCGGCGTCCTTGACGGCGGTCGCCCAGGTGCTGGCGGCGATGGCGTCGTCATCGGCCTTAGGGCCGTTGTCGACAAGCTTGTCGAATGCCTTGGCATCGAGCGTGGTGGAAGCCTCGGTATCCTCGGAGCTCTTGGAGGAGCCGGCGGCGGAACCCTTGTCGGCCTCGGCGCTGGTGTCGGAGCAGCCGGCAAGACCAAGGCCGGCGACGGTTGCGAAGGTGGCGGCAACGAAGCCGCGGCGGTCGAGAACGACCTGCTGGGAGAGGTTCTTGCTCATGGTAGAACACCTTTCTCAAAAAAATCCCTAGCGGTTGAGTAGAGTTATACCCCATCGCGCTCAAATGGGTCAACACGAAATAACTCAGAAACATACTTACCTTATGGGTAATTCTACCTACCAAAAAGGGACAGGTTTATTTTGGCAGGTTTTATCTGGGCAAACGCCGATTATTACAGCTGAGATAGCGCTTTGTCGACGGCATGATCGCTCGCAGCGGTCGCTATAATGGCGGCAGCGCGACACATATATAAGTAAGGAGATCGCGTATGAACGGTTATTCGTTTTTCGCACCGACCAAGGTGTTGTTTGGCGCGGGCAAGTTAGGCGAGTTGGGCGCACAGAAGCTGCCCGGCACCAAGGCTCTCATCGTTACCACCGGCGGCAACTCGGTCAAGCGTTTTGGATATCTGGGACGTTTGGAGGCCGAGCTCGATCGCGCCGGCGTGGTCCATGAGCTGTTCGATCGTATTGAGCCCAATCCGCTGCGCGAGACCGTCAACGCAGGCGGCTGGATGGCGCACACCCATGGATGCGACTTTGTGCTGGCGCTCGGCGGAGGTTCGGTCATGGACGGCAGCAAGGGCATCTGCGCGGTGGCGGCCAACCCGCATACCGATGCCGAGGGCAACGAATGCCCCGGTGACATTTGGGATTTTGTGAATGGCGGCACCGCACTCGGGCTGCCTATCCCTAACGATCCGCTGCCGCTGGTGTGCGTGACCACCACGGCGGGTACCGGCTCCGAGGTCGATGCGGGCGGTGTCCTGTCCTGCGAGGACAATGACGAGAAGCTCCGTCTGGGCGATCCGCGCCTGTTTCCGGTGCTTTCGGTCGTCGACCCCGAGCTCATGGTGAGCGTTCCAGCACGTCTGACCGCCTATCAGGGATTTGATGCCCTGTTCCATTGCGTTGAGTGCTATGTGTCGAACACCAACACGCCCATGGGTGACATGGTTTGCCGCGAAGGCATCCGCCGTGCCGCCGCGGCGCTGCCTACGTGCGTCAATAATGGCGATGACCTGGAGGCGCGCTCGAGCCTTGCGTTTGCCAACACGCTCGGCGGTTATGCCATGGATGCCTCGGGCACCACGGGCTCGCATGGTCTTGAGCATGGCATGAGTGCGCATCATCATGACCTGCCGCACGGCGCGGGCCTCATTATGATCGCCCGTGCCTACCACACGTGGATGATCGATCACGGTGCCGCACCCGAGCGCTATATCGACATGGCGCGCCTGATGGGCAATGCTACCGCCAGCGATCCGCACGATTTTGTGACTGAGCTAACGCGCCTGATGGAGGCCTGCCATGTGGCAGACCTCGCCATGAGCGAGTGGGGGATTACGGTCGAAGAGCTGCCAGCCATCGCGCACAACGCTCTGACGACCAACGGCGTCCTGTTCAGCCATGACCCCGTAACGCTGACCGACCCCGACGTCGTCGAAATCCTCAAGCAAAGCTACCGCTAGCAACTTCCAACCACCACAAAGGGGACAGGCACCTTTGTGGTAGTTCTTGCAGATATGGCGGCCTGCCCCGCTGTTTTGTCTTGATCTGTAACAGTTGGACGAGAAAATGGACTCTAACTGTTACAGATTGAGATTTTCTCTTCAGGGGAATTCGAATGTCTCGATCTGTAACATCTGGACGGACAAAAGGTCTCTATCTGTTACAGATTGAGACAAAGGTCAGGGGCAAAGACGGTTTGTCTAGATCTGTAACGGTTAGACGGGAATTCGGGCCATAGATGTTACAGATCGAGATAATTGAGTTGGGGAAATAAAAACCTCCGCAGGGGTGCTTCCCTTGCGGAGGTTTTTTACTCGTTCAGTAGCCTTACGGCTTCGGCGGCCATGTTCTCGACCGTCATGCCGTTCTGAGCGAGCAACTCGTTGGGGCCGTAGCGGTCGGGGAAGCCCTTGGCGATGCCGAAGGTGCGCGTGCGCACGGGCGTGCAGGCCAAGTAGCACGCGACACGCTCGCCCCAGCCACCGTCCAAGATGCCGTCCTCGAGAGTGACGACAACGCGATGCTCGGCGGCAAGGCTGTCGAGGAACTCACGGTCGAGCTCAGTTGCATAGCGCGGGTTGACGAGCGTGGCCTCGATGCCGTACTCGGCAGCCAAGCGGTTTGCCACGCGCTCGCCCAGCTCAAAGAAATCGCCAAGCGCGAGCACGGCCACGTCGCGACCCTGACGCACCACGTTGTAACGAACGGCGCCGTAATCGGCGTCCTCGGCAGGTGCCAGATCGGGGCGGCTTACCAGGCCGATGCCCGGTACACGAATCGCCACGGGATGCTCGCGGTGGTCGAGCGACCAGCTCAGCATGGACAGATATTCCTCCATGCAGGCAGGTGCAAGGTAGCGCATGTTGGGAAGTCCGCCCAGCATGGAAATATCAAAGAACGAAAGGTGCGTCTCGGACGTGGTGCCAAAGATTGACGCACCAAACACCAAAATGGTTGCGGGGGCGTCGTTGAGGCACAGGTCGTGCCACAGCTCGTCGTAGGCGCGCTGCAAAAACGTGCCGTACACACCAAAGACTGGCTTGGCGCCCGAGCGCGCAAGCGCGGTGGCAAAGGTCACGGCGTGCTCCTCGGCAATGCCCACATCGACGAACTGTTTGCCGGCGGCAGCGCGAAGCTCGGGTGTAAAGCCCATGATGTAGGGCGTGGCGGCCGTGATGCCCACGACCTGCGAATCGCGCTCGATGGCGGCGCTGAGCGCCTCGCCCGTAATGTCGGCATAGGTGCGCGGCGCAGGCTCGCTCGGATGGCCCGGGCAGAGCTTGCGTCCAGTTGCCATGTCAAACGGACCCACGTGATGCCAGCGTTCGGGGTCGTTCTGGGCTGGCTCAAAGCCCTTGCCCTTGGCGGTGGAGACGTGCAGCACGATGGGATGATCGATATTGCGCAGTTCCTGCAGCGCGTCGACTAGGGCCAACACATCGTTACCGGCGTCCAGATAGCGGTAGTCGAGCCCCATCGCGCGGAAAACGTTGCGCTCGCAGGTGCCGTTGCTGGCGCGCAGCTCGGCCAGATTGCGATACAGGCCGCCATGGTTCTCGGCAATGGACTGGTCGTTATCGTTGACGATGATGATCAGGTTGCTATCGAGTTCGGCGGCATTGTTAAAGCCCTCAAACGCCAGGCCGCCCGAAAGCGAGCCGTCGCCAATGATGGTGATGACGTTGTAGCTGTCGCCCGCCAGATCGCGGGCGTGTGCCAAGCCGCAGCCCAGGCTCACCGATGTGGAGGTGTGGCCCATGGCGAACAGGTCGTGCTCGGACTCGTCGGGATTGGCAAAGCCAGAAGCCTCGCCAAAACGTTCCGGATCGATATAGGTATACGCGCGCCCGGTCAGCGCCTTGTGGGCGTAGGTCTGGTGCGAAACGTCAAAGACAATCTTGTCGATAGGGGAGTTAAACACGCGATGAAGCGCAACCGTAAGCTCAACGACGCCCAGGTTGGGGGCAACGTGTCCGCCGACGGCGGCGGAGCTTTCGAGGATGGCGTGGCGGATCTCGCCGCAGAGCAGCGGAAGCTCGGCGCGATCGAGAGCCTTGACGTCCTCGGGCGTTGTCGTTTGCGTAAGCAGCATCGTTGTGGGTTACTCCATGCGAATCGTGCGCCGGCACTCCCTCGGCCGGCACAATTGCACAAGACAGTCTCGCACATTTTGGCGTTTGATATGTGACGGCGGCGCGGTAATTCGCCAACTGGTGGGGCAAAACGTTTTGTCCGATGCCATACTGGTAGATTCGATGATGATTTTATTCAATGTGTGCAGGCCGTGGCTTGCCGCCGTGAGCCGCTGGAAGGAGGCAGCATGTCCGATACCGTTCGTGCCGAGAAAATCGCGCGCGAGGTCGACGATGCCGCCCGTCAGCTTGCCCAGGCGGGCCGCTTGGACCTGATGCATGAGTTTATCCAACATGGCGATGTGACGGTTTATGCACATGTGACCTCGGTGGCGCGGGCAAGCCTGTCCTTTGCCGAGCGCCTGGGCCGCGTCGGTATCTCCGTCGACCGCTTATCGCTGCTGCGCGGGGCCCTGCTGCACGATTACTTTCTCTATGACTGGCACGATCCCGACCCAAGCCATCGGCTGCATGGCTTTCGCCACCCGTTTTTTGCCTTGGCGCGTGCGGAGGAAGATTTTGAGCTGACGCCGCGCGAGCGGAATATTATCGTACGGCATATGTTTCCGCTGGTACCGGTGCCGCCGACGTGTCGCGAGGCATGGATTGTGTGCCTGGCCGATAAATGGTGCGCGCTGCGCGAGACGGTTGCCGGTCGTCTGCGGCGCAAGGACGAGGCGGACGATGACGTGAGCAGCGAATCGAGCGAAAAGAGGAGAGGGTAGACGGTGGGAACCGCGATCGATATGGCTTTTGGCGGCGCGACGCTTGCCGCCTGCCCACTCTCGGCACTGGTGCTCTCGTTTGCCTTTTACGGGTTTTGCGGCTGGGCGTGGGAGTCGACGGTTTGCGCCATGCTCAATCACGGACGATTTGCCAACAGTGGCTTTTTGCTGGGGCCGTGTTGCCCTATCTATGGTGTGGGCGGCATAGCCTGCTGGCTTTTGCTGCGTGGAATTCCGGATGCCTCGAGCCAGTTTGTTGCCGCGGCGCTCGTATGCAGCGTGATTGAGTACAGCGTAGGCGTGTTGTTGGAAAAAAACAACAGGCGCGCGCTTTTGGGATTACTCGCACCTGCCGTTTAATTTGCATGGACGCATCTGTCTGTACTGGGCCTGCGCGTTTGGCTTGGGTGCGCTGTGTATTTGCCGTTTAGTGGAGCCGGCATTGCTGGGGCTGCTTGGCCATCTGCCGGTGCTGATTGTGCGGCTGTCCGCCTTTATCGTTGCGGTCGCGATGATGGTCGATGCGGTGTGCTCGTTGGCCAGCTGGCGCCGCCTGTCCGATCAGCTTGAGCGTGTGCGCGCCGACCTTGCCGACCGCATCAATGAGTCGCTTGCCGATGCCTCCGACTCCATGCTCGAACGCATTCCCGATTCGACGATTGACTCGGTGGCGCAGACGCACATCCGTAGCCGTGCCGTTAACGCGTGGCTGGCCGAGCTGGGTGACGCCGCGCTCGATGCCCTGCGCGAGAAGGCTTCGATGCCGACGTTTATCTCGGATGGTGCTCGCGGCCTGGCGCTCGCTGCCCGCCGCGTGGCCGATGCCGCGCCGAGCGTGCCCCGTCCGTCGCTCACCCGTCTCCGTACCGGCAGGCGCGCGAGCCGTCCGGTGCCGAGCGTGTCACTCAGCCGCCGCGACCTACGCTTCTTTAACGCCTTCCCGCGTCTGCGCATCAATCGCTACGAGGGCGTCATCCGAGCTACCGACCTCCGCGACCGCGCCCACGAGCTGTTCCGCCGCTAGTCGGGACGGACGCGCTTACGGCTCCCTTGCTCGCGTATTTCCCATTCGTTTCGCGCCCGTTGCTGTGCCGTTTCTAAGATTGCGGCACCGTTTCCATTCGACAACGCAGCGTTTAACAACGCCGTATCTGGTCTACACCAGTTGCCCCTCGGCCGCATTATGGGCGCCGACAACGTTCATGCGATCAAGGGGGAGCGAATGTACGATACGGGATCGACAACGTTTATGCTCATCTGCACCATGCTCGTGTTTTTAATGACACCGGGTCTGGCGTTTTTCTATGGCGGCCTGTCCAGGCGCAAAAATGTCATCAACACCATGCTTATGTGCTTTGGCGCCATTGGCTTGGTCGGTGTGCTGTGGATTGTTGCCGGCTGGTCGCTGGCCTACGGCGGCGACGGCTCCAGCCCGTTTATTGGAGGCCTTGACCAGCTGCTGTGCCTGCCGGTGCTCAATCAGGTGCTGCAGGCGGCCGAGGGCAATGCCGCGGACGGTGCCGTCTACCCTCAGATCATCAACATCGCCTTCCAGATGGCGTTTGCCATGATCACGGCCGCTATCGTCACGGGCAGCCTGGCCGGCCGCGTTAAGTTTGGTGCCATGACGGCCTTCCTGGGCATTTGGCTGCTCGTGGTCTATGCGCCGCTCGCCCACATGGTCTGGGGCGGCGAGGGCTCCTTTATCGGCGACATCGTCGGCGCGCTCGACTTTGCCGGTGGCGACGTGGTGCACATATCGTCCGGTCTTACCGGCCTGATCCTCTGCTTAATGCTCGGCCGTCGTCGCGGTTTTGGCATGGTGAGCTATCGTCCGCATAACGTACCGTTTGTGGCGCTGGGCGCCGGCCTGCTTTGGTTTGGCTGGTTTGGCTTTAACGGCGGCAGCGAGTTTAAGGCCGACGCCGTGGCGGCGCTCGCCATCCTCAACACCGTGACGGCCAGCGCGGCGGGCATGGTCTCGTGGCTTGCCGTCGAGCGCGTACACACCGGTCGCCCCACGCTGGTGGGTGCCAGCACCGGTCTGGTTGCGGGCCTTGTGGTGGTCACGCCGGGTGCGGGCTTTGTCGAGCCGTGGGCGGCGCTGGTCATGGGCCTGATCGTCTCGCCCGTCTGCTACTTGGCCATCAGCCATCTTAAGACCAAGTTTGGCTACGATGACGCGCTCGACGCGTTTGGCTGCCACGGTATCGGCGGCATCTTGGGCGGCGTGCTCACAGGCCTGTTCTGCGTGCCGGAGCTCTCGTGGACCGGTAAGGGTGGTCTGTTCTACACGGGCGACATGTCGCTGCTCGTCTCGCAGATTCTGGGCATTGTGGTGACGGTCGTCATCGTGATGGTGCTCGACTTGGTGATCGCTGCGGTGGTCAAGGCGCTGTTCCACGGCAGCCTGCGCGTGGACGAGGCTGACGAGGCGCTGGGCCTGGATGCCAGTCAGCACGGCGAGAGCGCATATCCTTCGTTCTCCGGGCTCGATTAGCAGCTCGGCTTTCCCAGGCACCCGACCTTGCCCCTCAAACCGTCGCTTGCGTACCGAAGTACGCGGCGCTCCTCTTTCGGGGCAATCTCGGGCACCTGGAAAACCCGTGCCATGTGAAGGACAATTCATTTCTTTTATTGAAGAGAGGAATTCACTATGAAGAAAATTACGGCGATCGTTCGTGCCGAGAAGCTTGAGGTTCTCAAAGACGCGCTGTTTGCTGCCGATGTTCGCGGCATGACTATCAACCAAGTGCAGGGCTGCGGCGCGCAGCATGGCTGGAAGGAATACGTGCGCGGCAACGAGTTGCTTGTCAACACGATCCCTAAGGTGCAGTTCACCCTCATCTGCGCCGATGAACATGTCGACGGCATTGTCGAGATTATCTGCAACGCTGCTCGCACCGGTGCCGTTGGAGACGGCAAGATTTGGGTCGAGCCGGTCGAGGAGGTTATCCGCATACGCACCGGCGAACACGGCTCCGCCGCGGTGTAGAATCGACCGCCTACCATCCGCAACGTTAAAATGCTGCAATGAGGCACAAGACTTGCGTTGCGGATGGACGGATTATGGGTCGTAATAAATATCCCGAGGAGACTGTCGCGAAGATTCTCGACGCGGCACTGGAGCTATTCTGTGTACGGGGTTATGAGGGGACGAGCATTCAAGACATTGTCGACCGCCTCGATGGCATGACCAAGGGTGCTGTCTATCATCACTTTAAGAGCAAAGAGGAGATTTTCAACGCCGCGTTTGATCGGGCGATGACTCCGATTGTTGAGCACCGCCGCTCGATGCTTGATATCGGTAATATGACCGGAGCCCAAAAGCTCAAGCGGCTGTACGCGCCCGAGTCCGTCGTTCCGCAAATTGAACTATGGGCACGCATGCGTCCTGCAGCAGATCCGGTAAAAAGCTCGCGTCTACTGGCGATGCAGTACCAGGGCTCATTTGACGAGTCGGCCGATGGCTATCTCTTGCCGGTGATCGAGGAGGGCATCGCCGACGGATCCATTGCGTGCGAATGTCCGCGCGAAGCGGCAGAGGCCGTATCGTTGCTGGCGAATCTCTGGTTGCTGCCACTGTTTCGTCCGCTTGAACCCAAGGAGCGAATGCTTGCTCGCGCACAATGTTTGGCGCAGATGGCGGCCGCGGTGGGGCTTGATTTGGGTAATGAAGTGCTCCAGACAACGGCCCAGATTTGGGACGTATGGAACCGTGCCGGGTGGTAATATAGATACCAACGGTATGTAATTGATTTGTGAGGGTAGACACGGCTGCCCTTTTCAAGTCATTAAATACATACTAACAGTATGTATTTGGGGGCAGGCTTATGGCTGGGATGCGAAGAATTAGCGTTTCATTGGCGCCAAAAACAGTGCGATCTATCAGGCTATTTGGTCTTCTTGTTGCACAGCTGTGTGCGTATTCGATGTTGTCGGCACTGTGCTTTGCGTGTCCGCTTTACTTGTTCGATTGCAGCGGCTCCTCAACGTTATATGGCGCCGTCGCGGCGATAGCGTTCATACCGGGCGTGCTCGCGACTCCGGTTGGCGGGATCTTGGCGGATCGGGGGAGACATCGCGGGGTTCTTGTGGTACTCGGCATTGTTCTGATGGCTACATCACTGCTGTTTATCCCCGTGAAGCGTTCGCTGCCTCTTGCGGTTGTCGTGGCAGCAATGCTTTGCGTCCAATATGGCATCCAATCGCTGCTGAAACCGATGCTTCAAATTGAGACGGTGCGCATGACGGACCAAGAAAAGGTTGAGCGTGCCACTGCGTTGGTCTCGCAGATAACCATGATGAGCAATATCTTGGGGCCTGTAGTCGGGACGGCAATCTATGGGTGCTTTGGTATCGATGTTCTATGCGAAACCGCGGCGTTGACGTTTGCGGTGTCAGCCCTGCTGTTCGGGGGCACACTCAAGCGATATGCCTCATCTGGAATGACAGGGGACAGTACGACTTGCTCGACATGCCGAAGCGATTTCCGGGAGTCGATTCGCTACCTGTTTCAAAACGCATCATTGCTCGTTGTAATTATGATTGCGGCCGTACTGAACCTTGAGTTAGTTGGGCTAACGATTGGCGCTCCCGTTATTGTTGCAAAGCATTTCGGAATGCAGTCATCCTTTGTTGGGATTATTGAGGTGGCTATGGGCTTAGGTGGTCTTGTCGGCAGTGGTTTGGTCGGTATTTGGCCGCATCGTTTTTCCTTCAAGGGCATTTGTCGATATGTTGCGATGATTTGTTTTGGAGTCGTACCGATTATTGTCACGCTACTGAACGGTCCTGATGAATTAGCGTTTGCCGCGCTTGCGGCTGGCTCGGCATGGGTCATGGCGTGGGCAAGCATTACATCGGTCGAAATCGTTTCATTTGTTCAGCGGTCAGCGCCAAAGGAACTTTGCGGAAAAGTGCTGGCACTCGTTTATATGACGCTTTCCTGTGCGACGCCTATTGGCCAATTGGTTTATGGGCTCGCATATGATCGATGGACACCGGCGATTGTATTCGCAGGCATGTTGGCGGTGCTGACGTTGACGACGGCGCTGTTTTATCGGCTGAAAAGTCGCTTGTGGCGATTGTCTTAACGCGTTGGGGCACCATGAATTTGTGGAGGCAGTGGCACGCCGCGCCGGGACGGCATTATTTGGGCATGCCTCTCCTTCGTCTACAATATCGTGCAGACGAAGGAGAGGCATGCCCATGATCAAGATGTTTGCGAGCGACTTAGACGGAACGCTGCTGAACGCCCTGCACGAGGCAGATGGGACCATCCGCCGTGCCATTCGCGAGCTGACCGAGGCTGGCCTGCATGTGGTTCCCGCGACCGGACGCTCGACGTTGCCAATCGGCGAGCATGGCTTTACGGGGCTGGCGCTCGATGCCTGCTGCTCTAACGGCTCCATCGTGCGCGACAGCCATGGCGAAGTGCTCAAGACCTGGACTATCGATCCGCAGATTACCGAGGAGCTGCTCAAGGCGTTCCCGGACATTTGCTTTGATTGCTCCACGCCCGATGGCATGTTCTCGAGTGGGTCGTTCGAGATGCACCAGGCGGGCTTTAAAAAGGACAGCCCCATCAAGCGTATTGTGATGCGCGGCATGCGTGCGCGCGGTGGGTATCACGAGGAACAGTATTTCGACCAGTCGATCGGTGACATCCTGCGCCACGATGTGTGCAAGATTAACTGTCGCGTGACCTCGCCCGAGCTGGAGCGCGACCTTAAGGCGTATTTGGTCGAGCGCTCGGACCGCGTGGTCAACGCGCCGTTCGATCCGGTGATGTTCGAGATCACGGACGTGGCGTGCAACAAGGGCGAGAGCGTGGCCTGGCTGGCGGGTTACTACGGTATTGCCGAGGACGAGGTCGCGGTCTACGGCGACGGCGGCAACGACATTGCCATGCTCAAGCGTTTCCGCCACAGCTACGCGACCAAAAACGCAAGCGATGCAGCCAAGGCCGCCGCGAGCGCGACCATCGGCAGCTGCATGGCCCACGCCGTCCCCAAACACATGCTCGCCACCATGCGCAAGCAGAACTCCCGCACCATCATCGAATAATGTGACAAAGGGACAGCCCCTTTGTCACAGGGGTCTGTGTGCTTGGAATACGAACAAACATTCGCATATCTAACTGCGCTTTGATAGAATTGATGCTGTTGGCGGCAGTTCCATGTGCCGGGCAGCGCCCTCCATCTGATGGGAGGTGATGCCCATGACCGATTTGATTGATTTCGTGAGACTTCTGACCGCTCTGGTCTCGTTCTTCACGGCGCTTGTCGGCCTTTCCGAGGCACTCAAGCAGCGTTCGAAGCGCAACAGAAGGGGGTCGCCGCCGCTAAGGCGTTGACCCCCTAATGCAAACAACGGCGCTGCCCAGCTAGCTACAACTTGGGCTGCCGTCGACACTATTCTACCCACGAATGCCATTTCGGACAATCGGTAATGCCGATTCAAAAGGTGGGCGGAATGTGACAAAGGGGCTGCCCTTTGTCACATCCAAAATATTGCCTTTACGTGTTGATGCACACGGTGTGCAATAATACTCGCACTGTGCAATAGCGCACGGACTGAGTAACAAGGAGGACGCTTGTCCCAACTCGAGAAATGCGATCGCCGGTCCCTTCGCTCGCAGCGTGCCCTTCGCCAGGCACTTGCCAGCGAGCTTGCCGAAAGCGGCGACCTTTCGCGCATTAATGTCGCGTCGCTCACCGAGCGCGCTGGCCTTACGCGCCGCACGTTCTATTCGCACTACCGCGATATCCCTGACTTTATCAATCAAATCGAGGACGGCTTGCTGACCGAGATCCGTGAGCGCATTGAGCTCATCACCGCAGCTCAGCTGCCTGATCTCTATCACAATATCGATGAGCTCGAGCCGGCGCCCGGTTCGGTTGAGCTGCTGCGTTATCTTGCGGCCAACCGCGACTTAATCGGTGCGCTGCTGGGTCCGGGCGGCGACCAGGCCTTCATTAAAAGGATCATCGACACCGCGCGTGAGGCTGTAGTGCCGCGTGCGCAGACGGGCATTTTGGGCCTGGCGCTGGGCACGTTCTTTGACTACTACGTCACCTACGTCGTGAGTGCCGAGGTCGGCATGATTCAGCGCTGGTTTGAGCGTGGACTCACCGAATCGCCCGAGGCCATGGCGCGCATTATGACGGTGCTCGCTTTTGTGCGCCCTGGTGACCTGTATGGCCAACCCATCGATATTAACGTGCCGGAATACGGCATGAAGCTATTGAACTTGCAGCTCGAGGACGCGGCCGACACCGCCGCAACCGTCAGGTCCAACAACTAAGAGGAGAGACAATGAGCAAACTCGTCGAGGGCATCAAGGACCGCATGGTCGCTGCCGCACGCGAGGCTGCGCCCGCCGTGGTGGACGCCGCGCAGAAGGCCGCGACCGCGGCAGCCGAGAAAGTTGCCGAGGCAGTTGCCGATGCCAAGAACGCGGCAGGGGAGGCGTCCGTCACTAGCGAGCCCGCCACCGCCGCTGAGCCCATAGCCGCCGCCCACGCCCCCGAAGGCGCGATCTTCAACCCCGAGAACGCTCGTGGCAACCTGCACCTGGGCATCGACGTGGGCTCCACCACCGTTAAGCTCGCCGTGCTCAACGACGACAACCAGATCGTCTACGCCAAGTACCAGCGCCACCACACCGACGTCCGTGCCTGCGCCCGCGACCTGTTCGAGGGTGCTGCGACCGTGCTGCCGGCTGCCCAAATGACCTGCGCCATCACCGGTTCGGGCGGCCTGCTGCTGTCCCAGTGGCTCGACCTGGAGTTTGTCCAGGAGGTCATCGCCAGCAAGCGCGCCGTCGAGACTCTCATCCCGGCCACCGATGTCGCCATCGAGCTGGGCGGCGAGGACGCCAAGATCATCTACTTTGATAACGGCATCGAGCAGCGCATGAACGGTACCTGCGCCGGCGGTACGGGCGCGTTCATCGACCAGATGGCAACCCTGCTGCACACCGACGCGAGCGGCCTCAACGAGCTCGCGGCCAACGCCACCACCATCTATCCCATCGCCAGCCGCTGCGGCGTCTTTGCCAAGACCGACGTCCAGCCGCTGCTCAACGAGGGCGCCCGTCCCGAGGACGTGGCCGCCTCCATCTTCCAAGCCGTCGTGACCCAGACCATCTCGGGCCTGGCGTGCGGCCGTCCCATCCGTGGTAACGTCGCCTTCCTGGGCGGCCCGCTGCAGTATCTCTCCGAGCTGCGCCACCGCTTCTACCTCACGCTCAACCTGGACGAGGAGCACCGTATCGTGCCCCAAAACGCTCACCTGTTTGTGGCGAGCGGCGCCGCCATGGCGCACGAGTCCAACAAGCTCAGCACGTTCCCGCAGCTCATCGAGGCTATCGACAGCTTGGGCGACACGCAGGGTGCTGAGGTCGAGCGTCTGGATCCGCTCTTCGCCACCGACGAGGACTTTGCCGAGTTCAAGGGTCGCCACGACGCCGAGGTCGTCCCCAAGGGCAAGCTTGACGGCTACACCGGCCGTGTGTTCATCGGCATCGACGCCGGTTCCACCACCATGAAGGCCGCGCTCGTGGGCGAGGACGGCCAGCTGCTGCACACCTGGTACGGCAACAACAACGGCGACATCCTGGGCACGGCCAAGGTCATCATGGCCGATTTCTACAACCACATTCCCGCGGGCTGCACCATCGGCCACGTGACCACCACGGGCTACGGCGAGGCGCTGCTCATCGAGGCCCTCAAGGCCGATTCCGGCGAGATCGAGACCGTTGCGCACCTGCGCGGCGCCAAGGCATTCCTGCCCGGCGTCGAGTTTATCCTGGACATTGGCGGCCAGGACATGAAGTGCCTGCGCGTCAAGGACGGCGTCATCGAGCACATCATGCTCAACGAGGCCTGCTCGTCGGGCTGCGGCAGCTTTATCGAGAGCTTCGCCGTGTCTATGAACATGGACGTGCGCGCGTTCGCCGACGCCGCCATCCATGCCAAGGCCCCCGTCGACCTGGGCAGCCGCTGCACGGTCTTTATGAACTCGCGCGTCAAGCAGGCGCAAAAGGAAGGCGCCACGGTGGGTGACATCGCGGCCGGCCTGTCCTATTCCGTCATCAAGAACGCCCTGTTCAAGGTCATTAAGCTGCGCGACCCCAAGGAGATCGGCAGCCAGGTGATCGTTCAGGGCGGCACCTTTATGTCCGATGCCACGCTGCGCGCGTTTGAGCAGCTCACCGGCGTTCATGCCGTGCGTCCCGACATCGCCGGCTGCATGGGCGCCTACGGTGCGGCCCTGCTCGCCCGCGATCGCGCCGGCGCCGACGGCACCTCGACCATTCTTTCTGCCGAGGACATCGCGCACCTCACCGTGACGCAAAAGCATGTCCGCTGCGGTCGTTGCTCCAACAACTGCCAGCTCACCGTCAACGACTTTGGCGGCGGCAGGCGCTTTATCACCGGCAACCGCTGCGAGAAGGGTGCCGGCCACAAAAAGCAGAAGACCGAGGCCCCCAACCTCTTCAAAAAGAAAAACGAGCTGCTCTTTAACCGCGAGGTGCTGAGCCCCGACGAGGCCCCGCGCGGCACCGTGGGCATCCCGCGCGCACTCAACATGTACGAGAACTACCCCTTCTGGCACGCGTTCTTTACGCGCCTAGGCTTTAGCGTGCAGCTGTCCGACCAGTCGAGCAAAAAGACCTACCAGGCGGGCATCGAGTCCATGCCGTCCGAGAGCGTGTGCTATCCGGCCAAGATGAGCCACGGCCACGTGATGAACCTCATCGACCGTGACGTCGACTTCATCTGGATGCCGTGCGTGCGCTGGGAGCGCAAGGAGGACCCGACCGCTGGCAACTGCTATAACTGCCCCATCGTTATGAGCTACCCCACGGCGCTGGCGCTCAACATCGACGAGATTCGCGAGCAGAACATCGAGTTCCTGTATCCGTTTGTGCCGTATCACGACAAGACCGAGCTCAAGCGCCGCCTGTACCAGGTGCTCGCCGTCGACCGCGTGGCCGATTCGCAAGCTGGTCGCGGTCGCGTGCGTGGACCCAAGATCACGCGCTCCGAGGTCGATGCCGCCGTCAACGCTGCCTTTGAGGCCGATGCGCGTTTCCACGAGGACATCCAGACCATGGGCGAGGAGGCTCTTAAGTGGGTCGAGGACCACGGCGGTCACGGCATCGTGCTCGCCGGCCGTCCTTACCACAACGACCCCGAGATCAACCATGCCCTGCCCGAGCTTATCTCGAGCTTTGGCTTTGCGGTCTTTACCGAGGATTCGCTCGCGCATCTCGTGAAGCCCGAGCGCCCCATCCGCGTCGTCGACCAGTGGATGTACCACAGCCGCCTGTACGCCGTCGCCCGTTTTGTGACGATGCGCAACGACCTGGACCTGATTCAGCTCAACTCCTTCGGCTGCGGCTTGGACGCTCTGACCACCGATCAGGTGCAGGAGATTCTGGAAGCCAGCGGCAAGATCTACACCGTGCTCAAGATCGATGAGGTGTCCAACCTGGGCGCCGCGCGCATCCGCATCCGCTCGCTCATGGCCGCGCTCAAGGACCAGGAGGCCGAGCGCTTGGCCGAGGCCACGGCAGCGGGCGAGGCCTACGAGCAGGGCGACGCCGCGCCGGTGGCACCCTCCACGGATGCCCCCGCGTTCGCGAGCCGCAAGTACACGTTTGAGGCGCAGCGAGAGAGCGCCTCGACCGCATGGCCCAAGGTGCCCTTTACCGAGCAGATGCGCGAGGAGGGCTACACCATTCTGTGCCCGCAGATGGCGCCGATCCACTTTGACCTGGTCAAAGAGGTGTTCCGTGGTGCCGGCTACAACTTGGAGCTGCTGCCCTCGACCGACCACGACGCCGTCGAGGCCGGCCTGCGCTATGTGAACAATGACATTTGCTATCCGTCCATTTTGGTGACCGGCCAGATTATGGAGGCCATCGAGAGCGGTCGGTACGACCTGTCCAAGACGGCCGTGGTTATCAGCCAGACCGGCGGCGGCTGCCGTGCCACCAACTACATCGCACTCATCCGCAAGGCCCTGCGTGAGAGCGGCCACCCCGAGATCCCGGTGATCTCGCTTTCGGCCGTGGCGCTCGGCGAGGACAACCCCGGCTTTAAGATTACGCCGGCGCTGCTTAAGCAGGCAGTCTACGCGGTGCTCTTTGGCGACGTGATGATGCAGATGCTCTACCGCTGCCGTCCGTACGAGGCCACGCCCGGTGCGGCGAACGCACTCTACGAGGAGTACATGGCACGCGCTCGCAAGCTGGCGCCTAAGTTCAACCGCCACAACTACACCAAGCTATGCCGCGAGGCCATCCGCGCGTTCGACACCATGCCGCTCGTGGGCGAGGGCACCAAGCCGCGCGTGGGCGTGGTCGGTGAGATCTTGGTCAAGTTCCACCCTACGGCCAACAACCACGTGGTCGATGTCATCGAGCGCGAGGGCTGCGAGGCCGTGGTACCGGGTCTGCTCGACTTCTTCCTGTACTCCATGAGCAACGCCGAGCTGCAGAAGGACGAGCTGGGAAGCTCTGCCACTACGCGCGCGGGCATGCAAGCGCTCATCAAGCTTGTGGACTGGATGCGCACGCCGGTGGAGGAGATGCTCGAGAAGTCCCGCCGCTTCGAGGCACCCGAGCGCATCGGCACCATGGCCGACAAGGCCCGCACGGTGCTTTCGGTGTGCAACAACATGGGCGAAGGCTGGCTGCTCACGGCCGAGATGCTCGACCTGATCGATCACGGTGCGCCCAACATCATCTGCACGCAGCCCTTCGCGTGCCTGCCCAACCACGTGGTGGGCAAGGCCGTGATCAAGGAGCTGCGCCGCCAACATCCCGAGAGCAACATCGTCGCGGTGGACTACGACCCCGGTGCATCCGAGGTCAACCAGCTCAACCGCATTAAGCTCATGATTAGCGTGGCCAAGGAAAACATGCGCGCCGGTAAAGGCTTTAAGCTCGAGAAGGTGGCGCCGCTCGCGATGGACGAGGTCACCGGCCAGATGCGTGCCCACGACGGCTGCGTGAGCTGCGGGCCGGCCAGCGAGGAGGCCGTTGCATCGGTCGCCAAGCGCCTGGGACGCGGCATTAAGAAGTAGTTGGCCTGCTTTGGGCTAGATATGAGGCAAACGGGTGGTAGCCGTAGCGGCTGCCACCCGTTTTTGTTGGACACATGTTGCGCAAATGACCTTGCTACAGCCTTCCGTGGGCTCACCCGATTTTTGGGCCGGCTCGGGCTTTGAGGACAAGTTACTGCAGGCCCAAGGCGATTTTTCGCTCAACGCAGGCCAGCACAGTGTGACCTATCTGCCAAACGACGAGACGATCGCTACGGTCTACCCATCGCCACCTACGAGATGGAAGCCGAAAAGTACATCTACCGCGTGTACAAGTACGAGCTGTAGCACTGTGCTTAGGTTTGACCAATGGAGTATGAAAACACGCCGTTCGCCGATGCCCCCTCCGTGAGTGGTAGCCATATGGTTTGATATCAGAAACATATAGTTGTCGCCAGCTTGCTGGCGACGTTCCCCCTGATATCGGAGGTTCCAGGTATGTTTCGCGCTCCGTTGAACAACTATTGATTGGGCCAACATGGGTCGCCGTGCTATTTCGATAACCCTTGCAGTGGTCTGCCTGGCTGTGCTCCTGGGCGCTACAGGGCTGTTTGCTATAAGTCGAGAAACGTCCTATATGCAGGAATGCGCTTCCGAAGGGTTTGCCATTGACGGTTACTATCGGGATGACAAAACGAGTCGGGAAACCCTGGCCTTTCTTGAAGAGGATAACCATCGGTGGCAACTGGTCGACAAAGACGGCAGCTGCGTTGACGGGCAGTTTAAGCGTACGGATGACCCTAACATCCTGATATTAAAGAAGGAAAACGGCGAAGAATTCGGTACGGTCCACGTGGCGTATATATCGCGCCGACGCAATCAGGGGCAGATTTACCTAATTAGAAATACTGAGGTGACCCGATTTTATCTTGTGAGCACCGATCCGGCGTTTACGGTGGAGTCTGGCGATGTCGATGCGGACGTCTGATTCACGGCAATAAAACAGCGAGCGGGGCGCGGACGTGAACTACGTCCCGTTTTTTGCTTGTGCCTGCGTCGCGTCTGAGCCTCGCCGCGACTTGCGCCTGTGCGCGGGAGCCATCCCATGCTCCGCATTACTCCACATCAAATTCCACGCGGTCGAGATCGGGCACATTGAGGTCGATGAGCTTACGGGCGACGTGACGGTCGTGTGCCCCGAGCGCCTCGCTTGTCGTCACATGGGCGACGATTTCGCGCTCTACAATGCCTTCCTCGTCCCCTTCGGTAGCCGAGGTCTCGACGGCGACGGTGTAATCCCTAAAGCCCGGCAGCACCGCGGCAAGCTCGCGCGTAGTTTCGGTGACGCCGTAGCCGTCCTGCACGCCGGCCTGCGCCGAGCCAATAGACCCCGCGGTCATAACGATGCAGGGGATGGCAAAGATCGCCGTGCCCACAATAATGCGGCGGCGCACCTTGCGTGACAGCTCACCGACCTCGGCGTCTTCTTCTGCGGTCACAATGCCGTCGCCGTTGAGGTCGCGCTTGAGCGGCACGCGCAAAAGAAGCAGCACGGCTTCGGCAGCCAGTGCGATAAAGACTACATTGATGCCAAACTCGTAAAGCGCCGAGAGAAACAGCGACCCGCTTGCGATGGCGATGCCGTAGCCCGCCGCGCACAGGGGCGGCATGAGCGCGGTCGCCACGGCCACGCCGGCGATGAGCGTGGCGGGTTCCTGGTCGCGCGAGTTGCCCAGCCCGCCTGCAAAGCCGCCTGCGAGTGCGACGGTAAGGTCCCAGACGGTGGGTGTCGAGTTGTCGATGATGGCGGCCGTGGTGGTGCCAAGGGGCGAGAGCTTAAAGTACAGCGTGGACGTGACCAGGCAAAAGGCCATCTGCAGCGCAAGGCTGGCGACGGCTTCGACGGTAATCTCGCGGTCGAGCGTGGCAATACCGTATGCCATGGCAAGGACCGAGCCCATAAGCGGGCAGATGAGCATGGCGCCCACGATGGCGATGTCCGAGTCGATATCGAGGCCGATGCTTGCGATGAGCATGGCGATGATGAGGATGCACAGGTGAGAGCCGGTTAGGCGCGCCCCGTTTACAAAACGCTTGCGAATTACGTGGTAGGGCGCGCGACCCTCGCGAATGTTGAATGCGCGCTTTAGGAAGCGGGTGGCGTTCTCCATGGCCTCACTATGGGCGGGGCGGATGCCGTGGCGCCGGTGATGGCGTTCGCGTAGTCGCTTGATCTGTTGTTTGTCGAGTTCCATGTCCACCTCGTTCCAGCGCGGTCCGCGCAACGCGCCCGTTGTCCTAACTCTACACCGTGGCGGGCGGGGTGTCTGTTGGATGTGGAATCCGATAGGGCGGATGACGCGGGAGCAAATGCAAATCACAGGCTCAATTCCATCCCGCGAGAATATGATGCACCAGCTCCTTTAAATGTGACGAAACTGTGAAGCATGAGAGCGTGAATTTCAAAAAATACGCTGGTCGCCAATGTTGCGCAACAGAATTCAAAAATCGACAGCTACCGTTTGATACGTATGGATACATCCGTGTCAAAGGGAGAAAGCCATGGCAAACTACAGTCCACAACACTTTGAGCCTCGGGCCAAGACTGTCAACGTCAAGGGCGTTGCCAACCGCGCCGTCGCAACCGTTTTGACGGCGGGCCTCATCGCTCAGCCGCTCATGTCGCCGCTGGCGGCAATCGCCGCACCGTCAACCGATAACGGCGATTCTGTTCAGGGGGGGGTAGTTCTGTAGAGAATACCGTTGCCGCCGGTAACCAAGCGGTCGTAAAGACGGCTGCCCAGCTGGCCGAGGAGTCGGCAAAGCAGCTCAAGGACGCTCAGGCCGCCTACGATGCCGCCCAGAAGAAGGCCGACGCGGCGGGCCAGTCTCAAAAGCAGGCGCAGCAGCAAAAGAATCAGGCCTCGCAGGCTGTGAGCGACAACGAAATCGAGCAGAACGCAGCAGAAGTCGCCGCGCTCCAGGAGAAGATTGACGAGCTCAAAGCCGCCGTCGAAAAGACCGAGCAGCAGCAGAAGAAGCTGGGCGACCTGAACGATCAGCTCGATCAAGCCAACAAGAGTGTCGAGGATAAGACCCAGGCGCTCAAGGACGCCAAGGCAAAGCAGGATGAGGCCAAGAAGGCCCTCGACGATGCCCAGGCCAAGCTCGAGGCCATGGGTATGGACGAGTACGAGGCCGCCAAGAAGGCCGTCGAGGACGCGCAGGCAAAGCTCGATGACGCCAATAAGGCCGTTGCTACTGCACAGGCCAATCTGGACCAGGCCAAGGCTGCCGAGGCCAGCGCTCAGCAGGAAAAGAAGGACACTGAGGCCGCTTTGACTTCCGCCCAGGCCAAGAAGCAGGAGACTGCCGCTGCTCTCGCAGCCGCAACCACCGCGCGCGATAACGCCCAGCAGAAGTTCAACCAGGCGCAGGCCGCGCTCGATGCTGCCGTCTCGGGTACAGGTGTCGACCTGAGTGCGCTTGAGGCCGCCAAGAAGGCTGCTGCTGGTGAGCTCAAGACCGCGCAGGCGGAGCTCAATGCCGCGACGGATGCCGACGCCACCGCACAGACAAATCTGCAGGCCGCCCAGGCTGCCGTCGCTGCCGCGCAGGAGAAGGCCAACGCCGCCAACGCTGCTGTGGCATCTGCCCAGTCTGCATACGGTGCGGCAAACAAGGAGTACAACGCCGCCGCCAGCAAGCGCGACGCTGCGAAGTCGGCATACGAGCAGGCTCAGCAGACCGAGGCCGACAAGAAGGCGGAGTACGACCGACTCGTCGAGGTCCGCCAACAGAAGCACAGCGAGTTCGATCAGGCTCGTGCTGAAGTAACCGACGCACACAATGCATACGACGCCGCAAACGCCGAGGTCGAGAAGCTCAACCAGCAGATTGCCGACCTCAAGTCGAACATGACCGTGGATCAGAACGTCATCAGCCAGGGCATGTTCGGCTTCATGAACTATATCATCGGCGGCAGCCAGTTCACAGCCACGCAGAAGTCGAATGCAAGCACTGCCGCGTCGATGCTCATGGGGACGACAGATAAACAGGACTGGTATGATAATTACGTCGATCAGGACATGTCTCGAGACACCAATCCGCTCTCCTTGGAGCAGATGCGCAACGCCCTGACCTACCTCGATACCCAGAACAACCTCCGCAAGGCGAACGGCCAGTCGGAGCTTAGCGTCAGCCTCCGCATGACCGCAGCAGCTGCACTCAACGCCTCATATTCATCGAATATTTGGGATCACTCGAACTGCTATTTCGATAAAGGCGAGAACCTTGCAGGCGGCGGCGGTGCATATGCCGGCGGCGAGACCGAGGATACTCTCGGATGGCCATATACCGGTCTCTATACCCAGGAAAAAGAGGCATTCGATAAGTACGTCAAACAGTATGGCGACGCACTTGGAAGCCATCGATATGATTCCTACTATATCTGGCAGCACTACAACAGCATTTACCATGAGTGCGGGCACTATCTAAACATCATCGATGCCGGCGCGAAGGCTATCGGCATCGCGACCGGTAGCGGTAAGAATACCGATTCCGAGGTAACCGTTTTCGACTATAGCGGGAGCACGGGGCAGAAGGATTTCACTGTCTCCGAGTTCAAGAAGCTCGTGAACGACTACATCGACTCTGCCTACAACGCAGGCGGCACTCAGGAGCAGAAGGAGCAGCTGAAGCAGCTTCAGAATAAGCTGGCAGAGGCGCAGAAGAACTTCGGGGCTGCTGGAACGGCTTATTCTAACGCATTGGATAAGCAAGAAAACACACGCGACGCCTATACCGCGGCCGACACGAACATGAACACTGCCAAGGGCGAGTACGAGAAGGCTAAGTCCGGCACCGCCGCCGCGAAGACGACATACGACGCCGCCGAAGCCAAACTCAAGGGCATCGACGTCAAGACGCCCCAGACCAAGCTCGATGCCGCCAAGAGCAAGGCCGCTACTGCCCAGGCGGCTCTCGATAAGGCAAACGCCACGCTTGCTGACAGCAAGACGAAGGCAGCCGAGGCCGCTGCTCACAAGGCGAAGGCTCGCAGCGCCCACGATGCCGCCAAGGCAAAGTCCGAACAGGCCAATGAGGCGTATGACAACGCCACGGCTTCGGTCAAGGACCTTGCTGCCAAGCGCGATGCCGCCCAGGCGGACCTTGCGAATAAGCAGGGCTCGCTTGACGAGGCAAAGAAGGCCGACGATGCCGCCCAGGCTGGTGTAGACAAGGCCCAGGCCGCAGATGTCCAGGCCGCGACTGCTCTTTTGGACGCCAAGCAGGCGGTTGCCGCCAAGGCGCAGGCTGTGTCCGATGCGCAGGCCAAGGCCAAGGCTGCTGAGGGTGAGCTGGCTACCGCGAACAAGGCCTTCGAGCGCTTTGCCGGCGCCCAGAAGGCGGTCGACGACGCCAAGGCCGCCTATGACGCTGCCGTGGCCAGTGTCGCCGATGCCCAGAAGCAGCTCGAGGCCGCCAACGAAGCCGTCGTCGATGCGAACCTCGATATCTTCAAGGCCAAGGCAGAGCTTGCCAACGACGAGGCACTCAAGGCCGATCTTGAGGCTGTCGATCACAAGGCATCCCTTGCCGCGGGCACGACGGGCAACGAGAAGCTGGTCAAGCTGAACGCTGCCTACGCTCGCTATAAGGCTGCCGTCGATGCCGCCGCTGGTCTCAAGGCTGCCCTGAGCGATGCCGATGCCAAGCTGTCCGACGCCAACGACGCCTATGCCGCCGCGCTTGCCGAGCTTGACGATGCCAAGGATGCCCTGGCTGCCGCGCAGGCCGAGTACGACAAGTATCATCCCAAGGCCGAGCCGCAGGCCAAGCCTCAGGTTGCGCAGGCTGCTGCAAAGGCTCCTGTCGCCAAGAAGAAGGCTGCGAACGCTGCGCTCGCCCAGACTGGCGACAATTCCGCTCTTGCGGGCGAGGTGTTCGTCATCGGCGGTATCACCCTCGTGGCCGCTGGTGTGACGCTGAGCGATCGTCGTCGCAAGCAGATGTAGCGTTTCGAGCGTAGATTCTGCAACGAACTTCAATTCATAGCGGGACCGTCTCGTTAGCCAAACGATAAGGCCGGCGCGCTGTCATACGCAGCGCGCCGGCCTTTCTTTGTTTCGGTATCAAAAAGCCCGGTCGGCAGCCGCGAAAGCTACCGACCGGGCAAGCCGTAGGCAATATGGTTGCTGTCGAGCAGCTGCTCGACTTAGCCCAGCAGGCTCAAGCCCACGGAGACAAACGCCAGGATAACGCCGACGATGGACTCGCCGCCGAGCAGGCCGCTGGCGACAACCAGGCCCTGCTCTTGGAAGGCGGCGTCCTTGGCAGCCCTCTCCTCGTCAGAAAGACCAGCGGTGGCGTCGCGGTGGGCGGACCACTTGTCGTAGGCGAGCTTGACGCAGGAGCCCAGGAATGCCGTGAGTGACATGTAGAACGGCAGGTACACGCCCAGGCCGATCATCATGGCCGGAATGCCGAGCCAGTACATGACGATACCGGCGATAAAGCCGCCTGCGAACCACGGCACGCTCGGGATGCCCGAGACCATGGTGGCGACCACACTTGCCTGTGCGGCAACGAAGCTCTTGTCGGGACCAAAGGCGTCCGGACCATAGGCGGTGACGAGCGCGACCATGACGGCGGCAGCGACCAGGGCGCCCACGATGCCGCCGATGGCCTGGCCGACCCACTGCGCGCGCGGGTTGGTGCCTAGCACGGCGCCGGCCTTAAAGTCGTTCATGACGTCGCCCGCAAGGCCGCACGCCACGGCCACGATGCCGGCGATAAAGAACAGCTTGACCTGCGCGAGCTGCGCGAAGGCAGCCACGATGAGCATGACGATGAGGCCGAAGATCTCCATGGGGTCAATACCCGTCTGGCCGCAGCTCTGAGCGCTCATAATGGTGGTGACAAAGGTGAACAGCGTGACGATGACAGCCGGGACAGGGCCAAGGTCGAGCGCGATGGCAACGATTACAGCGATGGCTGCGGTGCCCAGGCCGATGATGCCGGCGTCGAGCTTAAGGGAGCCCGAGATGAGCGACTGCTCGTCGGTGTCGGTGGAGCTGTCGGCGGCGAGGCCACGGACGATACCGGCGACCTGCGGCAGGATGTCCTTGAGAACGACGGCGACGCCAAAGCCCATCATAAGGCCCATACCCAGGGACTTGACGATGCCCTGCGCGGTCACAACATCGAACAGGCCGGCAGCGGTGCCGCCAACGATGATGCCAAAGTTGCCCAGCAGCGCGCCGGCAAACCAGAACGCGACGGGGGCAAAGCCCACCAAAAAGCCGATGGACAGCAACATGGGCGAGTTGTAGATGGCAAAGGTCACGCCGGGGATATTGAGCGTGCACAGCATGCTGGGCACCACGCCCAAAGCGTCGCGAAGCACACTATAGATGCCTGCGATGGCCATGGAGCCAAAGAGCTGCTTGCCGGTCTTGCCGCCGGCCTCGGTCGCACGCAGGGTCTGAGCTGCGGCGTTGCCGGTGGGGAACTCCAACGCGGCGTCCACGATAAAGTGACGGTGGATGAGGGCTGTCGCCAGCAGGCCCAAGATGGTGCCGGCGAGCGCCACGATAAACATGTCGAGCCAGCTGATCTGGTCGGCATAGCCCAGCATCCAGGCGCCCGGGATAGTAAACGCCAGGCCGCCGGCGACCATGGCGCCCGCGGACATGATGGTGTGGGTGACGTTGGCCTCGTTGAGGCTGGCGTTACCCATGAGCTTCAGGAAGAACAGCGAAATGACGGCAGCGAAGACGATCGGCCAGGGGAGGGCGCCCATCTTGAGGGCGGTATAGGCCGAGCTTGCCGTGATGATCACGCAGCCAAGGACGCCGATGACGACGCCGCGCAGCGTGAGTTGACCGCGCATCGAGGTGCGGTTCGAGGGATTGCTCATATAGAACTCCTTTGCGTATATCCGCTTCCCCCGGGAGCGCCGCTACGGATACAGCGCGGGAAGTCGGGTTACCAAGGGTCGCCGCGTGAGCTCGCGCGCGACCGCGCACCAGTATAGCCGTAAGCTAGTCATTTTGGGATGACTGGTTTAGGTAGGCGATATACTGCTGGGCAGACGAAAGGAGCGCCGACGATGCTTAATGGGTGCGCATATATATTGACGGTCGACGTGGGCAACACGTTCATTCGCTTTGGCCTGTTTGCAGAGGATTCGGCCGCGGCGCAGGAATGTCCGCTTGCGACGTGCGAGATCACCACGCCGTCGAGCATCACAGCAGACGAGGCGCGCATGCGTCTCGTGCAGGTCATGGCCGCACTGGCGGCCGATGCGGGCATGCCGGGTGCGCTTGTGCCCGCGGCTGCTGTACTGAGCTGTGTGGTCCCCGCGCTCGAGCGCCCGTGGAAAGCGGCACTTTCCCGCACCTGCACGGGGCGCGTGCTCACGGTGGGGCCGGGACTTAAGACCGGCATGCCCGTGCACTACGACGATCCGGCCGAGATCGGCCCCGACCGCATCGCCGATGCCGTGGCGGCCCGCGCCGTCTACGGCTCGCCGTGCATCGTGATTGACCTGGGCACGACGACCAACATCGAGGTCATCGACGCGCACGGTACCTTTGTCGGCGGCGTTATCGCGCCGGGGCTGGCGCTCGGCGCCCGTTCGCTCTCGGCCGCTGCGGCGCGCCTGCCTCAGGTTGAGCCCTCGGCACCGACGCATGTCATCGGCCGCAACACGCGTGAGGCCATGCGCTCGGGCGTGGTTCTGGGCGAGGTGGCCCGCATCGACGGTATGCTCGACATGGTGCTCGCCGAGATGCGCGCGACCAAGGCCGCGGGGGAGGGCGATGTGCCCATCGTCATTACCGGCGACGATGCCGAGGCACTTGCGGCCCTTGTCGGTCATAGCCTGACGGTCGATGACGCACTGACGCTTCGCGGTCTGGCCGAGCTCTACCACATCAATCAAAAGCCCCGTCGCGCGTAGCGATGGGGCGGTGGGACAAAAACGTCTCCACCTTCCACCTGCTACAATGGGTCAAACTGTTGAGATTACGGAGGTGTCTGCCATGTCGGACGATCTTCATCAAACTGCGTCGGGCAAGCGCCGCGACGTTATTAGCTGGGATGAGTTCTTTATGAGCGTGGCCATCGCCGCGCAGCGCCGCAGCAAGGATCCCAACACGCAGGTGGGCGCGTGCATCGCCAGCACCAACCACCGCATCCTTTCGGTGGGCTACAACGGTACGCCCTCGGCGCTCAACGACGACTTTTTCCCGTGGGGCACGAGCGACGACCCATTGCAGGATAAGCACAACTACGTGGTGCATGCCGAGGCCAACGCCGTGCTCAACTACCGCGGCTCGCTCAAAGACCTCGAGGGTTCCACGGTCTACGTCACGCTGTTCCCGTGCCACGACTGCGCCAAGATCCTGGCGCAGGTGGGTGTGGGCGAGGTCGTCTACCTGGACAATAAGTATGCCGACACCGATGACGGCCGTATCAGCCGCCGCATTCTCGATTCCTGCGGCATCAGCTACCGCCAGGTTATCGTCGATGTTCAGATTGGTACCGGGGGACAGACTCGGCAGTAATATGCGTTGTCGCTATCTGACGACGAACGCAGCTCAAAGAGCCCCGTCCCAAATTGACTACTCGTGAAAGTCGCGTCTGCGCGCATGGACGGCTCGTGAGCGGGTACATGGCTGTAGTAACATAGCTTCTGTCCGCGGGCGTGCCCGCGTTATTGTGAGAAAGGAGCCCCTGTGGCTGTTAACGAAGAGCTGCTTAAGAAGGTTCTTGAAGAGATCCGCCCCAACCTGCAGGCCGACGGTGGCGATATGGAGTATGTGGGCGTCGACGACGAGGGTGTTGTCAGGCTGGAGCTGCAGGGCGCCTGTGCCGGCTGCCCCATGAGCTCGCTAACCCTTTCCATGGGTATCGAGCGCATCCTGAAGGAGCACGTGCCCGGCGTTACCCGCGTTGAGCAGGTCAATGCTTCCGGCGAGGCCGAGGACCTGTACGACGAGTACGCACCGTTCTAAGATGCGAAAGCTGCGGACGGTACGCTCCGCATAGACGTTACGCCCAGATATGCGGCTGCGAGCGCAAGGCCCGCGGCCGCATTTGTATGTAGGGAGCAGGGGATCGATATGCTCAACGACCTCTACCACATGCTTGACCCCGTCGCGATCTCGGCGGGTCCCATCACCATCTACTGGTACGGCCTGGCCTACGTGGTCGGCGCTCTGCTCACGGCGGTCGTTATGTACCGCACGCAGCGTCGTTGGGGCTTCGACATTACGATTGATGACCTGACGAGCGTCGTGGTCGGCGCGGTCTTTGGCCTCATCATCGGCGCGCGCCTGTTTTATGTCGTCTTTTACGGCGATGGCTACTATTGGACCCACCCACTCGAAATCTTTGCCACCAACGAGGGAGGCATGAGCTTCCACGGCGGCCTGGTGGGCGGCATCTTGGGCGGCACCATCGTGTGCCGCATGTACAAGCTTGACGCCTGGACCGTCGCCGACCTTGCTGTGATCGGCGCCCCGCTGGCCCTGTGCCTGGGCCGTTGTGCCAATTTCGTCAACGGCGAGCTGTGGGGCAAACCGACCGATCTGCCCTGGGGTGTGGTCTTTGGCGGCACCGCGGGCGATATGCCGCGCCATCCCTCCCAGCTCTACGAGGCGTTTCTTGAGGGCGTCGTGCTCTTCTGTATTTTGCAGGTGCTCAGCCGCAAAAAGCCGCTGCTGCCCCAGGGTACGTTTATGGGCGTGTTCGTGATGGGGTACGGCATCGTCCGCTTTCTCGTTGAGTTTGTGCGCGTGCCCGATGCGCAGCTGGGCTATCTGCTGGGCGGCGTCATCACCATGGGTCAGCTGCTGAGTTTGCCGCTCGTGATCGCCGGTCTGGCGCTCATCATCTTCGCCCGACACCGCAATCGCCCCCAGCGCGTCTATTTGGACGCCTAACCACCAAGACCACCACAAAGGGGACAGGCGCCTTTGTGGTGGTCTTGCCGAGTTTGATAGGTTTCTAGAAAGGCTTTCGGACTGTGAAGGATTCCGACCTCTCCACAACGGCTGCGCGCGACGCTGCCCGCATCGTCTGGTTTAAGCGCTACCCCGCCAAGCAGACGCTCATCGCATTTTTGCTCGCGCTGTTGGCGACCACGGCGTTTTCCATCGATCCCGCCCCGGTGTCGAGCAACGCGGTCTTGGCGATTGACCCCAAAGCCTCGGGCATGCTGTACGTGTGCTACGAGGTGCTCCTCTCGTTTGCCGGCCATACCGACGCGGTCATGCTGCTCGCGCTTGCCTGCCTGCTCACGCTGCCGTTTCGCTACGTATTCTTTGGCCGCGGCGACGCTTGGCGTCCCTCGGTGATCCTTCCGTCGCTGTTCTTTGCCGTCTGCATGGTGTTTGGCCGCAGCTACGACCTCACCGATTCGGCCGAGATCGTGCTCGGCGACAAGGCGCGCATCATCTGCGCCTGGATAGGCGGTGCGGGCTGGATGCTCTTGGCGGTCGTTGCCTTCTACCTTGCCTTTGAGTGTCTAGATTGGCTGAGCTCTCGGCGCATTCCGTTTTCCGAAGCGCACTTTGGCCGTGTATGGCGTGTGGCTCACGCCGTGCTCTCGGTCCATCCCTTTGCCGGGCCTTTTCTGGTGCTTATGATCGCCTGGGCGCCCACGCTCATCGCTTCGCTGCCCGGCCTTTTTATGGGAGATACGGGTGCGCAGATTCGCCAGTGGTTCAACTACCCCAACGGCACGAGTGACTACCTGCGTCTGCTCAATCCCAACGTGTTGCTCAACGGACATCACCCCGTGGTGCACACGGCTATCATCGGTTCGTGCGTCCAGCTGGGGCTTTCACTGTTCAACAGCGCCAATGCGGGACTTGCCATCTACACCTGTGCCCAATTTGTCATCACGGCCGCCTGCATGGCCTATTCCATCTCGTCGCTGCGCAAGCTGGGCGTGAGCCTGCCGGTCCGCGGCGTGATCTTGCTGTTCTTTGTGTTTATGCCCATGTTCTCCAACTACGCGGCCCTGCTTACCAAAGACGTGCTGTTTGCCGACGCGTTTTTGGTGCTGTTGGTGCAGACCGTGAAGCTTGCGGCCTGCGGCCTGCCCCGTCGCGATGCCAATGCCGAGCGTGCGGGCGAACAGAGGCCCGTGCTCTTTGCGCGCCACGACTGGCTGCTGCTCGCTCTGGGCGCCATGGGTTCCACGTTTCTGCGCAACGGCGGCCTGGTGTTTCCCCTGGCGGCATGCGTAATCGCGGCGGCGTTTTGCGCATGGGACGCGCATACGGCTCGTCGCGCAGCCAAGCAGGCTGGTGCTGCGCCTTCGGGCGCCATCCCGCGTTTCCGCTGGATGGGAGTTCTTGCGGTGCTTGCACTCTGCCTTGCCTCTAATATGTACTTCACCAAGGTCTTTATGCCGGCGCACGACATCACGCCTGGTTCCAAGCGCGAAATCCTCTCGATTCCGTTCCAGCAGACGGCTCGTTTCGTCCAAAAGCACGACGGCCTCAACTCGGGCGTCAACCCCACGGTTAAGGAGGACGGCACCATCGTGGAGGCTCCTTGCGACGGCTTGGTGACCGACGAAGAGCGTGCCGTGATCGACCGTGTGCTCAAGTACGAGAATCTGGGCCGCCGTTACAACCCGGACAAGTCGGACGCCGTCAAAAATTGCTTTAACGAGTACGCCTCGCAGGAGGACATCAAGGCCTATTTTGAGGTGTGGGCCCAGATGTTCAAAAAGGATCCCGAGTGCTATATCTCGGCGCTCATCAATAACTACTACGGCTACTTTTATCCGAGTGCCCGCGATGCGTGGGTCTACAGCACGGCGCGCAGTGCCGAGATTATGGCGAAGCCCGATAACCTCAAGTACTTTGACTTCCATCCGGTCGATAGCAAGGTTGTGCGCTGGTGCGACCACCTGATCAACCTGTATCGCGTGGCAGTACAACGCATCCCGTTTATCTCGCTCGCCATGAGCTCGGCCACCTATGTGTGGATCATGATCGCCGTGGTGGTCTATCTGCTACGTCGTCATTCGTGGCGCGGGCTGGCCATTTGGGTGCCGCTGCTGGGCGTGCTCGCCGTGTGCCTGATCGGTCCCTGCAACGGCTCGACCTACATGCGCTACCTGTACCCGGTTATCGCCTGCATGCCCTTTGCCATCGGCGCCACCATCACCCGCAGCGACCTCCTCTGGTCCTAATTTGGTGCAAAGGGGGCAGGTTACTTTGCACCAAGGGGCTGTATCATCACGACGCCTTCATTTTGGGGTTTATCTCGCAGGCCAGTAGGTATATCATAACGACGTTTGTTTATATTGCCCGAGCATCTGCGCTGGGCTTTAGGTCGAAACCGATAGGAGACACGTATGTCCGGACACTCTAAGTGGGCCACAACCAAGCATCGTAAGGGCGCGCAGGACGCCAAGCGTTCCGCCCTCTTCTCCAAGCTGAGCCGCAACATCACCGTTGCTGCCCGTCTCGGCGGCGACCCGCTGCCCGAGAACAACGCCAGCCTCGCCGCTGCTGTTGCCAAGGCCAAGGCTCAGTCCATGCCTAAGGACAAGATCAAGTCCGCTATCGACAAGGCCTTTGGTTCGGGTGCCGACGCCGCCGTCTACGAGAACATCGTGTACGAGGGCTATGGTCCCGCCGGCGTTGCCGTTTACGTTGACTGCCTGACCGATAACCGCAACCGTACCGCCGCCGATGTCCGTTCCGCCTTCTCTCACGCTGGCGGCAACCTGGGCACCTCTGGCTCCGTCGCCTTCCAGTTTGAGCGCAAGGGCCAGATCGTCGTCGCCAAGGAGATCCTGGACGAGAACGCCAAGAAGGAGACCATGATCGCCAACGGTGCTGCCGGTGACGAGGATGAGTTCATGATGGCAATCGCCGAGGCCGGTGGCGAGGACTACGAGGACGCCGGCGAGGAGTGGATTGTCTGGACCGCCGCCAACGACGTCATGGCTGTTTCCAAGGCGCTCGAGGAGCAGGGCATTCAGGTCAAGGGCTCCGAGACCACTATGGTTCCGACCACCCCGACCGAGGTCTCCGGTACCGACGCCAAGAAGGTCCAGCGCCTCATCGACCGTCTCGAGGAGCTCGACGACGTCCAGGATGTTTACAGCACCATGGATATGACCGACGAGGTCATCGCTGCCCTCGAGGAGGAGTAGCGCCTGCACGGGTTAAGCCGTGCATATCTGGGCATAATGAAACGAGCATGCAAGCCTCGTGGAATAGATGAGCCGGATCCGCGTGCGTACAGCACCGGACCCGGCTCTTTTATAATGATGCGAATCGTTTTGCATTTCGAGAGCCGAGATTTGAAGGGAGCGCCACGTGCGCGTACTCAAACGAGCCCTAGCGATTGTGTATCTTGCCGCCGCCATCGTGGCGCTGGGTACGCTTGTCTGCCAGTTTTGGGGGCCGTATACGTATCGCTTTATGCTGCTGATGCGCGACCCCATGCCGCGCATTGTCGTGACGGCATGCGGCGGAGTTGTGGCGATCGGCGTGCTGGTAAGCTTCTTTCGCCTGATGTTTGCTCGTCGCGAGCCGTCCTGCGTGCATCCGGCGGGGGAGCGCAATATCGAGGTTACCCTTGCGGCGCTTTCTTCGTGTGCCAGGGCTGCTGCCGAGCGCGACGACCGCGTGATGGTCGAGCATGTCGAGGCCCGCGTCCAAGGCCCCGACGATTCGCACGTCCGATTTAAGGTCGAGGCTATCGCGCTTGACGATAAGGACGTGGCATCTCTGGCTACCGCGATGCAGCAGCGCATCGAGGAAGCTTGCGACACCATGCTCGGCACGCCGGGTACGACCACGCGCGTCCGTTTTTTGCCGTCCAAGACTACCGTCCAGACCGTGGAGGTTTCCGGTGAGTGATACCAATCAAGATAAGACCGCTCGTACGCCGCGCCTGACGATTGACCAGAGCGCCACGCCGGCGAGCGAACCTGTTGATTCCAAAGCAGAGGCAACCGAGTTACAAGACGCGGCAGCCGTGGATTTTGACGAGGCTATGGGTCTCATCAAGGGTACGGGCGCTGCCATCTGGAGCTATGCTGTGCGTCATCCCAACACCACGCTCGGTGCCGTCGCTGGCTTTATCCTCGCCGTGTTGGTGCTCACGCTCGGCCTGTGGGACACGCTCGTCATTGCATTCTTCGTGCTAATCGGCGCCGTAATTGGCCAAATTCGCGACGGCGAGAACGGGATCGTCAACTTCTTCGGCCGTCTGTTTAGCGGTCGCTAATATGTATTCGACTGTCGCATCCGCGGCAGGCATAAGGAGGAACCATGGCTTTTAATACGAAGGTCGATGTAGCCGATACCGAGCTCGAGGAGAACGAGGCGGTCGTCGCCGAAGCTGAGGATGTGACGCTCGAGGACGAGGCTCTTGTCGAGGTCGAGTCCGATGAGGATGAGGACGACGAGGAGGCGGACGAGTCCGAGGACTCGCTGACCTATTCCAACGGTGTGATCGAGAAGATCGTTGCCATGGCCACCCGCGAGGTTCCGCACGTTCTGGGCATGAAGGGTAACCTCATGCACTTTGTGCAGGAGCAGTTTGGTGCCGAGAATCTGACCAAGGGCGTGACGGTCGAGGTCACCGATGACAATCGTGTGGTCGTCAACATCTCTGTCATCATCGAGTACGGCGCCTATGCGCCCGCGATTTTCGACGACGTTAAGGCGCGCGTGACCGAGCGTCTGGCCGCGATGACTGGCCTTGAGGTGGCGGGCGTCAACCTGCGCATCGAGGACGTCATCACCCCCGAGGAGTACGAGCACCGCACCAGCCAGCACGAATAACCTTCCAAAAAGACAGGTTTGTTTTGGCAGGTTTTATCTGCGAAAACGTTAAACGGCCGACCGCGCAAGCAAAAGCGTGGCCGGCCGTTTTTGTACGCTCCCGATATAGTCATACCGCTCGTCTAACTAAGGGTTGCAATCCCCACGTTCCGCGTTACCCTAATGAGCGCATTGTTTCCAAATTGTTAACGAGGAGTTGCCGTAATGGCCGACGAGCACGAAACAGAAAGCAAGGCATGGGCAATTGAGGCCGCTGCGGCAGAGGCGGCGTCGCGTGCTGCCGAGGAGGTGCATCGTCCTCCCGTAGTGCCGATGGAGCGCGTGGTCGATCGCACCGATATCGAGCGCGGCGAGCGTGCCGGCCAAAAGCGCAGCCAGGAGCCGGGCTTCCCGCGCTTTTTTGCCGAGCTCAATCTGGGTCTGATTCTTACGGCCTTTGCCATCGTTGCGTTTAAAACCCCTAATCACTTTGCTTTTGGCGGCACCTCGGGCATGTCGGTCATTCTGTCCACGCTGTTCCCGACTCTGCCCGTCGGCGTCTTTATGTGGATTATCAACGCGGTTCTCGTCGTTTTGGGCTTTATCTTTTTGGAGCGCAAGGCGATTCTTTGGAGCGTCTTCGCCTCGTTTGCGTTGTCCGCCTATGTTTCGCTGTTTGAGCTCTTTATTCCGACTGATGTCTCTCTGACGGGTGATATGTGGCTCGACCTGTGCTTTGCCGTCATCTTGCCGGCGCTCGGCAGTGCCATTGTCTTTGACATCGGCGCCTCGACGGGTGGCACGGACATTCTTGCCATGATCCTCAAACGCCGCACGACGCTCGAGATTGGCCGCGCGCTGCTGTTGGTCGATATCGGCATCGTGACCATCGCGGCCTTCTTGTACGGCCCGCGTGTCGGTCTGTATTGCGTGCTCGGCCTGTTTGCCAAGACGCTTGTGGTCGACAAAGCCATTGAGAGCATTCACCTGCGCAAAGTCTGCACGGTCATTTGTTCCGAGCCCCTTAAGGTCGAGGAGTTTATCGTCAAGCATCTCAACCGCACGGCAACCATCAGCCGCGGCTACGGTGCCTTCTCGGGCAAGTGCGTGACGGTGATCATGAGCGTGCTGAGCCGTCGCGAGGCCGTGCAACTGCGCCGCTATGCGCGCGAAGTCGATCCGGGTGCCTTTATCACGATCGTCGACAGTTCCGAGATCGTCGGCAAGGGCTTCCGCGGAACGAATTAGCACAAACGTATTCAACGAACCGCCTGCTGGCGCCGTGTACCTTGCAAATCGGTCATCTTTGAGTATTTGACCCCACATTGGGTGATAATGATGTCAAAGACGTCGTTTGCGATCCAGGTGATTCGCTCAAGATACGAAGGGATGATTTCGATGTTCTGCTCGCAGTGTGGCGCCCCTATGGACGATAACGACAAGTTCTGCGGCGTGTGTGGTGCTCCTAATGTCGGTGCCGCTGGCCCCGCTCCCCAGGGACAGCCTCAGCCCCAGCAGTTTGTTCCGCAACCGCCCGTGGCGAATGCGCCAAAGGGCTGTGTGGCTCAGGCGTTCCAAGATATGACCAAGACTCCGGGCGTGCTTCAGCGTGTATGCCAAATCGCGTTTTTGCCGGCGCTGATTTGCGTTGTGTCGGTGCTCGTGTTGTTTATTCCCGTTATTGGCGGCATTGCGGCTGCCATCGGCTTTTTGGCAGCTTGCATTGCGAGCGTGTGCGGTTCCGGCTTTGGTATCGAGTGGGGCCGTGATCTTTCTCTCAAGGTCGATGACGGCATGGACCGTCCACTCATGCGTTCCACGTCGTTTGGTCTCGGAGTCTTTTCGAGCGTTATTTCGGTCGTGCTCGAGGTTATCGCTGCCATTCCCGTTATCGGTGTAGTGCTTTCACTGGTGGAGGGCGTGGTAATTGGCGCCGCGGGCTCGTATTCTTATTACGGCTCTTATGCGCTCGAGGCTGCGCTGTTCGGTTCGCTCGGCCTGCTTGTCCTGGCGCTAATTGCCTCGGCGATTCTGGGTGTCTTCTTTAAGATGTTCGCCGACATCGCCGTGATGCACTTTGCGGTGACCGGTCGCGTCGAGAGCGCGTTTTCGCTCGATAAGGTCTGGGCGGCGTTTAAGCACAACAAGACCAAGCTGTTCTGTGCTTCGTTCCTTCCCGAGTTTTTGACGGGCCTGGTCGCCAACGTTGTCACATGGATCTTGACGGTCGTCTTTGGCGCCATTGCCTCTGTCGGTATGTATAGCTACTACTATCGTCCTACGGGTATTGAGGCAATTGTTACCGGCGGTGGCGTCACGCTCGCGCTGTTCTTGGTGCTGGTCGCTTTCGTCACCGTATTTCTTACGGTCTTTGGCAAGATGCTCAAGCACCGTGCCGTTGGCTATTGGGCCGCACGCTATGCAAGCGAGTGGGCCGATGAGGATAAGGACGACGTCCTGACTTTTGTGTTGCCTTTCGAGAAGAAGTCCGCTCCTTCGGGTTACGGTGCTCCGGATGCTTCGCCGGCACCTGCACCCGCTCCCGCGACCGAGCCTGAGCCGGCGCCCGAGTCTGAACCGGCGCCCGAGCCTGAGACGGCATCTGAGCCCGAGCCTGCGCCTGAGCTTGCACCTGCACCTGCACCTGAGTCGGCGTCCGAGCCAAGCTCCGACGAGGAGCCTCAGGACGAGTAGCCATGCCGTCTGCCATTTGGGGACGGGGTAGAAATGGTAGAAATAGCGCTTGAAGAATGAGCGGGGGCGGACGTTTCGATACGTCCGCCCCCGCTCTGCTTTAGCCAGGCTGTTATGGATGGGTGTGACGACTACTCGTCGTGCTTCTCCTCGCGGCGTGCAGCAGCGCGTGCGTCGTGGATGCCCTTGATCGCGGCATGGCGAGCCGTTCGGGCATCATGGATGGCGTCACGGGCCTCGGCGGTCGTCGCCTTGGCAGAGCGCAACTTGGCGGCCAGATCGGGGTTGGTTTCGGCGACCGCGGTAATCGCGGGGCCGTCGAGCTCCTCTTGCGTGGGCTCGGCCAAAAAGTCGATAGCATACTGGGCGGCCACCATGGAGCCCTTTGCCAGTACGGTCTCGTCAATCTTGTAAAAGCAGGAATGCTGGGCGTACGTGGCGCCAATCTTGGGGTTGCGCGTACCTACAAAGGCGAGCACGCCCGGTACGCGGCACAGGTACTCCGAAAAATCCTCGCCCGAAAGCGTGCCGCGATAATGGCCTTGGCCGGTGGGACCCAGGCATTTGATTACAGCCTGACGGCAGCGTTCGCTCGAGGCGACCTCGTTTTCGACCTTGTAGTTGGCGATGGTGTAGTCGGTGAGCTCTGCCTCGGCGCCCAGAGCTGCCGCGGTATGCTCCACGATGCGGCGCATGAGCTCCGGCATTTCCTCGTGGGTCGAATCTCCGTAGGTGCGCACCGTGCCGGCGAGGTAGGCCGTGCCGGCGATAACGTTGCGCGCGGTGCCGCCGTGCAGCTCGCCGACGGTGATGACAGCCGGCTCATAGGGGCTGATCTCGCGCGAGACGATGGTCTGCAGGGCGTTGACGATCTCGGCGGCAACCATAACGGCGTCGTGGCCGCGTTGGGGCATGGCGCCATGGCACGAGGTGCCGCGGACATCAATGCGGAACCAGTCGGTATTGGCCATGCGCGGACCGGGCTCGCAGCTCACGGTGCCGGCGTCGACTTCGCTCCAGATATGCGCGGCGTAGGCACCATCGACGCCGTCGAGCACGCCCGTGCCGATCATGAGCTTGGCGCCCTGGCCGTTTTCCTCACTGGGCTGGAATACGATGCGAACTTCGCCGTGGATGTCGTCGGTCATATGGCGCAGGATTTGCAGCGTGCCGAGCATCATGGCGATATGGCAGTCGTGGCCGCAGGCGTGCATGCAGCCCTCGTTGACGCTGGCGAACTCCTCGCCGGTCTGCTCGGTGACGGGCAGGGCGTCGATGTCGGCGCGCAGCAGGATGCGGCGGCGTGGCGTGCCGTCCTCGCGATAGGCGTCGGGCGCGGTGCCGCGAAGGGTCGCCACCAGGCCCGTCTTAAGGGGACGCTCGTAGGGGATATTCATGGCGTCGAGCTGGTTGGCGATGTCGGAGGTCGTGCGCTCCTCGGCGAGGCTCAGCTCCGGGTGCTTATGGAAGTGGCGGCGCTGCTTGATGATGTAGGGTTCAAACTCGGTAGCGATATCTTTGATGGCTGCGGTGACGTCGTCAGCCGCGCGAGCCTCGGTCGCCGCCATAATCTGCTGTGCCTTGGTCTTCGTCATGGTCGATTTGCTCCTTGCTGGGTTGATCGCAAAATCGTACAGGCTCTCTTCAGTATGCCACCTGCCGCTAGGGCTGGTAAAGTTGCCGTTTGCCGCTTGGGGTTTTGTTGCAAGGGCGGGGGAGTACACTCGGGGGTGTTGAATTTCCTGCCAGAGATGGGGATGCCCATGCAACATATCGATCGGATTATCCGCTCCAAGAACGTCTTTACCGCGCAAGACGGCATCGATACCGCCCGCGAGCTGGCGATTGCCATCGCAGGCGACCGTATCGTCGCAGTCGGTGCGCCCGATGACGTGATCGCCGCCGCTCCCGCCGCCACGTCGGTTATCGACTACGGCGAGCAGTTTGTCTGCCCCGGTTTCCATGACGCTCATCTGCACTTCTTCCATACCTCGGTCGGTTCCTCGCCGTACATGCTTATGGATATGGGCACGTCCGAGGCGGCGCTGGTGCAACATGCGCTCGAGTTTTCCCAGGATCTGCCTAGTGACGCTTGGGTTGTGACGCAGGGCTGGCGCGACTACCGTTGGGACCCGCCCGAGCATCCTACCAAGGCGTCGCTCGATGCGGCATTCCCCGATCGTCCCTGTGTTATGTATTCGGGCGACGGGCACACGCTTTGGCTCAACAGCCGCGCACTCGAGGCGCTCGGCGTCACACGCGACAGCGAGCCGCCAGCGGGCGGCAGCTACGACAAGGATGCAAACGGCGAGCTCACGGGCATTGCTCACGAGGCGGCTGCCATGCAGCTGCTACCGCGCTGCCTTGAGTGGCTGGGCGAGGATCGCATCGCAAGCGCTTACGCCGATCAAATGAGGCGGATGGCCGAGCAGGGCATCACCTCGATATGCGATATGTCGCTCATGCCCATGCCGGGCTGCGATTTTATCCGCGACGACGTCTATGACAAGCTGCAGGCAGCCGGCAAGTTGGGCATCCGAGCCCATCTGTTCCCCACGCTGTTGGATGACCAGTCGCGCTTGGAAGAGCTGCAGACCCGCTACGCGAACAACGCGCTGCTCTCGGCGCCAGGCTTTAAGCAGTTCTTCGACGGCGTGTCGAGCGAACACACGGCCTATCTCACCGAGCCCTATACCAATCCGCGCTTCCCGGGCGACCAGGGCCGTCTGACGGTTCCCGCCGAGCGCATGCGCAAGCTAGTTCTGGCGGCCGCGGAGCGCGGCCACACCGTGCGCATCCACGTCATCGGCGACGGTGCGATTCATGCCGCGCTCGATATCTTTGAGGAGGCCTCCGACCTGTACGGGCTGCCCCAGCACGGCCATAACACGCTCGAGCACCTGGAGAACCTTCTGCCCGAGGACATCGACCGCCTGCGCAAGCTCAACGTGGTTGCTTCGAGCCAGCCCTGCCACATTACACTCGACCCGGGTGGCCCGGAGCGCGACCTGGGCCTGGAGCGCAGCCGCATCATGTGGCCGTTCGCAACCTATAAGCAGCGCGGCATTCGCCAAGCCTTCGGTACCGACAGCCCCATCACAGCTGTTACCAGCATGAACGTGCTCTACACGGCTATCACGCGCCAGGACCCCAAAAGCCACTGGCCCGAGGGCGGCTGGCTGCCGAGCGAGCGCATCGATGCGGCAACAGCCCTGCGCAACTACACCCTGGGCAGCGCCTACGCGGCAGGCGACGAGCAAAACCTCGGCAGCCTGGAACTCGGCAAATACGCCGATCTGGTAGTCCTGGACCAAAACCCGCTCACCGTTGACCCCCAAGACCTCCAGGCCACAAAAATTCAGGCCACCTACCTGGCAGGTAACTTGATTTACGAGCGCTAAGTATTCATGCCGTACCGTTAAGCGCGGCTCGGACAGCCTATTTTGGGATAGCGCTCGAGTCGCGTTTGTTTGCCGGTGGGGATTTGTTAGGAGCGTCCCCGCTCTGATGGATTTGGGCGCAGGGCGGATGCGCCGCTGCCCTGCGCGCTCAATTTGGACATCAGCAATGCTGCCTCTTGGTGTTTTGCATACTTCCCATTACAGATTGCATAAAAAGGCTGGGATATTCTTCCTGATCCTGATGTACCCCCGCCCGTGCCGTGCAAAAAACGGAGTATTCAGCACCGCGAGCTCTGCCGGTGCCGCTGCAGTCGGGTAGCATTGTGGAGATCGACGTCATTTTGGGGTCCGACGTGGCGCGAGGCATGCTTGTTTGTCTCGACGAGGCCTGTCTGCCGACCCAAATCGCCGGTCGAAGGCTACCGTGGGACTAATTAGATGCGCCCGGTGCGTATGCATTTGTCCCGGCCTGCTGAAAACTCCCAAAAATGCACGGTGCTCCCCAGGGGACCCGTGCTCGCAACGAAAACCATGCTCATGTCGCTATCCGCATCGCCTTTTTGCTGCACTGACTTTTCTGAATGCCGGGCTCGAATTAGTTAACCTGCCTCCCGTGTGGCTCCGGAGGGGCGGGGCATAAGGTTTATCGCGAGTTCCGCACGAGCCGAAGGCCACTTAATGTGGCCTTCGTGCGAGCAGGACTGCCCGAGCAGGAAACCTTATGCCCCGCCCCTCCGGAGCCACACGGGAGCCACTGCTAAGTTATCCCCCGGCATTCAGAAAATCTAAGTGCCAAAAAATAAGATTTTTTGACTCTGTGTTGTATAACCCGCCATTCGTGGGTACCATTCAACGCGTACGCAAACAAAAAGGGTTAATTCGCGTGGTATAACCGCGCGGCCCAAAAAGGAGGAGACAAGCATGTCGTCTTTGAAGCCGCTTGCAGATCGTGTTCTGGTCAAGCCCGACGAGGCCGAGCAGAAGACCGCTTCCGGTCTGTATATCGCCAGCAACGCTCAGGAGAAGCCGCAGCGCGGCACCATCGTTGCCGTGGGCGCCGGCAAGGTCAACGACAAGGGTGAGCGCATCCCCATGGACGTCAAGGTTGGCGACGTTGTCATCTACGGTAAGTTCGGTGGCAACGAGGTCAAGGTCGACGGCGAGAAGTATCTGCTGATGCGCGCCGACGACATCTACGCCGTCGTCGAGGCCTAGTCTCGTCAGAATCTCTGATTCGTCTTTGAGCGCGCCCGCCGCATAGGACTCGGAAGCGGCGACGCGAGTCACATTTCTTTTGGAGGATTACCTACCATGGCAAAGAACATTACGTTCAACACCGATGCCCGCGCTAAGCTTGCCAAGGGCGTCAACACTCTGGCCGACGCCGTTACCGTCACCATGGGCCCCAAGGGTCGCTACGTTGCGCTGCAGCGCACGTTCGGTGCTCCGACCATCACCAACGACGGCGTTTCCGTCGCTAAGGAGATCGAGCTCGAGGACAACATCGAGAACATGGGCGCTCAGCTGGTGAAGGAGGTCGCCACCAAGACCAACGACACCGTGGGTGACGGCACCACCACCGCAACTCTGCTCGCTCAGGCCATCGTCAACGACGGCCTGCGCAACGTCGCCGCTGGCGCCAACCCGCTGGCCATCCGTCGCGGCATCGACAAGGCCGTTAACGCCGCCGTCGCCGAGATGAAGAAGCAGGCCAAGCCGGTCGAGACCAAGGAGCAGATCGCTTCCGTCGGTACCATCTCCGCCGGTGACCCCGAGGTCGGCGAGAAGATCGCCGAGGCCATGGAGGTCGTGGGCAAGGACGGCGTCATCACCGTCGAGGATTCCCAGACGTTCGACATCACCATCGACACCGTCGAGGGCATGCAGTTCGACAAGGGCTATGTCTCCGCTTACTTCGTCACGGATAACGACCGCATGGAGGCCGTGATGAAGGATCCGTACATCCTCATCACCGACCAGAAGATCTCCAGCGTTCAGGACATCATGCCCGTTCTCGAGGCTGTCCAGCGCGCTGGCCGTGGCCTGCTCATCATCGCTGAGGACATCGACGGCGAGGCTCTGCCTACCCTGGTCCTCAACAAGATCCGTGGCGCCCTCAACGTCTGCGCCGTCAAGGCCCCGGGCTACGGCGATCGCCGCAAGCGCATCCTCGAGGACATCGCCGTTCTCACCGGTGGCCAGGCTGCCCTGGACGAGCTGGGCGTGAAGGTCGCTGACATCACCGCCGATATGCTCGGTACCGCTAAGTCCGTCACCATCTCCAAGGACAACACCGTCGTCGTCGGCGGCGCTGGCTCCAAGGAGGCCATCGACGCTCGTATCGCTCAGATCAAGGGTGAGATGGAGAACACCACCTCTGACTTCGACCGTGAGAAGCTCCAGGAGCGCCTGGCCAAGCTCTCCGGTGGCGTTGCCGTCATCAAGGTCGGCGCTGCTACCGAGTCCGAGCTCAAGGAGATTAAGCATCGCGTCGAGGACGCCCTGCAGGCTACCCGCGCTGCTGTCGAGGAGGGCATCGTCGCCGGCGGTGGCGTCGCCTTCATGGACGCTGCTCCTGCGCTCGATGCTGTCGAGATCGACGACCCCGAGGAGAAGATCGGCGTCGATATCGTCAAGAAGGCTTTGACCGCTCCGGTCGCTACCATCGCCAAGAACGCTGGCTTTGAGGGCGCCGTCGTGGTCGACAAGGTTGCCGAGCTGCCTGCCGGCCAGGGTCTCAACTCTGCCAACGGCGAGTGGGGCGACATGATCGAGATGGGCGTCCTCGACCCCGTCAAGGTCAGCCGCGTCACCCTGCAGAACGCTGCTTCTGTTGCCAGCCTGATTCTCATCACCGAGGCCACCGTCTCCGATGTGCCCAAGAACACTCAGCTTGAGGACGCTATCGCTGCTGCTACCGCTGGTCAGCAGGGCGGCGGTATGTACTAAGGCCGACAAGGTCTAGAACTCCCACCGGGAATCCGGGGGCGTGACGGGGCTTCTCTCCGGAACGTCCTCGGACATGCAAAGAGGCTCCGCATCGCGCTTCGCGCTGCGGAGCCTCTTTGCGTCCTGACGCTCCTATTTGGCAAGGTGTTTTTTAGAATCCATTTTGCGCTCGGCCTCGAACGCCTGCCTGTCCCAATCGAGCGGGAGCCCCGCCTCGACCCATGCCTCGTAGGCCCTCCTTATGGGCTTGAGCTCCCTTTGGCCCCTCTCCAGCATCGAGATGTACTTCTCGCTGGTGCCCAGTATGGACGCCGCCCTCACCTGGCTGACCCTCGCCGCGCGCCTGGCCGCCACGAGCTCCGACGCGTCCGCCGGCCTCCTGATCTCGTGCGGGTGCATCAGCGCCCGGTACGCCTCCCTGGCCACGTAGCGCTTGAGGCACCTCATGACCTCCCTGTCGCTCTTTCCCCGCCCCCTGGCCCTCTCGGCGTACTCGGCGGTCTCGGGGTCGCGCATGACCCTCTGCCTCGCGATCTCGTGCAGCGCGCTGTTCGCCTGCCGGTCGCCGCCCCTGTTGAGCCTGTGCCTCACGGTCTTGCCGCTCGAGGCGGGGATGGGGCAGGCGCCGCATATCGCCGCGAACGACGCCTCGGAGCGCAGCCTGCCCGGGTTGTCCCCGGCCGCGACCGCGAGCTTGGCCGCGCTCACGGGCCCGCACCCGTACATCGCCAGCAGCGCGGGGCAGTTCTCCTCCAGGGACGCCTCGATCGCGAGCTCCATGTCGAGCGCCGCGTCGCGCGCCGCCGCCCACAGGTCCGCCAGCGCGCCGAGCGCGGCGCCCAGCGCGCCCTCGGCGCGCACGGAGGGGAGCTCCTCCATCAGCCTCGGCCCTCCCATGCCGCGGAACCTCGACCTGAGCCCCTCCGGCGCGGTGGTGAGCAGCGACCTCGCGGTGTTGATCGCCGAGGTCCGCGCCTTCACCGCCCCGGAGCGCGCCGCGAGCATGCAGCGCACCCCGTCGACCCACCCGTCCTGGCTCTTGGGGGTCCCGAGCCTTGAGCCGGACATCGCCGCGCGGGCGGCCCTCTCCGCGTCCGCCTCGTCGCACTTCCCCTGCCCCGGGCGCCTCCTCTGCGTCCTCGCCGGGGAGAGCGCCTCGCGCACGGGCATCCCCAGCGACGCGAGGTGCCTGGTGAGGCCCGCCCCGTAGGACGACGTCCCCTCCATCGCGACGCAGGCCGGCTCCCCGGCCGCGGCGATCGCCCCGGCGAGCGCCTCGTAGCCCGCCGCGTCGGCGGGGAACCGGCGGGACAGGACCCTGCGGCCCCTCCAGTCCAGGACGTACAGCCAGTGCGAGTCGGCGTGGGTGTCGACCCCGCAGAAGACCGGCCCGCGGGCGCCGGGTATCGATTCGTTTTGCATGTCTCGCTCCGTTCTTTCCGTGCTCGCCTGGACCGGGCAGACGGCACACTGACGGGGCGCGATAGAATGCGGTTGATCGGGTCCGCGGTATCGCTCCATGCTCCTATTAGGTCATGCGGCGGTCTCGGCTCGCCGCGGCCCGCGCGGGACATGTCAGGAAACGAGGGCAGCCCTGTGGGCGCCAGCGGAATGTGGGGTCACCGCGCGGTCCGCATCTGATGGTGTCGACGTCAATGGTATACGGGTGCATCATCGACGTCTTCAATACAGAAGATATCAGTGCGGAATGTTCCGGAGAGAAGCCCCGTCACGCCCCCGGATTCCCTGCGTTTACGGCCTTGAGGTCGGCGGGCGGAGAAAGTGGTTGTTGGGGATACGTGTCCCGGTCGCTGTTTCGCGGCTTTGCCGCGAAAGGCGCGTCACTTTGGGATGGGTGGGGAGCGTGGTTGTTGCGGCAACTGATCCCCACCATAAATTACCCTCGGCATACTTGCGCGAACGATTGCTCGTGCTACACTTGCAATTGCTGTTTCAGGGCGGGGTGGAATTCCCCACTGGCGGTAAATCGGGCGGTGTCAAAGGGACGCCGTGGAGCAGGCGAGGTGCCTGCGACTGAGCCGATGAGTCCGCGACCCGTGTGTGTGTTGGTTCGCATGCCGGCTGAACTGGTGAGATCCCAGTACCAACGGTTAGAGTCCGGATGAAAGAGGCAGGTGATCTTATGTCTGAACAGTCGCAGCATATCCATTTTGAGAACACGAATAGGTGGAGCACCAAACAGCTCGTTACCATGGCGCTGATGTGCGCCCTGGGCGCCCTGTTTATGTACGTGCAGCTGCCCATCCTTCCTTCGGCGCCGTTTTTGACCTATGACCCGTCGCTGGTGCCGGCGATGGTGTGCGGGTTTGCGTATGGTCCCGGCGCCGGTACCGCTGTTGCCGCTATGGCTATCGTTATCCATGCGCTCACCACGGGTGACTGGGTCGGCGCGCTTATGAACTTGGTTGCCACGCTGGGCTATATTCTGCCCGCGGCTATCGTTTACCAGAAGATGCACACCTATAAGGGTGCCGTGATTGGCCTGGTGCTTGGCGTCATTGCCGCTACAGCGCTGTCTATGGTCGCAAACCTTACCATTGGCGTATGGTTCTGGTATGGCTCGGTCGATGTGATCGCCCCGCTCATGATTCCTGCCGTACTGCCGTTCAACCTTATCAAGACCGTGCTTAACTCGGTATTGACGCTTGCGGTGTACAAGGCGGTTTCCAACCTCATCACGCCTAAAAAGGACCAGGTCAAAGGCCGCGCATGATTGAGTGTCGGGGCGTTTCCTTTAGTTATGACGGTGCCGCACCGGCGCTCGACGGCGTCGATCTGAACATCGAGGACGGGGAGTTTTTCTGCATCCTCGGTGGCAATGGGTCGGGCAAGTCGACGTTTGCCAAGCATCTGAATGCGCTGTTGCAGCCCGATGCGGGCACGGTACGCATCAACGGCATGGATGCGTCCGACCCCGAGCTGGTCTACGACATTCGTTCGACCGCGGGCATGGTATTCCAGAATCCCGACGACCAGCTGGTGGCAACGCTTGTCGAAGATGACATTGCGTTTGGTCCCGAAAACCTAGGCGTGCCATCGGCGCAAATTGCGCAGCGCGTACGCGAGGCGCTGAAAGGCGTGGGCCTGGTGGGCTTTGAGCACCACGAGACCCATGCGCTTTCGGGCGGCCAAAAGCAGCGCGTGGCGCTTGCCGGCGTGCTCGCCATGGAACCGCGCGTGCTCATATTGGACGAGGCTTCCTCGATGCTCGATCCGCGTGGGCGCAAGGGCCTCATGAAGGCTTGCCGCGCGTTGCACGATCGCGGCATGACCATCGTGATGATTACGCACTTTATGGAAGAGGCCGCCGAGGCCGATCGTGTCGCCGTGTTTCAGACGGGGCGAGTTGCCATGCTGGGCACGCCCGAGGAAATCTTGACGCGGGCGGACGAACTTGCGCAGCTCAACTTGGATATGCCGGCGTCGTGCTGTCTAGGTAGGGCACTTCGTGAGAAGGGCGTGCCCGTTTGCGCGCAGGTGCGTGAGGCGGATATGGTCGCTGAGATTGCGCAGGCTTATGCCGAGCGAAGTGGGGTAGACATCGTAGAGCGGCCCTTTGCGTCCGATCCTCGTATGCTCGACAACGCATCCTCTGCAAACGATGGAACAGTAGCGTCGGAGCCCGTCATCGAGATTTCGTATCTCTCACATAGTTACTCGCTGAGCGCCCGCGAGCGCCGCTGCTGGCATAAGCGCTCGGCCACTGCGGGCAAATCGAGCAAACAGGCTCTCTGGGGAAACGACCCAAGCAGCCCGTGGGCGCTGCGCGATGTATCGCTGACGGTGCGTCGCGGCGAGTTCCTGGGGCTAGCAGGTCATACCGGTTCGGGTAAGTCGACGCTGGTCCAGCATCTCAACGGTTTGATTCGTCCCCAGGAGGGAAGCGTTTGCGCGCTGGGGCTCGACCTATCAAACAAGAAAGACGCCGCCGCTGTTAAGGCCAAGGTCGGCGTGGTGTTTCAGTATCCCGAGCGCCAGCTATTTGCCGAAACCGTGGCGCAGGACGTGGCGTTTGGTCCGCACAACCTTGGCTTGCCGCAAGATGAAGTCGACCGTCGTGTCGAGTCATCGCTCTCGCGCGTGGGCCTCGACCTTTCTACGGTCGGCGACAAGAGTCCCTTTGAGCTTTCGGGCGGTCAGCAACGGCGTGTGGCATTCGCCGGCGTGCTCGCCATGGAGCCCGAAGTCCTGGTGCTCGATGAACCCATGGCGGGGCTCGATCCGGCTGCGCGCAGGGATTTCCTTGAGCTTATCGATCGACTTCACCGCGATGGCCTGACCGTTGTCATGGTTTCGCATAGTATGGATGACCTGGCCAATTGCTGCGACCGCATTGTCGTAATGAACGAAGGCGCGGTGTTTGCCGAGGGAACCCCCGCGCAGGTGTTTGCGCATGCCGATGAGCTCAAGTCGATCGGCTTGGGCGTTCCCGCCGCCCAGCGTATGGCGCTGGCGCTTACGGAGGCGGGCGTGCCGCTGCGTCGCGGCGGGCTCTATACGGTTGAGTCGCTGGCAGACGAGTTGGTGGACCTGCTAATCGGTCGCTCGGGCGGTCCTTCTAACGTCGCGGACATTGCTAAATCCAAGACGGTCGCGCGAGAGGAGGGCTGCTAATGGAGGCGTTTTCGTTTGGCAGCTACTATCCCGGCGATAGTGCGATCCACCGCCTGGACCCGCGAACTAAGTTGCTCTTGGGCTTTGTGTTTCTGATCACGACGCTCACAGTCAGCAGCTTCCGCGGACTGGCCCCGGTCGCAATCTTCGTTGTCCTGATCTATGCCGTGTCCCGGGTGCCGGCTCGTCGCGCTCTGTCGTCGATGGCGCCGCTGCTGGCAATCGTCATCGTGGTTGCGGTGCTCAACCTGTTTTCCGACCAGAGCGGGCGCATCCTGTGGCAGCTCGGCTTTCTGCAGATAAGCGAGGGCTCGCTGCGTTCTGCCGCCTTTATGGCGTGCCGCCTGACCCTGATGATGGCCGGCATGAGCGCCATTACGCTCACCACGCCCACGCTCGACCTCACCGCGGGCTTTGAGCGTCTGCTCGCACCGTTTGCGCGCGTGGGGCTCCCTGCGCATGAGCTCGGCATGATCATGGGTATCGCGTTGCGCTTTATGCCGCAGTTCGCCACCGAGATGAAGCAGACGGCGGACGCGCAGGCAAGCCGCGGCGCGCGCGTGACGTGCGGTCCGCTCGGCGGTGTGCGCATGCTCGGCAGTGTGGCGATTCCGCTGTTCACCGGCGTGTTCCGTCATGCCGAGACGCTTTCGGCCGCCATGGATGCGCGCTGCTATCACGGCGAACAGGGACGCACGCGTCTGCATACACTTACGTTTGGCCGCGGGGATGCACTGGCCGCGGTGGTGACGGTGCTGCTGCTCGTGTGTGTCATCGTCATCAACCTTCAACTTGTTTAGGCGCGATTCGAGCGCAAGAAAGGGGTCCCTATGACCGACAACGACCGCACGGCTCAGCTTGAGCGCGCCTGTTCGGATCTCAGGCGCATTCCGGCGTGGTATCTGGCCACGACCGATGTGGCCGACGGGTATCAGCCTCGCGTGAGGCCGTTTTCATTTGCCATGGTCGATGACGGTAAGCTGTGGTTTTGCACATCGCGCGACAAGGATGTGTGGGCCGAGCTCAGCGCGAACCCCAAGTTTGAGGTTTCGGGTTGGAAACCGGGGGAGTGTTGGATTGTACTGACCGGCGAGGCCGCGCTCGAGGACGATGCGGTCGTGAGCGACAAGGTACGCCAGGCGGGTTTTAAACACATGGTGGGCATCGGCGAGGAACACGATAGCGCCAACGACGGCCGCCTTGCTTTCTTTTCGGTCCGCAACATTGCCGCGCGCTTCTGTGATATCGACGGCAGCGAGGAGCGCCTGGAGCTCTAATTTCCCAAATTGATTACCCATTCCAAAAAGACTGGTCAGGCGACAGGAGGACACATGGACGGATTGAATACGGTGTTGGAGTATCTGACGTCGGTGCCGGCATGGTATTTGGCGACGAGCGTTGACGGACAGCCTCATGTGCGTCCGTTTTCGTTTGCGCAGATCCAGGATGGCAAGCTGTGGTTTGTAACAGCGCGCACCAAAGACGTGTGGCAAGAGCTGCTACAAAATCAGCGCTTTGAGGCCACGAGTTGGTGGCCGGGCCATGGCTGGCTCATCTTGCGCGGGCGTGCCGGCTTGGATGACCGGGCCTTAGACGAAATGCGCGAAGCCGGGTGGAAGCATCTAGAGCGCCTGGGCGAGCACTATGAGGGGCCTAACGACCCCACGCTCGTCTTCTTTAGCGTCGAGGATCCCGAGGCTTTTATCTGCAATCACGACGAATGGGTGCCGGTCGAGCTCTAGCCAGCTGGCTCATCCTAACAACTTGGTTTTCGCATGGGCGGGCCCCGTATTGCCCGGCGCCGTTAGGAGCGCCGGTCAATACGGGGCCCGCTCCATTTGTCAATTCCTTCAAGCGAATGTGTCGGGAATGTTTCAATGCATGAATATGTAAACCATTTACGTGTTAATGCATCTTTTGGTGCTAAAGTTTCAACCCACTTCATAACGACCGCTGCGAAATGCGCATCGGTGCATAAATCGCAGACAAGGAGTCTGATATGTCTTTGAAGGTTGGAATCGTCGGCGCGGCTGGATATGCCGGAGCCGAGCTCATTCGCCTCGTGCTCGGTCATCCCGAGTTTGAACTTGTCGCCATTACGTCCAACGCCGATGCCGGCCAGCCGTTGTCCGCGGTGTATCCGAGCTTTGCTGGCGTGAGCGATCTGGTTTTCACCACGCATGACGCCCCCGAGCTTAAATCCTGCGGCGCCGTCTTCTTGGCCGTGCCGCATACCGCGGCCATGGCTCAGGTGCCCGCCCTGCTTGCCGCGGGAGTCTCCTGCATTGACCTCTCGGCCGACTATCGCCTGAGCGATCCGGCCACCTTTGAGGCCTGGTATGCCGCCAAGCACACGAGCCCCGAGTTGCTCAAGACCCGCGCCTTCGGTCTGCCCGAGCTGTTCTCCCAGGATTTGGAGACCGCTGCATCCGATCATGCCGACGGCAAACCCGTGCTGGTTGCCTGCGCCGGCTGCTATCCCACCGCAACGAGCCTTGCTGCCGCTCCTGCCGTGCGTGCGGGCTGGGTGGCCGAGAACGGTCCCGTGATTGTCGATGCCATCAGCGGTGTGACGGGTGCCGGCAAGTCCTGCAACGCTCGTACGCATTTTTGCAGCGCCGACGAGAATTTGGAGGCCTACGGCGTGGGCAAGCATCGCCACACGCCCGAGATTGAGCAAATCCTTGGCCTGACCGATCGCGTCGTCTTTACCCCGCACCTGGCACCGCTCAAGCGTGGTCTGCTCTCCACGGTGACGATGCCGCTCGCGCCGCAGGCCATCGACTCCTTGGCTCTTGAGGACGTTGTCGACTATTACAAGCAGTTCTATGCCGGTCGCACCTTTGTGCGCGTGCTCGATGCTGGCCAGCAGCCCAAGACGGCTTCGGTTGTCGGCACCAACGCCGCCCAGATTGGCCTCGCGCTCAATAAGCGCGCGGGCGTGCTGGTGGCGACGGGCGCCATCGACAATCTGTGCAAGGGCGCTGCGGGCCAAGCGGTCCAGTGCGCCAATATCGTCTTTGGCTTTGACGAGCGACGAGGCTTGCCCACAGTGGCGTGCCCGGTGTAGCACATTCGATTGTTAACGATTTGGTAGTCGGGCATCGAGTGGGGCGCCACTCTTAAGCTGGTCTCATGATCACGACTGGCATGGCGCACCAACCGATGTCCGTTTTTTGTTTGACATAAGGAGCCATAAAGACGATGAATACTGAGCTGTTTGATATCAAGATTCGCGCCGTCGAGGGCGGCGTTACGGCTGCGGCTGGTTTTAAGGCTGCAGGCATCCACGCTGGGTTCCGCAAGAACCCAGAGCGTCTGGATTACGCGCTTGTCGTGCCCGATAAACCCTGCCCCGGTGCCGGCGTGTTTACCACCAATCGCTTTTGTGCGGCGCCCGTGCAGGTGAGCCGTGCCAACCTGGGCGGTGCCGACAAGGGCTACGGTATCATCGCCGGCGTTTCGGTCAACTCTGGCAATGCCAACGCCGCCACGGGTGAGACCGGCCTTGCATGCGCGCGCGAGACGTGCAGCATCGCATCGCAGGTCATCGGCTGCGAGCCCCAGCAGATTCTGGTTGCCTCCACGGGTGTGATTGGCCAGATTCTGCCGATCGACACGTTTGAGACCGCCATTCCTGCTGCCTACGAGGCGCTCTCCGCCCACGGTGGCGCCGATGCCGCTCGCGCCATCATGACGACCGACACGCACTCCAAGGAGTACGCCGTGGCCTACGTCAGCGAGGCTGCGGGTCATGCGGGCAATGTCTATACGGTAGGTGGAATGTGCAAGGGCTCGGGCATGATCATGCCCAACATGGCCACCATGATCGCAGTTATCACCACCGATGCCCCCGTCGAGCCTGCGGCACTTCATACCCTGCTGCTCTCGACCGTCAAGCAGACCTTTAACAAGGTAACGGTCGATTCCGACACCTCAACCAACGACACCTGCATCATGCTTGCCTCCGGCGCCGCTGCCGCAGATGTCGAGCCTATCGTCGAGGGCTCCGATGCCTTTGACGAGTTGGCATTTGCCGTGCACGAGGTGTGCGAGAGCCTGGCGCGCAATATCGCCGCCGATGGTGAGGGCGCATCCAAGCTTGTTACGGTCAACGTTACCGGCGCCGTGAACGACGAGGAAGCCGATATCGCCGCCCGTGCCGTTGCCAACTCGCCGCTCGTTAAGACCTGCATCGCCGGCCACGACTGCAACTGGGGTCGCGTTGCTATGGCGCTTGGCAAGTGCGGCGTGAAATTTAATCAGGAAGACGTTTCCATCGACATGATGGGCATGCCCGTCTGTCGCGACGGTCTGACTGTTCCCTTTGACGAGGACGAGGCTCTACGACGTTTCGAGGCGCCCGAGATCGTGATCTCGGCCGACCTGGGCGCAGGCGACGCGGCAACGACCGTGTGGACCTGCGACCTCACGCATGAGTACATCTCCATCAACGGCGACTACCGTTCCTAGATTCCAGGCACGCTGCGCATCTTGCCGCGATTGCGGACAGCTGAGCACGGCGCGATAACGATATGAAAGACGAGGCAGATTATGAAATTCGCACGCGATTGTCGTTCGAGCGAATCCAACGAAGCAACCGCGCAGCTGCTGTTCGAAGCGCTGCCGTGGATTAAGAACTTGACCGGCAAGACGGTCGTTATCAAGTACGGCGGTGCAGCCATGGTCGACGAGCAGCTGCGTCGCGACGTGATGAGCGACATCGTCCTGCTCAAGATCATCGGCATGCGCCCCGTTATCGTGCACGGCGGCGGCAAGGCTATCAACGAGGCGCTGAGCCATTACGATATTCCCGTCGAGTTTAAGAACGGCCAGCGCGTGACCTCGCCGGCGACTATGGATATCGTGCGCGAGGTGCTGGGCGGCAAGGTTAACCAGGAGCTGGTTGCTGCCATCAACCACCACGGCAACCTGGCCGTGGGCGTGTCGGGCAGCGATGCCGGCACGCTCATCGCCGAGCCGCTCGACCCCGAGCTCGGTCGTGTGGGCAAAGTGACGCACGTCAACACCGACTATATCGAGCGCTTACTCGATAGCGAGTACATTCCCGTCATCGCTACCGTCGCGGCGGGGGAGGACGGCGGTTTCTTCAACATCAACGCCGATACCGCCGCCGGTGCCGTTGCCGCGGCGCTCCACGCGCATAAGGCGATCTTTTTGACCGATGTCGATGGCCTGTACAAGGACTTTAGCGACAAGGACTCGCTTATCTCCAACCTAACGCTCGACGAGGTTAACGAAATGCTCTACGGCGGCGAGGTCGATAAGGGCATGATTCCCAAGCTGCGTGCGGCCGTCGATGCGCTTACCGGCGGCGTATTTCGTGCCCACATCATTAACGGTACTACGCCGCATTCGCTGCTCCTGGAGCTGCTGACCGATGCCGGCGTCGGCACCGTGATCCATTCCACCGAGACGGCTTACGAGTTCGATACGCATCCGCATCCGCTTTCGACGTTTGCTGCGCGTCTGACCGAGAACCTTGACGAGGTCGAGAAGCTTCAGACGGTCTAGCTGACCCGCAGCCGCCCCATTCCTGCACCCATAGCCCCGCGCCGTCTGGCGCCCAACGAAAGGCATCCCATGTCACTTGCAGCTCAGCAATCGCTTGAATCCCATTACGTTATGCATACCTTTGGCCGCTCTCCGGTCGAGTTTGTCGAGGGTCACGGCATGAAGCTCACCGGCGACGATGGCCGTGAGTACCTCGACTTTCTTGCCGGTATCGGCGTGTGCAGCCTAGGTCATGGCGACCCGGCTGTGCTCTCGGCGCTCGAGGCACAGACCAAAAAGCTCATGCATGTCTCCAATTACTTCTACATTGAGCAGCGCGGACAGGTCGCGGCGCTGCTGTCCAAGCTTGCTAACGACGACGTAGATGGTGCGCGCGTGCTTGCCGATGCCATTGTCGCCGGCGATGAGACCACGGCAGCTGCTCTTGGTGCCCCGGCTGCGGATGAGCAGGTTTGGGAGACCTTCTTTGCCAACTCTGGCGCCGAGGCCAACGAGGGCTCGATGAAGCTCGCGCGCCTGTACGCCAAGCGTGCCGGTAATGGCGGCAACACCATCGTGTGCATGCGCGGCGGCTTCCACGGCCGTACGCTCGAGACCATTGCCGCCACCATGCAGGATTGGCTGCAGGATAGCTTCCGCCCGCTGCCGGGTGGCTTTGTGGCCTGCACGCCCAACGATGTCGATGAACTGCGTGCGATCTTTAAGCAGCTGGGGAGCGAGATTTGTGCCGTGATGCTCGAGCCGATCCAGGGTGAGAGTGGCGTGCACCCCATGACCGAGGAGTTTATGGCGGCAGCGCGCGACCTGGCACACGAAGTGGGCGCCGTGCTTATCGCCGACGAGGTCCAGTGCGGTATCTTCCGCACGGGTAAGCCATTTGCGTTCCAAACCTATGGCGTGGAGCCCGACATCATGAGCCTTGCCAAGGGCATTGCCGACGGCGTGCCCATGGGTGCCGTCGTGGCAAAGAAGGGGATTGCCGACGTGTTTAAGCCGGGCGACCACGGCTCGACCTTTGGCGGTAGCTGCCTGGCCATCACGGCGTGTGCCGCGACGCTCTCCGCGCTCGTGCGCGGCGATTATGCCGACCATGCTGCCAAGGTGGGTGCCTATATGGAGCAGGCGCTGGCTAAACTTCCGCATGTGGTAGAGGTGCGTGGCCGTGGCCTGATGCTCGGCTGCGATTTGGATGATGCCGCGGGCGACGCGCATGATATTGTTGCCCGCGCGCTGGCCGCCGGTGCCGTGATTAACGCTACGGGTGCTCATACGCTGCGTTTCTTGCCGCCGCTCGTCTGCGAGGAAGCCGACGTGGACAGTCTGATCGAGATCCTGTCGGGTGTCTTGGTCTAACGCGGCGCAATAACTCAATTTGGACCGGGTTCCGGACTGCGAGCGTGCCCTATGTGGCATGATTCAGCGGTCTGGAGCCCGTTTTGCCTTAGATTTGCTAAGGCAGGGAGACCCGCTGGTCAAAAAACATTAAATATGAGTACTGCTACCGATTTGGTAGCAGCAATTTTGGACTAATAAGGCCAGATAGCAAGTCGAAATGGCGATGAATGCACGATTGTGATCTAACTGTTAGTCCTTATAATGGACATATGTTGCGTAACTTACGCAAACGCTATCTTTTTATATGTTGCAAGCAAAGTAGCAGTACTCATTTTTGCCATTATTTGGCCACGGCCTTTGTGACAGACGTGCTGGCGGGTTCGAATCCCATGAAATGGGCCCAAACAAAAACGGTCCCCTTTCGAGGACCGTTTCCAACTCAATGGTGGGCGATGAGGGGTGTCGCGTGCGGCTGACGCCGCCCGCTTTCGCTTCGGGCCTACGGCCCTCGCGTGCTGCGCTGGAAAACGCTTCGCGTTTCCTCAGCTCCGCACCCTGGCGGGTCCGAATCCCATGCACCGGGCCCAAACAAAAACGGTCCCCTTGCGAGGACCGTTTCCAATTCGGTGGTGGGCGATGAGGGATTCGAACCCCCAGCCTTGTGCGTGTAAAGCACCTGCGCTAACCGTTGCGCCAATCGCCCGTGCGGAGAGAGTATAGCAAAACAATCGCCTCATTCATCTCATATCCATTAAAGGTAACTGGCGCGTGTCGGCGCGGAGCTGATTCAGTTGAGATTGCCTGAACATTCCGCCCCTCTTTACGCCCTCGGGTATACTCAAAAGCTACTGATTCGATTTGATGCCCAGCAACAGCAGAGGGGATAGTATATGTGCGGTTTTGTTGGTTTTGTCGGTGGGACGGATAACCAATCCGAGGTGCTCACCAAGATGATGGACCGCATCGTCCATCGCGGTCCCGACATGGGCGGTCAGTTTATCGACGGCCGCGTTGCCCTGGGCTTCCGCCGCCTGTCGATCCTCGACCTGACCGAGGCCGGCGCTCAACCCATGGCCAACGAGGACGGCAGCGTCGTCATTGTCTTCAACGGCGAGATCTACAACTTCCAAGAACTCCGTTCCGAGCTCGAGGCCAAGGGCTACAAGTTCCACTGCGGCGCCGACACCGAGAGCCTCCTGCACGGCTACGAGGAGTGGGGCGAGGCCGTCCTCGATCGCCTGCGCGGTATGTACGCCTTCGTCATCTGGGACAAAAAGAAGAACAAGCTTTTTGGCGCCCGCGACATCTTTGGCATCAAGCCGCTTTACTACTATCCCATGGCCGATGCGGGCGACGGCGCTCCGGGCGTGCTCTTTGGTTCCGAGATCAAGAGCTTCCTGGACTACCCGCACTTCCACAAGGCGGTCAACAAAAAGGCTCTGCGTCCGTACATGACGCTGCAGTATTCGGCGACTGAGGAGACCTTCTTCGAGGGTGTCTACAAGCTGCCGCCGGCGCACTACTTTACCGTCGATATCCCGACCGGCAAGATGAACATCGAGCGCTACTGGGATTGCGATTACTCTGCCGTCGAGAAGCCGTTCGAAGAGTATGTCGACGAGCTGGACGAGGTCGTGCACGAGAGCGTCGAGGCCCATCGCATCGCCGATGTCAAGGTCGCGTCGTTCCTCTCCGGTGGCGTCGACTCCAGCTACATCGCCGCTTGCCTTATGCCCGACAAGACCTTCTCGGTGGGCTTTGACTACAAGAATTTCAACGAGACCAACTACGCCAAGGAGCTTTCCGATAAGCTCGGCGTCGAGAACGTTCGCAAGATGATCACCGCCGACGAGTTCTTCGGTGCGCTCGAGGACATCCAGTATCACATGGACGAGCCGCAGTCCAACCTGTCTTCCGTGCCGCTGTGGTTCTTGGCCGAGATGGCCCGCAAGGACGTTACCGTCGTGCTTTCGGGCGAAGGCGCCGACGAACTCTTTGGCGGCTACGCCTACTACGAGGATACGGTCCCGGTGCGTAAGTACAAAAAGATGGTTCCGCTGCCCATCCGTCGCGCGCTCGGTAACCTGGCGCTGCATATGCCGTACTTCAAGGGACATAACTTCCTGGTCAAGGGTGCCGAGATCCCCGAGAAGTCGTTCCTGGGACAGGCTCTGGTATGGCCGGAGCGCGAGGTCGACGGCGTGCTCAAGCCCGAGTACAACACCGGCGACGGCGCCTTCGAGCTTGCCGCTCCCATCTATGCGCGCGTGAAGGGTCAGCCCGAGCTGGTCAAGAAACAGTACCTGGACATGAACATGTGGCTCCCGGGCGACATTCTGCTCAAGGCCGACAAGATGTGCATGGCGCACTCGCTGGAGCTGCGCGTGCCCTTCCTGGACCGCAAAGTCATGGAGTTCGCCGAACACATTCCCGACCGTTACCGCATCAACGAGAACGGCAACAAACAGGTACTCCGCCACGCTGCCAACAAGTCGCTGCCCGATGAGTGGGCCACCCGTCCCAAGGTGGGCTTCCCGGTGCCGATTGTCTACTGGCTGCGCGAGCAAAAGTGGTACGACTATGTCAAGGAGTACTTCACCGCGCCGTGGGCAAGCGAGTTCTTCGATACCGACGAGCTCATGCACCTGCTCGATCTGCACTTTGCGGGCAAGGGCGATTTCCAGCGCAAGATCTATACGCCGCTCGTGTTCCTGGTGTGGTACAAGCGCTTCTTTATCGACGAGGACCAGCCCGCTGTTCAGGCTGCCTAGCCTCGGCTTACGAACGCCTGCGCGTAACGGCTCCTCCGGGAGCCGTTTTTGCGTGGGTGCGTTTCAGTTACTATAAAAACCGTCCCTGCCAAATGGCTGAGAAAGGTGAAAGATGCACCATTCGGATTCCGCGATCGTGACCACGGTCGATGCGCTTGCCAAGCTTCTCGATGTGTGCGGCGAGCTGCGCGCATCGGAGCAGGTTGACGAGCGTGCCGTGACCGGCTGCTCGTTTGATTCGCGCGCGGTCTCGGCAGGTGACGTGTTCTTCTGCAAAGGTGCTGCCTTTAAGCCCGCGTTTTTGCGCATGGCGCTCGATGCGGGCGCCGTCGCATTTGTGTGCGAGGAGTCGCTGGTCGAGTCTCTGGAGCCGCTGGCGCAGGAGAGCGGTGCTGCGATGCTGGTCGTGGACAGCGTTCGCACGGCCATGGCCCTGTTGCCGCCGGAGGTCTACGACCGTCCCGACCACGACGTCAAGATCGTGGGCATCACCGGCACCAAGGGAAAAACCACGGCCGCTTTTATGCTCCAGTCCATCATCAAGGCGGCGGGCGAGTCCTGCGGCATGATCGGCTCGGTGAGTACCGACGATGGCATCGAGTGTTACGAGAGCACCAATACTACGCCCGAGGCCCCCGAGGTCTGGCGCCATATCGCCAACTGCCGCATGTCCGGTCGCCAGTCCATGGTCATGGAGGTCTCGAGCCAGGCGCTCAAGTACCAACGCGTCGAGAATCTGCCGTTTGACGTGGCGTGCTTCCTCAACATCGGCCGCGACCACATCTCGCCGATCGAGCACCCGACCTTCGAGGATTATTTTGAGAGCAAGCTCAGGATCTTTGACCAGGCAAAGACCGCCGTGGTGAATCTGGGCACCGAAGAGGTTGACCGTGTGCTGGAAGCAGCGTCGACGGCCGAGCGCTTGGTGACCGTTGGCGTCGAGCATCCCGAGGCAAGCCTGTGGGCGAGCGACGTACGCATGGTCGGCTTTAGCATCGAGTTCAACTTGCATGGCCTGTGTGCCGACGAATCCGAGGCGGGGGAGAAGATCCTGCTGGGTATCGCGGGCGACTTTAACGTGGAGAACGCGCTGGTCGCTATCGCCGCTGCGCGCGAGATCGGCATCGGTATCGATGCCATCAAGAAGGGCCTCTCCAAACTGCGTGTGCCGGGCCGTATGGAGGTCGTGGAGTCGAAGGACGGCCGCGTGATCTGCGTCGTTGACTATGCGCATAACCAGCTTTCGTTCCGTTCGCTTTTCTCGTCGGTCAAGCGCGCGTTTCCCGCTAGTCCAGTCATTGCGGTGTTTGGCGCTGCCGGCGGCAAGGCGCAGGAGCGCCGCGAGCAGCTTCCGCGCGAGGCCGCACCATATTCCGACCTGATGATCTTTGCCAACGAGGACCCGGCTCACGAGGACCCGATGAAGGTCTGTCGCGAGCTTGCCGAACATGTTCCCGACGATACGCCGAACAAGATCATCCTCGATCGCGAAGCCGCTGTGCATGCGGCGTTCAAGGCGGCGCGCGAGGAGTACGTCAACCCCGATGCCCCCACCATTGTCTTGCTGCTGGCAAAGGGTGACGAGGAGCTCATGCACGTGGGCGACGAGTTTGTGCCCATCGAGAGCGACCTTTCGTTGGCCAATCGCCTGATTGATGTTACCCAGTTTGACTAATGAACCATGATGGCGGCGGCGCCCTGAGTGCGCTGTCGCCATAAGCGTGTTCCCTCAATCAAAACATGCCGTCCAAGTCCAAACCCTTCTACGTAAACGGAGTAACCATGTCCCACAACACCCTGCCGACCGTTGCCGAGCTTTCGGGCGAGATGCGCGAGCGCTTGGCCAAGGTCAAGTACGTCTTTACCGACCTGGATGCCACGATGCTCGCACCCGGCTCGTGCGTGCTGCGCGACAACGACGGCAACCCTTCGACCAAACTCGTCGAGGCCGTCGTGGCGCTCGCTCGCGCTGGTATTCAGGTGGTTCCCACCTCGGGCCGCAACCGTACCATGATCCACGAGGACGCGCGCGTGCTCGGCCTCAACTCCTACATTGGTGAGATGGGCGGTCTGGTTATGTACGACCTCAAAGCCAACGATTGGGAGTATCTGACCGGTGACATGCCTTACGACCCCGTCTGCGGCCTTACTCCGCACCAGGTGATCGAGCAGACCGGCGTGTGCGAGAAGATCCTTGCCCGCTGGCCGCACAAGATCGAGTACCACAACGACATGTCGACCGGCTACAAATACCGTGAGGTCACCGTCGGCATGCGCGGCGATGTGCCCGACGATGAGGTCCAGGCCATCCTGGACGAGGCCGGCTGCGGTCTGATCTGGGCTTGCAACGGTCATCTGACTCACCTGTCCAAGCCGACGACGCTCGAGCTCGATCGCGTCGAGGACGGTCGCGCATTCAACATCAACCCCGCGGGTCTCAACAAGGGCGTTGCCATCGCGCGCTTCTGCGAGCACCTAGGGATCGAGCGCGAGGAGACGCTCGCGCTCGGCGACTCCGAGTCCGACTTCTACATGGCCGATCACGTGGGCACGTTCTGCCTGGTCGAGAATGGCCTGACGAGCGCCGGCGCGCCCGAGTTCCTGGCTGCTTGCGAGAACGCTTTCGTTACGCGCGGCAAAATTGTCGACGGTTGGGCGGCGACGGCAGAGCTGCTGGTCGCGGCGCGTTCGTAGCGCGGCGTCGCCGCACTTGGACATGTCTTTTCGAGAGAGACTGGTGAGGTAATGTCCGATATCGAGAATCCGGCAGGCGACACGCGCCCGATTGGCGTGTTCGATTCTGGTTTGGGCGGTCTGACGGTTGCGCGCGCGATTGCGACGGCGCTGCCGCACGAGTCCGTCTACTACTTTGGCGACACCAAGCGCTGCCCTTACGGCACGCGCACCGAGGATGAGGTGCGCTCGTTTGCGTTGCAGGCGGGTCGTTGGCTTTCGAAGCACGACGTCAAGATTATGGTCATCGCCTGCAACACGGCGACCGCTGCGGCCTTGCGTCTGGCCCAGCAGGTGCTCGACGTTCCCGTGATCGGTGTGATCGCGCCGGGTGCCCGTGCGGCAATCAACAGCACCCGCTCGCGTCGCGTGGGCGTGCTCGCCACCAACCTCACCATTCGCTCGGGCGCCTACACGCGCGCCATTCAGGATCTAGATGCCGGCGTCGATGTATACGGCTGTCCTGCCTCGAGCTTTGTCGAGGTTGTCGAACACGAGCTCGCCTCGGGTGCGCATCTGCAGGAACAGTGGCTTGAGAACGAGGACATCTTCGATACGCCTGCCGTGCGTGCGCTGGTGGGTGCCACGGTTGAGCCGCTGCGCGACCACGGTATCGATACCGTGGTGCTCGGCTGTACGCATTTTCCGCTGTTGGTGGGACCTATCCGCCATGCGCTGGGGCCTGGGGTGCGCGTCGTGAGTTCCGCCGAGGAGACCACACGCGAGCTGACCGATATCCTCACGCGCCGCGAGCAGCTGGCGGGCGACGCCGCCGAGCCGCAGCATCGTTTTGCCACGACGGCCGATAACATTGCCGAGTTTGCGGTGGCGGGCAGCTTTATCTTTGGTCAGCCGCTCAAGAGCATCGAACATATCGATATCGATGAGCTGAAATAGATGTAAGGCAGCCGCCAAAGCCTTCGCCACATCTTTTGCCGAAAGGATATTTCTATGGAGTACATGCAGGTCAACCGCGCCAACGGTCGCGCCGCCAACGAGTTGCGCCCCGTTAAGCTCACCCGTGGCGTCATGAAGCACGCCCACGGCTCGTGTTTGGCCGAGTTCGGCGACACGCGCGTGCTGTGCGCCGCCACTATCGAGGAGGGCGTGCCGGGCTGGCGAAAGGGAGCTAAGGCCGGCTGGGTGACCGCGGAATACGCCATGCTGCCGACGTCGACCGGCAAGCGCTGCAAGCGCGAGCATGCCAACCGCAAGGGTCGCTCCATGGAGATCGAGCGCCTCATTGGCCGCAGCCTGCGTACCGTCGTCAACATGAAGGCGCTCGGCGAGTACACCGTCACCGTCGACTGCGATGTGATTCAGGCCGATGGCGGCACGCGTACAGCGAGCATCACCGGCGCCTGGGTGGCGCTGCACGACGCCCTCGCCATGTGGGTCGAGGCGGGCAAGATCGAACGCATCCCGCTTATCGGCCAGGTGGCTGCCATCTCCATGGGCGTTGTCGACGGCAATACGCTGCTTGACCTCGATTATTCCGAGGACAGCCATGCCGAGGTCGACATGAACCTCGTCGCCACCGAAACCGGTGAGATGATCGAGCTCCAGGGCACCGGCGAGCAGGCGCCCTTCGACCGCAAACGCCTCAACGCCCTGCTCGACCTGGGCGACAAGGGTATCGCCGAGCTCATCGAGCTTCAGCGCCAAGCCATCGCCTAACCTGCCAAATAGGGACAGGTTTATTTTGGTAGGTTTTATCTGCGGAAATGCTGCGTTGAAAGGTCTGATTGCCTGAGAGGGGAGAGGCCAAGTGCCCGAACGCCCCTCACGCAGCTTGCTATAGAGACAAGGAGGCCAGTTATGGCACTTGAGAAGATCGACATCGACACTCTCGACCCGGCTGCAACTATCGTCGTGGCAACCGGCAACGCCCATAAGCTCACCGAGATTGAGGCCATTTTGGGCAAGGTCATGCCCGAGGTACGCTTTGTGGCGCTCGGTCAGCTGGGCGATTTTGAGGACCCCGAGGAAAACGGCACAACGTTTTTGGAGAACGCGATCATCAAGGCGCAGGCTGCCGTCGAAGAGACGGGGCTCATGGCCATTGCCGACGATTCGGGCTTGGTCGTTGATGCCCTGGACGGCGAGCCGGGCGTGTATAGCGCGCGCTATGCGGGCGTGCATGGCGACGATGCCGCCAACAACGCCAAGCTGCTCGTTAACCTGGAAGGCGTGGCAGACGAGGATCGCACCGCGCGTTTTATAAGCGTCGTTGCGCTCATCGACACGGACGGTTTGGTCACCTATGGTGAGGGCGCCTGCGAGGGCGCTATCGCACACGAGGGCCGCGGCGATCACGGCTTTGGCTACGACCCGCTGTTCCTGCCGGTCGACACGCCGGGCAAGACCATGGCCGAGCTGACGGCGGACGAGAAGAACGCCATCAGCCATCGTTTCCACGCGCTCGAGCATCTGTCCGCCAAACTGACGGGCGAGGAGTAGGCCGTGCGCGCGGTGGTGCAGCGCGTACTCAACGCCGGCGTGACGGTCGACGGCGAGTGCGTGGGCAAAATTGGGCGCGGCTATCTAGTGCTGCTGGGCGTGGGCCACGGCGACACGCGCGCCGAGGCTGATAAGCTGTGGGGCAAGCTCCGGGGCTTGCGCATCAACGAGGACGAGAACGGCAAGACCAACTTGGCACTGGCCGATGTCGACGGCGAGGTACTCGTGGTGTCGCAGTTCACGCTATTTGCCGACTGCCGCCACGGCCGCCGCCCATCGTTTACGGATGCCGGCGCCCCCGATGTCGCCAACGAGCTCTACGAGTACTTCTTGACGCTTGTGCGCGAGGACGTTGAGCACGTGGCGCACGGCATCTTTGGCGCCGACATGAAGGTCGACCTGGTCAACGACGGCCCATTCACCATCGTCTTGGACACCGACAACCTTTAGGTTACGCGGTTTTACCAAACCGCGTAACAACTGGTCATGCGAGGTTGTCGTCTGGTACGTATTTGGGACGGGGCTTATTTAGCTACTTGCGTATGGCAACAGCAGGGTGCTATAGTATTAGAGTTTTGTCTATCTTAGGGGTATTATCCCCTTTTTGAATTGCACCTTCTGGAGGCCCTGTTCATGGAAGAGATGGAAGTCAATCACGTCGACGACATCCACGAGAAGCTGACCGATATGGTGGGCGATCGCGTCAAGGTTAAGGCCAACATGGGCCGCACCCGCGTTGTCGAGCGCATGGGCACCATCAAGAGCGTCCACCCCGCCGTCTTCATTGTCGAGGTCGACGAGCGCCGTGGCCGTAAGTCGCGTCAGTCCTACCAGTATATCGATGTCCTCACCGGTCAGGTCGAGCTGTTCGACCCCGAGAGCGGCGAGCACATCTTTACCCCGCTCGGCAATCAGCTCGAGGAGCATTAACGGTGACCGATCGGTCCCTGACTCTTTCCGCGCCGGCAAAGATTAACCTCTACCTGGGGGTTCATACCGAGCGCGATGACCGCGGCTACCACAGGGTCGATTCCCTGATGGCAGCCGTCGGTCTTTCCGATACCGTGACGGTCACGCCGGCGCAGGCGCTGGCCGTTCAGACGGTTCCGGCATCAGATTTTCCCATGCAAAAGAATACGGCGTATCGGGCTGCGGTTGCTATGGCCGAGCATTATGGTCGCGAGGCAAACATCTGCGTGACGATTGAGAAGCGTATTCCATTGTGCGCCGGCTTGGGCGGCCCCTCGACGGATGCGGCCGCGGTCATTGTCGCCTTGGCGGAGCTCTGGGGCATTGATCGCACCGACCCAGCACTCGACGACATCGCGCGCGGCATTGGTGCTGACGTCCCGTTCTTTTTGCACGCGAGCCCTGCGTTCTACGTAGGTGGGGGAGACGTGCTGGCAACTGAGTACCCAGCGCTGCCCGCGACGCCCGTCGTGCTGGTTAAGCCGCGCGAGGCGAGCGTTTCGACAATTGAGGCTTATCGACGTTTTGACGAGGCCCCGGTGCCTGCGGACAAGCCCGGCGCGATGGCTTCTGCCTTGCGTGCTGGTGATGCAGAGACGGCATATGCGCTCATCCATAACAACTTGGGTGTCATTTCCGCACAGATGGAGCCGCAGATTCAAACGGTTCTCGATTGGCTGCGTAAACAGGACGGCACCGTTGCTGTAGATGTGTGCGGATCGGGTGCCTGCTCGTTTGCCATTTGCGACACCGCCGACATGGCCGAAAGGCTTGCCGACGCTGCCCAGCAAAACGGCTGGTGGTCCTGCGCGACGGAGCTCATTCCCAACACGGTTCGCGTCGAAGTGCCAAAGAAGTAAAAATTTCTCTAGCACACGACGGAAATCTTTGTTACTATAGTCGAGCTAACGGGTTGTGGCTCAGTTTGGTAGAGCACTGCGTTCGGGACGCAGGGGTCGCTGGTTCAAATCCAGTCAACCCGACCAGAGCATGAGGAGGGACCGCTTCTTGCGGTCCCTTTTTTTAGCTATTGTTGTGATACCGCGATAGCCGCGGTATACTCATTCGAGCTTGTCTCGCTGTATTGTGGAGGTCTACATGTTTGGACTGAGGGCTCCTGAGCTCATCATTATTCTCGTCGTTGTCCTGATTATCTTCGGGCCCAAGAACCTGCCGAAGCTCGGCAAGTCCCTCGGCTCTACCGTCAAGAATATCCGCGAGGGTATGGAGGGCGACGATAAGGCCGAGACCAAGCAGGCCGAGGAGGTCGTGGTCGAGCAGTCCGAGGAGGACAAGGAGATCGCTGAGCTCGAGGCTAAGCTCGCTGCTGCCAAGAAGAAGCAGGCAGAGGACAGCGACGCGGACGCAGAGTAGTCCCATCCCTTTGGGGTGAGCACCTGACCGGCTTGCCCGCAGGCTAGCCGGTCTTTTTCGTTTTGTTGACAGTTGATTGTTTGATCAGAGTTGGGGAGATATCCGTATGGACGCAAGCCAGATCGTACTGACCGCTGAGGGCCGCCAGAAGCTCGTCGAGGAGCTCGCTTGGCGTGAGGGCGATTACGCCAAGGAGATCGTCGAGGACATCAAGGAAGCCCGCGCGTTCGGCGACCTTTCGGAGAACTCCGAGTACGATGCCGCTAAGGACAAGCAGGCCCAGAACGCCGCTCGTATTGCCGAGATCCAGGCCATCCTCGCCAACGCTCAGGTTGCTGCCACCACGGGCGATCTGACCGTCTCCATCGGTTCCACCGTTTCTCTGATTGATCCCAACGGTGAGGTCATGGAAGTCACGCTCGTCGGTACCACCGAGACCAACTCGCTCGAGCACAAGATTTCCAACGAGTCTCCGGTCGGTCACGCCATCATCGGTCACGGCGAGGGCGACTCCGTCGAGGTCGTTACGCCTTCCGGCAAGACTCGCGTCTACACCATCGCCAAGATCGCACGCTAGACCACGGTCCCGCGTAAAGGTATGTTTTCGCTCCCTGGGACCGAATCCTGGGGAGCGTTTTAGTTTGAGGAGCTAACTTATGGCAGAGAACCAGAACGCCGCCGAACAGGCATCGACGCTCAACGACGAGCGCGCCACCCGCCTGGCCAAGCGCGCCGCCCTGTTCGAGGCGGGCCAGAACCCCTATCCCGAGCACTCTGAGCTTGAGGACTACGTCGCCGATATCGAGGCTAAGTACGCCGAGCTTGCCGATGGCGAGGACACCGAGGACGTCGTGAAGATCGCCGGCCGTGTGGTCGCCAAGCGCGGTCAGGGCAAGATCATGTTCATCGTCGTGCGCGATGCGACTGCCGAGATTCAGCTGTTCTGCCGCATCAACGACATGGACGAGGCTGCCTGGAATACGCTCGAGGCTCTCGACCTGGGCGACATCCTGGGCGTGACCGGCGTGGTCGTGCGCACCCAGCGCGGCCAGCTTTCCGTTGCCCCTAAGAGCGCGACCCTGCTTGCCAAGGCCGTTCGTCCGCTGCCCGAGAAGTTCCACGGTCTTTCCGACAAGGAGACCCGCTATCGCCAGCGCTATGTCGACCTGATCGCCAACGACGACGTTCGCGAGACCTTCCGTAAGCGTTCGCAGATTCTCTCCACCTTCCGTCGCTTTATGGAGTCCGACGGCTACATGGAGGTCGAGACCCCCATCTTGCAGACCATCCAGGGCGGCGCTACTGCTAAGCCGTTCATCACGCACTTCAATGCGCTCGATCAGGAGTGCTACCTGCGTATTGCCACCGAGCTGCACCTCAAGCGCTGCATCGTCGGTGGTTTTGAGCGCGTGTTCGAGATCGGCCGCATCTTCCGTAACGAGGGCATGGACCTTACCCACAACCCCGAGTTCACCACGATGGAGGCCTACCGTGCCTTCTCCGACCTCGAGGGCATGAAGGCGCTCGCCCAGGGTGTCATTAAGGCGGCTAACAAAGCCATCGGCAACCCCGAGGTCATCGAGTACCAGGGCCAGACCATCGACCTTTCTGGTGAGTGGGCCAGCCGTCCCATGACCGACATCGTCTCCGACGTGCTCGGCAAGCAGGTCACCATTGACACGCCGGTCGAGGAGCTTGCTGCCGCCGCGCGCGAGAAGGGCCTGGAGATTAAGCCCGAGTGGACCGCCGGCAAGATTATCGCCGAGATTTACGATGAGCTGGGCGAGGACACCATCGTCAACCCCACGTTCGTGTGCGATTACCCCATCGAGGTCAGCCCGCTTGCCAAGCGTTTTGAGGACGACCCGCGTTTGACCCACCGCTTTGAGCTGGTCATCGCCGGCCACGAGTACGCCAACGCATTCTCTGAGCTCAACGACCCGGTCGACCAGGCCGAGCGCTTTGCCGCCCAGATGGCCGAGAAGGCCGGCGGCGACGATGAGGCCATGGAGTATGACGAGGACTACGTGCGCGCCCTCGAGTACGGTATGCCTCCCGCGGGCGGCATTGGCATCGGCATCGACCGCGTGGTCATGCTGCTCACCAACCAGGCTTCCATCCGCGACGTGCTGCTGTTCCCGCACATGAAGCCCGAGAAGGGTTTCCAGTCCGGTGCCGCTGCCGCCAAGGCTGCCGAGGCCGGCAACGCCGCGAGCCCGTTCGTTGAGTCGCTTAAGCCCACGCTCGATTACTCCAAGATCGCCGTTGAGCCGCTGTTCGAGGAGTTCGTCGACTTCGATACCTTCTCCAAGAGCGATTTCCGCGCTGTGAAGGTCAAGGCATGCGAGGCCGTCAAGAAGTCCAAGAAGCTGCTGAACTTTACGCTCGACGACGGTACCGGTACCGACCGCACCATCCTCTCCGGTATTCACGCTTATTACGAGCCCGAGGACCTGGTCGGCAAGACCTTGCTCGCCATCACCAACCTGCCTCCGCGCAAGATGATGGGTATTCCCAGCTGCGGCATGCTGATCAGCGCTGTCCACGAGGAGGAGGGCGAGGAGCGCCTCAACCTGATCCAGCTCGACGCCTCCATCCCCGCCGGCGCAAAGATGTACTAGGGGGTTACGCGGGTTTACCAACCCGCGTAACCAGTTGACGCTGCAAGCCCGCCAGAGCGGCAATCTGCCTTTCAACTTCGGCGGCATGACCAGAAGGTCAATGCCGCCTCGTTTCAAGGCACCTTGCTCACTCTGGCGGGCTTTCGCTGTCGTTGCCAAAACATTGGCGTTGCCTTGGCCGTCAGGCTGGACGCGGCTCGCTGTCCGTCCTCTACCTGCGGCGTTGCCTTGGTTGGAATGCGGCCCGCTCGCTGGTGTTGCCAAAACATCGATGTAGTCATTGGGGACGTTCTTAAACGACTACCCAACGGCTATTGCGCACATGGCTCGCATGACAGTCGTCTCTTTTATGTTTCCTTTAGCCGTTGCTGCCTAGGATGGGGGTTAGTCGACAGGAAGGGAGCACCGGGATGGACGACGCGAGCGAGCGTGCAATCGAAGAGGACATGCTCGATCAGTTCAACTACTTTGATGATGAGGACGAGGAATTGATCGACCGTCGCGAGCCGGCGGCGCTCGATACTTTCGACCTTATTGATGAAGAGCCCGACGAGGACGAGGTCGGATCAGCGGAGCCCCCACAGCCTTCGCGCCTTGACTCGCTGCTTTCGAGAGCCCCCATGCACCACGGCGTTCGTGCCGGCGCGCTCCATATGAAAACTGACTGGCACCAGATCGTGACGGCAGGCGATGAGCTTGCCGTCGATGCGCCACTCACCGATAAGTCATCCATCATCTGCCGCACCGGCATGCTTATGCTGGCAAGCGGAACAGGTGCCTGGCGCGTGCGCGATACCATGAATCGTGTTGCTGCCGTACTCGGCGTCACGATTCACGTCGACCTGAGTCTTCTGTCGTTTGAGTGCACTTGCATCGAAGATGGCCACTGCTTTAACGAGGTTGTCAGCCTGCCCACAACGGGAGTCAATACCCATCGCATTTGGATGATGGAGAGTTTCCTCAAGGAAATCGAGACCTATGGTCGTCGCTTCACGGTACACGAGTATCACGAGATGCTCAGGACCGTTGAGAGCTCAAAGCCTGATTACTCTCCCTGGCAACAGGGCCTTGCGGCAGCCTGTGCTTGCGGCGCCTTCGTCTTTTTGCTCGGCGGCGGCCCTATCGAGATGGCCTGCGCGTTCGTGGGCGCGGGTGTCGGCAACTTTGCCCGCTCCCATATTCTCAAGCAAGGCCTTGGTCAGTTCAGCGCGCTGACGACCGGCGTTGCGCTCGCTTGCGTTTCGTATCTGCTGGCATTGCTCGGCCTTGGCCAGGTCATACCGGGGGCAATGTCGCACCAAGAAGGCTATATCGGCGCCATGCTCTTTGTGATTCCCGGCTTTCCACTCATTACGGCAGGCCTCGACATCGCTAAGCTCGACATGCGAAGCGGTATCGAGCGCCTTTCATATGCCGTATCGATTATTGTGATGGCGACCCTCGTAGGTTGGATGGTTGCCGAGTGTGTTGGCCTGGCGCCGGACGACTTTGCCCCACTGGGCCTTTCGCCGCTTGCCCTTACGCTCCTGCGCGTGGTGATGAGCTTCGTTGGCGTATTCGGCTTCTCGGTGATGTTCAACAGCCCGGTAAAGATGGCCGCGGCAGCTGGGTTGATCGGCGCCGTGTCCAATACCCTGCGTCTGACCCTTGTCGATGCGCCGACGATGATTCCCTTCCTGGGCCTCAGCACGGGAATGCCTCCCGAGGCAGCAGCGTTTATCGGCGCGCTGGTATCGGGGCTGCTCGCAAGCTTGGCTGAAGTCAAGCTCACCTACCCGCGCATCGCCCTCACGGTGCCTTCGATTGTCATTATGGTGCCGGGCTTGTATCTGTATCGCTCGATGTATTACATGTGCACCTTCGACACGGTCAATATGCTCGGCTGGTTTGTGCGCGCAGTGCTCATCGTAGCGTTTCTGCCCGTTGGACTGGGTGTGGCGCGTACGCTCACCGACCCTCGCTGGCGCCACACCAGCTAATTGGTACAAGGGGGACAGGTTACTTTGCACCAAATGAGTTGCGGTGAAATAGGGACTGAATTGTTGCTTAAAGGGTCAAAACAGTCCGTATTCCACCGCAACTTATGGGGTCGGGGGTTTTGGTGCCCTGCATCTCCACAAACTCAACGCTTACGAAGCGCGCGCCGTTCGTGTTAGGGTAGTTCCACCACATAAGTAGTCGCAGACGCGCGTAACACGGGCGGGCGAGATGAAGTCCCAACAGCTCCATCTTGCCCGCCCGTTTTTGTTGCGTGGCGCCGCGGTACAACACAGAGAGGAATCTGCCCTTTATGCCTATCAACAAACGAGAGAGCCTGCTGTTCACCTTTATCATGTGCTTTTGCATGGTGCTCTGGATGAGCATCTACAACGTTGCCCTGCAGCACGGGGCCATCAACGGCGAGGTCGTTGCCACTGCGTGGCTCGGCTTCCCCGTTGCCTACATTTTTGCCATGTGCTGCGACTGGTTCGTCGCCAGCCCGCTCGCCAAGGGTTTCGCCTTTAAGTACTTGGTCACGCCGGGCAAGAGCTCGCCACTTGCCATGACGCTCGCCGTCAGCTCCTGCATGGTCGTTCCCATGGTCATCATCATGTCGCTGTACGGTGCCTGTGAGGGTCTGACGCACATGCCCGGCGGCATCCTTGCGAACCTGTATTCCGTGCCCGCGATCTGGATGATCAACATCCCGCATAATTTTGTGATGGCGCTGCCGTGGAACCTTTTGGTAGCCGGTCCGATTTCCCGCTTCGTCTTCCGTCGCGCCTTCCCTGTGGGGACGGTTTTCGAGGAGGAGCATGCCGAGCTCTTGGAGCAGGTTATGGCTCCTGAGTGCGAGTAGCTCGCTTAGGGATCTGCTGAGCGCGGGCGACTTGCTTGGTTGGAGCCCTAAGCGTGGATAGCTCTCTCGGCGACATCGCGGGCGTGAGCGGTGCGCATGACCGGAGGGCCCGTGCTGCTCCGTTGCCCGACGTGCTAGCGCGCAGAACAATCTGTTGGTGCATTCGGCGGCTGCTGAAGCGTTTCGGCAGCCGCTTTTTATACGGAGTTTAAATACAACAGTCTGTTGTATTACGTAGAGTGGTATATCTCTAGCGGGAAAAATGCGAGAGACGGAGCATTATGGCGTTGCTAGTAGGACTGGACGTAGGGTCGACGACGACCAAAGTTTACGCGATGCACGAGGATATGACCGAGGCGTGGTGGGGATATCGCCGCCACGGGGCGTGTCAGACAGCGAGCGTGCGTGCCATGCTCGGCGAGCTCGCCGAGCGCTTTCCCCATGAGTCGCTGCGCGTTGCGGTGACCGGCTCGGGTGCGCGCGATATCGCGACCGCGCTGGGCGCCTCGTACGTTCAGGAGGTGGTCGCCAACGCGCTCGCGATCAGCAGGTTCTATCCGCAGACGCGCTGCGCCATCGAGCTGGGCGGCCAAGACGCCAAGATGATCTTCTTCCGCACCAACGATAAGGGAGACATCGAGGTTGCCGACATGCGCATGAACGGCTCGTGCGCAGGCGGTACCGGTGCATTTATCGACGAGATGGCAAAGCTCATGGGGGTCGGCACCGAATCGGGCGAGTTCGAGCAGCTCGCAAGCCGGGGAACGACCGTCCACGAGGTCTCGGGCCGCTGCGGCGTGTACGCAAAGACCGATATCCAGCCGCTGCTCAACGAGGGCATTCCTGCCACCGACCTGGCGCTTTCGGCGCTTCACGCGGTCGCCCGCCAAACGATCGGCGGTCTGGCCCAGGGTATCGACATCGAGCCGCCGGTAATCTTCGAGGGCGGTACGCTCGCCTACAACCCCACACTGGTCCGCGTGTTCCGGGAGCAACTGAATCTATCGGACGATCAGGTTATCGTCCCGCGCGATCCGCAGATCATGGTCGCGCGCGGTGCCGCCCTGTCGCTGACCGACATGTTCGCATCGTCCCAACCGATCGACCTTCCCGACGCTTTTGTCCGGCTGGATAAGCTCGAGACGGTCGCGCCCGCAAGCGGGGAGGGACGTCTTGCCCAGCCCTTTTTTGCCACACCTGCCGAGCAGGCGGATTTTACGGCACGCCATGGCAAAGAGACGCCGGCAAAGGGTCCGGATGCGTATGCGCCCGGAGAGACGGTGCGTGTGGCGCTCGGTATCGATTCGGGGAGCACGACGACCAAGTTCGCCCTGGTCGATGAGGCGGGTGAGCTTGTCGATTCGTTCTACGCGTCTAATAACGGCAGACCGCTCGACGTCGCCCAACAGGGTCTTGTCAGCTTGAAGAACCGCTGGGAGACAGCGGGAGTCACGCTTGCGATCGATGCCGTGGGCACCACGGGATACGGCGAGGAGCTTTTCGCGCGCGCGTTCCACGCCGACTACCATACGGTCGAGACGGTCGCGCACGCCCGCGCCGCGTGCGCATGCGTTCCCGATGCGACCTTCGTGCTCGACATCGGCGGACAGGATATGAAGGCCATCTGGCTCAACCACGGCGTGCTGACCGATATCGTCGTCAACGAGGCGTGCTCTGCGGGCTGCGGCTCGTTCCTCGAGGGTTTTGCCAAAAACCTCGGAATAGCCGTTGAGGATATCGCGACCGAGGCATTTTCGTCCAAAGCCCCCGCCGTTCTCGGCAGCCGCTGCACGGTGTTCATGAACAGCAGCGTCGTTTCCGAGCAGCGGCGCGGTAAGGGTCCGGGCGACATCATGGCCGGTCTCTGCCGTTCGATTATCGAGAACGTGTTCACCAAGGTCATTCGCGTTTCAAATCTCAACCGTCTGGGCGACAAAGTCGTCGTCCAGGGCGGCACGTTCCGAAACGACGCGGTGCTGCGCGCATTCGAGCAGTATCTGGGCAAACCCGTCACGCGTGCGCCCCACCCGGGGCTGATGGGCGCTATCGGTATCGCCCTGCTCGCGCGCGAGGAATGCCGCAAGGGCGACGCCGGCACGTCGTTTATCGGGCTCGATGCCGTGGAGCGCTTCGAGCATCGCGAGTTCGGCGGCGTTACCTGCCGTCGGTGCAACAACCGCTGCCAGCGCGCGGTCGTGGCATTTGGCGACGGCTCGCTTTACGTCACGGGCAATCGCTGCCCGCGCGGCGGCGCCATCTCATGGGATGAGCTCGTGCGCGAGGTTCCCGCGGCGGAGGAGCTGCGTCCGCAGGGTGCTTGCGAGGCACAGGCACCCGGCACGGGGCGCGACCGGACCGCGGCTGCCCCCAATCTCTTTGTCGACCGCGAGAAGCTGCTGTTCGAGTCGTACCCCACGGTTCCCGTCTGCGGGGGGCGCGATGTCACGATCGGCATTCCCCGTGTGCTCGAGTTCTGGGACACCATGCCGTTCTGGTCGACGTTCTTCAGCACGCTCGGCTTTAAGGTGCGCGTCTCGGGACGCAGCACCAAGGCGATGTACGAGCGCGGTCTGGCGCACGTCACATCCGACACCGTGTGCTTCCCGGCCAAGCTCGTCCACGGGCACATCCGCAATCTCGTCGACGCCGGCGTCGACCGCATCTTCATGCCCATCATCACGACGGTGCCCACCGAAAACACCGCCTCTACCAGCGAGTGGATGTGCGCCGTCGTAAAGGGATACCCCTACGTGATGCGCAATTCCGATAACCCGGAGGAGCGTTTCGGCGTTCCGTTCGATACGCCGCTGTTCCACTGGTACGACGAGGGCGACCGAAACCGCCAGCTCAAGGCGTGGTGCAAGGAGACCTTCGATATCGATGCCGACCTGGTTGCCAAGGCGACCGAGCAGGCGGACCGCGCGCAGGAGACGTTTGAGAACCAGCTGCAGCTGCGCGGCAGGCAGGTGCTCGAGAACGTGCGCGAGGACGGCGGCTACGCGGTGGTGATCGCTTCGCGCCCGTACCACAACGACCCGCTGGTCAACCACGGGCTGCCCAAGCTCTTCTCTGAGCGCGGCATCCCCGTGCTGACGCCCGATGCGGTGCCGGGGGTCTGCAACGTCGATCTTTCCAACAGCCGCATCGACATCGTGAACAACTACCATGCGCGCATGCTGTCGTGCGCGGTCATCGTCGCATCGACGCCCGAGCTCGAGCTCGTGCAGATGGGCAGCTTCGGCTGCGGCCACGATGCGTATCTCACCGACGAGATCGCGCGCATGATGGGCGAGATGGGCTCCAAGGTTCCGATGATGATCAAGCTCGATGAGAGCGACGTCGCCGGTCCCATGGGCATTCGCGTGCGTTCGTTTATCGAGTCGGTCAACCGTCGTCGCGCGGAGGAGCGTGCCGAGGGCGCCCGGGTGCACGCGGTCCATCCGCTCGACGACCCGTATAAGGTCAAGTACACCAAGCGCGACCGGCACGACAAGATCGCGCTGGTCCCCAACACCTCCCATGCGTTCTGCAGGCTCATGACCGCGGCGATGCGCAATCAGGGCGTGCGCGCCGAGGCCCTTGATATCGGGCGCGAGGATGCCATCCGCCTGGGCAAACGCTATGTGCACAACGACATCTGCTTCCCCGCGCAAATCGTGATCGGCGAGGCGCTCGCGGCACTCAAGAGCGGTAAGTACGACCCGCACGACGTCGCCGTGGTGACTGGCAAGTATATCGGCGACTGCCGCCTGACGCACTACATGCCCCTGCTGCGCCGCGCGCTCGACGACGCGGGATACGACTATGTCCCGGTGCTCACCAACGACGACGTCGATGCCCACAATGCGCATCCGGGCTTCAAGCTCGGCCTTGGCCCGAGCATCCAGATCGCCTACGGTCTTCCCATGATCGATGCCCTCGAGGCCATGCTTAGGCGCATCCGTCCCTATGAGCTCGAGAAGGGCGCGGCGGACGCTGCGTTCGACCGCGCGCTCGATGAGGTTATCGAGGGCATGGAGCGCTCGGGGCTGAGAGGCCAGGCGACGGGCTTCAAACGCGCGCTTGCGATCATGGACGCCGTTCCGTACGACCGCTCGAACCCGCATCCGACCGTTCTCATCGTGGGCGAGTACCTGCTCAATTTCCATCTCGGCGCCAACCACGAGATCGAGCGCTACCTCGAGGACAACGGGCTCGAGGTCATCGAGGCGCGCATGACCGACGTGATCCGCAAGACCTATTTCTACAAGCATGCGCAGTCGCGCGAGTTCCACGTCGACCTGTCGCTGCCCGAAAAGGCCTGGTACGCCACGGCGGACAACCTGTTCGAGCTCGCGCACGACCGTTGCGACCGCCTGGGCGCGGCGAGCCCGCTCTACGAGCCGCCGACGCGCATGCCCGAGCTCGTGCGCGCGAGCGATAAGATCCTGCACCATACGTTCGATGCGGGCGAGGGCGTGCTGATTCCGGCGGAGATCCTCGAGCACGCCAAGCGCGGCTGCCGCAACTTCGTGATCCTGCAGCCGTTCGGGTGTCTGCCCAACCATGTCGTGGGGCGCGGGCTCATCCATGCGCTCAAGGAGCAGTATCCCACGGCGCAGTTCCTGCCGCTCGACTACGATCCCGACGTGAGCTTCGCCAACGTGGAGAACCGTCTTCAGATGCTCATCATGAACGCCAAGGCGCAGGGGTGCGGTGAGGCGCATGGCGAGACCGCGTAAGGACGCCGATGCGCCCGATGCACGCACCCGTATCATCGAGGCGTTTTGGGAGCTCATCGAGAACAACAGCATCTTCGAGCTGTCGGTTGGCGAGGTGACCCGCGCCGCCCAGTGCAATCGCGGAACGTTTTACTACTATTTTCACGATTTCGATGAACTCGTCGCCATCGCCATAGCCCAGCTGCTGCAGGATAACGAGCTCATCACCGATGCCCTCTGGCATTTTTCGAGCGAGGGCGACCTTTCGGCGTTCGACCGGCGCGACGTCCGCTGCCTGCTGCGGCGCATCGTCATCACCATGAGGGCGGGTGCCGCCGAGCAGGTCGAGCAGGGCATCCATACGATCATCATCGACCGCGTGAGAGAGATCGTCCACCCCGACGGAGAAGAGCTCAAGGCAGATTCGAGCTTTGCGGTGGGCTTTCTGGTCTCGGGCATCATGGGCTTTGTGATGGCGGTCGGCTTTGCCCGGGAGGGCGGCGAGGAGATAGACCTCGAGCAGCTGGGGGACAGCGCGTGCGCGTACCTGAGGGCGGTCGCCATGCAGACGGTTGAAACGGTCGCGCAAGTCGAGGGCGTCGATACATCCGAGCTGCTCGAACGCGTCTCCAAGGAGGCCGATGCCTATCGCGCATCGCGCGCGACGAGTCCCGACGTGGTGAAAGACGTCTAGGGTTTCTCTTGCGGGGCGCCCGTCGCGCATCGCGCGGTGAGTCCCGCGATGCGGTCATAACCTGCATTCATGTGAGCCGGGTTTATAGATATTCCTCCAGCTGTTAACATATACTCCATATGGGTAAAGAGACCAAAGCGCTGCCGCGGGGCGGCGCTTTGCGTTTGAAAAAACTAGCTCGTCTAAGAGGAACTAGCATGTTAGACCGTTTTACCGATCGTGCGCGTAAGGTCATGTCCATGGCCAAGCAAGAAGCGCTCGATCTTCATTCAAATAAGGTGGGCACCGAGCACCTGCTGCTCGCGCTTGCCAAGGAGGACGAGGGCATTGCCGCCGAGGCGCTGCGTTCGCTCGACATCTCCTATGATGACATCATGGATACTCTCAAAGAGGTCCAGACCACGGTTCCCGAGCCCAGTGAGGAGACCGAGGCGGCCAAGCTCGCCTTTACGCCGCTCGTCATTAGCGTGATGGAGCGTTCATTCCGCGTGGCGCGCGAGAACAACCAGACCTACGTGTCGACCGAGCACTTGCTGATCGGCATCGTCGAAGAGGGCAACGGCATGGCCATGGACATCCTCATGCGCCTGGGTGTGTCGTCCGCCTCCATCAAAAAGGCTATCGAGAAACTCACCGCCAAGGACCAGGACAAGAAGCGTCCGCTCGCCGGCGCCGGTGCTGGTCGTCCCGGTGCGGGCCTGCCGTTCTTTAGCGGCTCGGATACCTCTCAGCAAAGGGGGGGTGGCACCGATACGCTTAAGCAGTTCGCGACCAACCTCACGCAGAAGGCGCGCGACGGCGAGCTCGACCCTGTAATTGGTCGCGAAAAGGAAGTCCAGCGTATGATGGAAATTCTTTCGCGCCGCACCAAGAACAACCCGCTCATTCTGGGCGACCCCGGCGTGGGCAAGACGGCCATCGTCGAGGGCCTGGCTCAGCAGATTGCAGCCGGCAACGTGCCCGAGAACCTCATGAACCAGAATATCTGGACGCTCGACCTGCCGGGCCTCGTGGCGGGCGCCAAGTATCGCGGCGAGTTTGAGGAGCGCCTCAAGAACGTGATCCAGGAGGCCACCGAAGCTGACGACGTCATCCTGTTTATTGACGAGATGCACACCATCATCGGTGCCGGCTCTGCCGAGGGCTCCATCGACGCGAGCTCCATGCTCAAGCCCGTTCTCGCACGCGGTGCTTTCCAGATCATCGGTGCCACCACGGCCGAGGAGTTCCGCAAGTACCTCACCAAGGACCCGGCCTTCGAGCGTCGCTTCCAGACCATCGATGTCGAGGAGCCGAGCGTCGAGGACACGGTCAAGATCCTGACCGCGCTCAAGCCGCGCTACGAGGAGCACCACCATGTGCGCTATACGCAGGGTGCTATCGAGGCCGCCGCGAACCTCTCCGACCGCTACATCCAGGATCGCTTCCTGCCCGATAAGGCCATCGACCTCATTGACGAGGCCGGCGCCCGCGCCCGCATCGCCGCCAACCGCGCGCCCGAGCCGGTGCGCGAGGCCGAGCATCGCGTGGAGGAGCTTAAGGCCGCCGCGCAGGAGGCCACCGAGAGCGACGACATGAACAAGGCCGCCGAGATCACCGAGCAGCAAAAGGCTGCCGAGATTGAGCTCGCCGAGGCCAAGGCTGCCTGGACGGCCGAGCTCGACGCCAGCCCGCTCACCATCGATTTCTCCCAGATTGCCGACATCGTGTCCGTGACCTCGGGCGTGCCGGTGTCCTCGCTCACCGAGAGCGAGAGCCGCCGCCTGCTGCAGGCCGAAAGCGTGCTCAAGACGCGCATCATCGGTCAGGACGAGGCCGTCGAGGCCGTTGCCAAGGCCGTGCGCCGCAGCCGCTCGCCGCTCAAGGACCCGCGTCGCCCCGGCGGCAGCTTTATCTTCCTGGGCCCCACCGGCACGGGCAAAACCGAGCTCGCCAAGACGCTCGCCGAGTATCTCTTTGGCAGCAAGGACGCGCTCATCAGCTTCGATATGTCGGAGTTTGGCAGTGAGTTCGAGGTCTCCAAGCTCATCGGTAGCCCCCCGGGCTATGTGGGCCACGACGAGGGCGGCCAGCTCACCAAGGCTGTTCGCCGTCACCCGTACTCGGTCGTGCTGTTCGACGAGATCGAGAAGGCGCACCCCGACATCTTCAATATCCTGCTGCAGGTGTTGGAGGAGGGCCGTCTGACCGATAGCCAGGGCAAGACGGTCGACTTCCGCAATACGGTGATCATCATGACGTCAAACGTGGGCGCCCGCGAGATCGCGCAGGATGCGAGCGTTGGCTTTGGCACCACCGGCGAGCAGAGTCTCACGTCGAGCGAGATCAAGGGCCGTGCGATGGGCGAGCTCAAGCGCCTGTTCCGCCCCGAGCTGCTCAACCGTATCGACGATATTGTGGTGTTCCAGAAGCTCTCGGGCGAGAACCTGACCAAGATTGCGCACCTGCTGGTGGACGATCTGCGCCAGCGCCTGATCGCAAACGGCATGAACATCAAGCTTACCGATGCGGCCTACGACAAGATTGTGGCGGAGGGTACCGACCTCACCAACGGCGCGCGTCCTCTGCGTCGTGCCATCCAAAAGCTCATCGAGGATCCGCTGTCCGAGGAGCTGCTGGCCGGTGAGTGGGGCGAGGGCGATACCGTCCTGTGCGACGTGGTCGACGGCAAGTTTGTCTTTAGCCACGGCACGGGTGAGATTCCGGCGCCGCGTCCGGCGGGTGCACTCGGGGGCGATACCGCTCCGGCGGCGCCGCACACCGGAAACGCCGCGCCTGTGAGCAGTGGCGTGAGCTCGGGCCCCGGCGGCATGATGCAAGCCGGTTCCGGCGCGCTGTAGGGCGTGGCGACAATTTGATACGCGCAATCGAGGCGCTCCGGAAAGGGCGCCTCGATTTGTAGAGCTGCGGTAACTGTGACCGTTACGCTATGCGGTCCACCGTTAGCCGATGATGCGAGGGCGCTCGGCGTTTTCGACTGGTTTATGCACGCAAAGTCTGGGAATATACAAGTCGCATGTCTTACTGTCTAACCAGTTGCGCCAAGGAGGCACCATGGACTACAAGATTACCGGCTACGAGCCCGCCCAGCTGTTCCATTTCTTTGAGGAGGTCAGCGCGATCCCCCGCGGGTCTGGCAACGAGAAGGGCATCAGCGATTTTCTGGTCGCGTTTGCCAAGGAGCGCGGCCTCGATGTGTACCAGGACGAGGTCTACAACGTCATCATTCGCAAGCCCGCATCTGCCGGTGCCGAGAATGCCCCGACCGTGATGCTGCAGGGCCACATCGATATGGTGTGCGACAAGTTGGGCTCCGTTGAGCACGACTTTACGACTGATGGTATCGACCTGGTCGTCAAGGACGGCGTCCTCACCGCTAACGGCACCACTCTGGGCGCCGACAACGGTATTGCCGTCGCTCTGATGCTCGCTGTTCTCGATGACGATTCGATCATTCACCCCGCCCTCGAGTGCGTGTTCACCACCGACGAGGAGACTGGCCTGGTCGGCGCCGAGACGCTCGACAAGTCCCAGATTAGCGCCCGCACCATGATTAACCTCGACTCCGAGGAAGAGGGCGTTGCCACCGTCAGCTGTGCCGGCGGCGTCGTCGTTACCTACACCTGCCCGATCGTGCGCGAGCACAAGACCGGTAGCACCCTCACGCTCGACATCTCCGGCCTGCTGGGCGGTCACTCCGGCAGCGATATCCACCTGGAGCGCGGCAATGGTAACCTCATCATGGCCCGCATCATCGACCGCCTGATGGTCGCCGGCGAGCCCGCCATCGTTAGCTTTAACGGCGGCACCAAGGACAACGCCATCAACCGTGAGTGCAAGGCTGTTCTGGTCTACGTCGACCACGCTGCCGCCGAGGCCGCGGCCCAGATCGCAAGGGGCATCATCGCCGACGTCACCGCCGAGCTTGAGGTCTTCGACCCCGGCTTTACCTGCACCGTCGAGATTGCCGACGACGCCGAGGTCGAGGCCATGGACCAGAAGTCCGCGCTTGCCCTCATCCGCGCCCTGCGTCTTGCCCCCAACGGTGTGATCCGCCGCAACGTCGCCACCGACGGCTCCGTCGAGGTTTCCTCCAACATCGGTGTGGTTGCCACCTCTGACGACGAGGTCAAGATCATGCTGTCCCCGCGCTCCTCGATCACCTCGCTGCAGAACGAGTTCAAGGACCGTCTGCAGACGCTGGCCGATGTCCTGGGCTTCGACGCCAAGTTCGAGTTCGAGTATCCCGGCTGGAGCTATGCCGAGCATTCGCCGGTCCGCGACGTCTTCGTCGAGAGCTATCGCGAGCTCTTTGGTTCCGAGCTGCGCATCGAGTCCATTCACGCCGGCCTTGAGTGCGGCCTGTTTGCCGAGGCCCTGCACGGCCTGGACGCCATCGCCGTGGGTCCGACGCTCTCCGATGTTCACACCCCGGACGAGAGCATGGAGCTCGCTTCTGCCGAGCGCTTCTACGAGCTGCTCATCGATGTCCTCAAGCGCCTCGCTGCGTAAAGGTCGCCTTAGTTAAGCCGCTCTAAAACGGCTGGCTATGAAAACGACCGCTTGGCGTAATGCCGGGCGGCCGTTATTCGTTACAGTGCGAGAATCCCCAGATGCTCAAGCAAGATCTTAAGCCCGATGAGGACGAGCACGACGCCACCCACGATGGTGGCGGGCTTTTCGTAGCGCGCGCCAAAGGTGTGGCCGATCGCTACGCCGGCAACGGAGAAGACAAAGGTCGTGATGCCAATGAGCGACACGGCGGGAACGATATCGACCGAGAGCGCGGCAAACGAGATGCCCACGGCAAGCGCGTCAATCGAGGTGGCGATGGCAAGGATTAGATATTCGCCCAGGTCGATCTTTTCGGCATCCTTGCCGTCGCCTTCGTTCTCGTCCTCAGTAAAGGCTTCCCACAGCATCTTGCCGCCGATAAAGGCGAGCAGGATAAAGGCGATCCAGTGGTCGATGGGGCTGATGATGCCCATGAACTGGCTACCAAGGGCCCACCCAATTACGGGCATGCCGGCCTGGAAACCGCCAAAGAACAGGCCGAGTATCACGGCGACCTTAAGGTTGATCCTTTTCATGCCAAGGCCCTTGCAGATGGATACGGCAAAAGCGTCCATAGAAAGGCCGATAGCGAGCAACACAAGCTCTGCGAGTCCCATAGTCTGGCTCCCTCTCTGCGGGCGGGCCCGCGTGTACCTCTTGGGGGAGTAACAAAAAAGACCCGTGGCGTACGCGTTGCGCGCACAGCCACGAGTCTCGTTCATTAAGGCAAGCCAGGCCGCATCGGCCAGTGTGTTGACTTGCCGCGCCACCGGAGGCGAACCCGATCACGCGACTACTCCCTCATTTATGCGAATCCCGATGCTACCACATGAACAGCTGATTTGGGTTGGGCTCTCAGCTGTGTTCGCTCATTCTGTAAGCATCGGATTTCGCAAGCGCCGCAGGGACAAACCGTGAGAAACTATTTAGCGTTTATGGAGCGTATACGATGGGAGCGATGCCTTGGATAAGAACGAGCTGCAAAAGCGTATGGAACAGGCCATCCGCCTGACGGCACCTGGTCAGCCGATCCGCACCGCCCTCGACATGATCATCGCCGGTCACCTGGGCGCCCTTATCTGCGTCGGCGACACCGAAAACGTGCTCGCTGCCGGTAACGACGGCTTCCCGCTCAACATTTCGTTTACCTCGAACCGCCTGTTCGAGCTTTCCAAGATGGACGGCGCCATCGTTATCGATGGCGACCTCACCCAGATCCTGCGCGCCAACTTCCACCTCAATCCCGATCCCTCGCTCGCCACGAGTGAGACGGGCATGCGTCACCGTACTGCCGCTCGCATGTCGGTGCTCACCGATGCCATCGTGATCTCGGTTTCGGCTCGTCGCGCCGTCGTCAACGTGTACGTCCACGGCAAGAGCTACGAGATCCAGCCCGTCACCACCATCATGAGCTCGGTCAACCAGCTCGTCGCCACGCTCCAGACTACCCGTCAGTCGCTCGATCGCTCCCTGCTGCGCCTGACGGCCCTCGAGCTCGACGACTACGTCACACTCGCCGACATTACCGGTATTTTCTCGAGCTTCGAGATCATGCAGCAGGCAAAGACCGAGCTTAAGGATTGCATTGTCAAGCTGGGCAACCAGGGTAAGCTCGTGCAGATGCAGCTCGAGCAGCTCGCGGGCTCCAGCATGGATACCGAATACGACTTGATGATCCGCGACTACGCGAGCGATTCCTCTGAGGCCAACGCCGAGAAGATTCGCGCCGAGCTGAGCCGTATGACGCCTAAGGACCTGTCCGACCCGCAGCACGTGGCGGCAGTTCTGGGCTATGACGACTTGGACGAGGACTCCGTCATGACGCCGCTGGGCCTGCGCACGCTTTCGCGCGTGTCCGTCGTGCGCGACGGCGTGGCCGAGAAGATCGTCGACGAGTACGGCTCGCTGCAGGAGCTCATGGACGACATCAGCGAGGATCCGGAGCGCTTGGGCGACTTTGGCGTCAACAACCCTGCCATTCTTGCGGACTCGCTGTACCGCATGAAGGGCACCAAACAGGGGAACGCATAATGGCGCCCGTATGCGCCGTGGTCGTTGCCGGCGGCAGCGGCCAGCGCTTTGGAAATCCCGGCGGCAAGCAGCTCGTTAATGTGGCGGGCCGTCCGCTCATGAGCTGGTCCATCCGCGCGTTCGATCGTAGCGATAAGGTCGGCCATATCGTCGTGGTTTGCCCTGCCGAGCGCCGTGCCGAGATGCGCCGCCTGGCCATTGACCCGTTTGACTATGACACGCCCATCAGCTTTGCCGATGCCGGCGATACCCGTCAGGATTCCACCCGTGCCGGCGTGCATGCGGTTCCGGCGGGTTTCGAATATGTCGCCATCCACGACGGCGCTCGTCCGCTCATTACGACCGAGGCCATCGACCACGCTATCGACGTGCTCGTGAGCGACCGTGCCCTCGACGGTGTCGTGTGCGGTCAGCCCGCGATCGACACGCTCAAGATCGTTGACGGCGATAATATCGTCGAGACGCCGCCGCGTGAACTCTACTGGGCAGCGCAGACGCCGCAGATCTTTAGCGTCGATGCTATGAAGCGCGCCCACGCTGCAGCCATTGCCGAGGGCTTTATCGGTACCGATGATTCGTCGCTGGTCGAGCGCATGGGTGGGCGCGTCCGCTGCGTCCAGAGCCCACGCGATAACCTTAAGGTGACGGTGCCCGAGGACCTGCGTCCCGTAACCGCGATTCTGCTTGGCCGCATGGCCGAGGGAGAGGACCTTCCCCATGTTCAGTAACCTGCGCATTGGCCATGGCTACGACGTTCACCGTCTGGTGGAGGGGCGTCGATGTATCATCGGCGGTGTCGACATTCCCTACGAGCGCGGCCTGCTGGGCCACTCGGATGCCGATGTGCTCGCGCACGCCTTGGCCGACGCCATTCTGGGCGCCTGCCGTGGGGGAGACATCGGCAAGCTATTCCCCGACACCGATCCCGCCTACGAGGGTGCCGATTCGATGGTGCTGCTTGCCCGCGTGATGGACTATGCGCGTGAGCTGGGCTTTGAGTTTGTCGATGCCGATTGCACCATTGCCTGCCAGCAGCCTAAGATCACCCCGCATCGCGATGCCATGCGCGCCAACCTTGCCCATGCCCTGGGCGTTGACGTCGAAAACGTGGGCGTCGCCGCCACTACGACCGAAAAGCTCGGTTGGGAAGGCCAGGGCGAGGGAATCGGCGCCTGGGCCGTCTGCCTGCTACAGAAAACCGTTAAGGAGTAACGAATGCGTATCTACAACAGCGCTACCCATAAAAAGGAAGAGTTCCAGCCCATCGAGTCCGGCAAGGTCCGCATGTACGTGTGCGGCCCCACGGTCTACGACAACATCCACATCGGCAACGCCCGTACGTTCATCAGCTTTGACGTGATTCGCCGCTGGCTCATCGCGAGCGGTTACGAGGTCACGTTCGCCCAGAACCTCACCGATGTCGACGACAAGATCATCAAGCGCGCCAACGAGCAGGGCCGTACGGCCGCCGAGGTCGCGACGGAGTTCTCCGACAAGTTCATCGGCGTCATGCGCGCCGCCAACGTGCTCGATCCCGATGTGCGCCCCCGCGCCACCAAGGAGATCGGCCCCATGATCGCCATGATCAAGACGCTTATCGAGCAGGGCCACGCTTACGCAGCCGATAACGGCGACGTGTACTTTGCCGTGCGCAGCGATCCCAACTATGGTCAGGTCTCGGGCCGCAACATCGACGACCTTATGGTTGGCGCGCGCATCGAGGAGAACGAGGACAAGAACGACCCGCTCGACTTTGCCCTGTGGAAGGCCGCCAAGCCCGGCGAGCCCAGCTGGCCGAGCCCCTGGGGCGAGGGCCGTCCCGGTTGGCACACCGAGTGCGCCGCCATGGTGCATCGCTACCTGGGCACTCCGATCGACATCCACGGCGGCGGCTCCGACCTTGCCTTCCCGCATCACGAGAACGAGTGCGCCCAGGCCACCTGCGCCTGGCACCAGGGCTTCTCCAACACCTGGATGCACACGGGCATGCTGCTGGTAGACGGCGAGAAGATGTCCAAGTCGCTCGGCAACTTCTTTACGCTGGCCGAGGTCCTCGAGCAGCACTCCGCTGCCGCCCTGCGCCTGCTGATGCTGCAGACGAGCTATCGCTCGTCGCTCGACTTTTCTTGGGAGCGCCTGGAGGGTGCCGAGAACTCGCTCACGCGTATCGCCGGTACGGTCGAGAACCTGCGTTGGGCCGCGAACCACGCGACGGCCGATGCCGACGAAGCGGCTGCCGAGGCGTTTGCCGCCAAGGCCGCCGAGACCCGTGCCACCTTTAAGGAGTGCATGGACGACGACTTTAACACCGCTGGTGCCATGGGTGCCGTCTTTGGCTTTGTCACCGAGTGCAACCAGTACCTGGAGCAGGCGGGCGACGCTGCCGACAAGACCGCCGCGCTTGCCGCCGCCGACACGCTGGCCGAGCTGCTCGATACGTTTGGCGTCGAGCTTCCCGAGCCCAAGGTCGAGCTGCCGCTGGGTCTGCTGGGCGTTGCCGCCGGCCTGGTCGCCTACACGGGCGACGACGTGGACGAGGCCGCTGCCAAGATTCTCGAGGCCCGCGCCGAGGCCCGTGCCGCCAAGAACTGGGACCTGGCAGACGCCATCCGCGACCAGCTCAAGGACCTGGGCCTCACCATTGAAGATACGGCCGCGGGTACTCGTATTAAGACCCTCTAGTATTTGTCGACCGTTCGAGGTGTGGCAGATTGCCTTGAAAGGGGAAGGCATAGACCTGGTGGTCATGCCCGACGATTGAAAGGCAAGGTGCCGTGGCTCGGACGGTCGATTCTTGTTCGTTATCTATTTAAGGAGGCCGTTTTATGGCCGACAATCGCAAGCGTGTACCGCGTGGAGGCAAACAGGCCGCTTCTGGCTCGCGTCCGATTCGCCACAATGACCGCGCTGCCGCTCCCAAGGGCCAGCGCGATCGCACCCAGGCCGCACGTCCGCAGCGCGATCGCAACCGCGACGCTGCCCAGGCTCCCAAGGGTGAGTTCATCGAGGGTCGCCGTGCTGCTGCCGAGGCGCTGCGCACCGGTTTTCCCATCAAGTGCGCGCTCATTGCCGAGGGCGGGGAGCGCGATGCCGCCTTGTCGCGCCTGGTCGACGACCTCAACGCTGCGGGCGTCCGCATCAAGTATGTGCCGCGCGCGCAGCTCGACGCACTGTCGAGCCATGGCGCTCACCAGGGTATCGCGCTCGAGGTTGGTAACTTCCCTTACGCCGATGTCGCCGACATCCTCGACCGCGCGGGTGACGGACCGGCGCTCGTCGTCGTGCTCGACCATGTGACTGACGACGGCAACTTTGGTGCCATCGTGCGTTCCGCCGAGGTTGTGGGCGCGGCCGGCGTCATCATCGCCAACAAGCGCGCCGCCGGCGTGACCGTGGGCAGCTACAAGACTTCAGCCGGCGCCGTCATGCATCTGCCTATCGCGCAGGTGCCCAACATCGCCCGCGCACTCGGCGATCTTAAGGACGCTGGCTTTTGGGTGGGCGGTGCCTCCGAGCACGCCGAAGGCAGTTGCTGGGATGCTCCCTTCGAGGGCCGCGTGGCGCTCGTCATGGGCTCCGAGGGCGACGGCATCTCGCGCCTGGTGCTCGAGAAATGCGACTTTTTGGCCAAGCTTCCCCAGCGCGGCATGACCGAGAGCCTCAATGTTGCCCAGGCGACCACGGCGCTGTGCTTTGAGTGGCTGCGCCGCAACGCCGGCGAGCTCATGGGGGAGGAGTAGCGCATGTCCAAAAAGAACCGCGCCAAGTCCAAGGCCAAGCGCTTTGGCGAGGGCTCGGCCAAGCCGATTGTTTCGGCCGCGACCTATGGCGTGGGCGGCAATGCGTTTGCGCAGGCCATCGCCGATCCGGTCTCGACGGTGCACTCCAACAAGCCCGAGCTGCTGGTGGTCGACGGCTACAACGTGATCCACTGTACGCCGCGCTACGAAAAGCTCGTGTACGACCATTCTGACGATCCGTATTCCAGCGACGTTCACGATATGGCGCGCACGGCGCTCATTAATGACGTAGCTGCGTTTGCCCAGGGCCGCTACGAGGCTGTGATCGTATTTGACGGCGCGGGCAATATCTCCAGCGAGCGCCCCAACCTACCGGCCCGCGGTGTGCGCATTGAGTTTTCGCCGACGGGTGTTTCGGCCGATACCGTGGTGCAGAAGCTCTGCATCGAGGCACGTGAGGAAGGCCGCGCGTGCTCCGTGGTATCGAGCGACGGCACGATCCAGGCCGTTGTCATGGGCAAGGGCGTCACGCGCATCTCGAGCCGTATGCTGGTGGACGAGATCAAACAGATCGATAACGACGTTCACGAGGCAGAGGAAGCTCCGCAGATTAAGATGACTCTGGGCAGCCGCCTGAGTCCCGATGCCCTGGCCAAGCTCAAGGCCCTGCGCGGACGGTAGGGGAGTTGGCGGGGCAATGCTGCCTTGCTAACTCCATTCAGCGATGTCGATCATTCTTTCGAGGCGCCACGTTAGCGCCTCTTTTAGATAAGGCAGTCTCGCTGCTAGGGCATCGTTTTTAGACAGAATCTCGATTGCCTCGTCGACAAAACCTTCGAGTTTGCCCCCGTCAAACCAGCTCATATCCTCAACAAGCAACATTTGTTTCGCGGGACTTGAATGGAACTGCGCGCTGGCAAAACTGTGCTCTCCTGCCCTAAGCTCCTCTAGAGATATGTTGCACCAGAGCGATGAGCCCGAATCGAAGATGGGGGCTGGTCTGCAGGCCAGTGAGTTGACGTTTCGCACGAGGCCGAAGTTGCGCCAATGACGATCGTAGTTGGCGATGATGTCGTCGCATACGATCATGCGGTCAAGGGCATCCTTAACGCCTGCCACCCCGAGCTCCTCGCAATTTGCTACATATCGCTCGTAGTCGGTTAGCCGTTCATCTGCGTTTGCGTGCTGGTTTACATAGAACGCAGGGACATACTCTTCTTCATCAGTTAAGAAGACATCGCATATGCTCAGGGCGGAAGTGCCCGTGCCCTCGAGCGAGTAAGGCACGTAATCGCAGGCGTTTAGGATGCGACGGTGGAGCGCGGTCGCCACCAGCTCGTTATAAGGTTCCTGGTTCAGGTGCGCTCCTGCCTTATGCAGAATTCGACGCCCGCCCTCGCACGTCCAGTACTTTTGAAGATTGCCGTCCGAGGTGTTATCGGGCTTTGCGGCAGCCGCTTTTCCCTCTGGGGCAAAGGGCGCAATGGACAGCGAGACGTCATCAAAGGCGTTATTGAAGAAGTTGATATCCTCCCAGGCGAGACCGGAATCTTGGGGTCTAATCCAATACTGGTCGGATAGGGAGAGGCCAAGATTTCGCTGGACGAGTTCATCGGGAACATCGACTGCGGCTTCTGCAAGCAGGGAGGCTAGCCCAATGCGTGCGAGCGGGATACCGCGGCCGCGCCACCAGATGCGGAAGGAGTCGAGCGATATGGGGCTATTAGGGCCAAATACTCCAATAGGGGCGTGGGCGTAATCGATGTCGGCGCCGATGTGGGTAAAGTCTTTTCGAGATGTGCTGTAGACCAGCTGAGCGACTTCGTGCGTGCGATTCATGAGGGTGAACGCGATCTCGCTCTTACCGTGGCCGCGGCGGGGACGTCCCCCCGTTTTGGTCACGGAGCGGAGTCGCGTGTCGACGCTGTCTTTGTCGATGAGCCATACACCAGAAGCCTTGCGGGCCTCAAGTGCTCCGTTTTTTATGAGCTCCTGCACCCTGCGCGGAGTGATGCCGAGCAGTTCGGCTGCTTCCTTGGTAGTAAGCATCGCGAAACCCTTCGTCAGAACGAATAGTTTTATATATAGCAATTGTAATTAAAACTATTCGTTCTGACGAATGGTTTTGAGATGTGGTCGGGTGAAGGGCCTGTTGCGCCTCGTCGGCAATTCCTTTATTCTTAACTGGCTTCGCGTGAAAGCGCCAAGTGTGCCAGTGTGGCGCAACGGTAGCGCAACTGATTTGTAATCAGTGGGTTGCAGGTTCGATTCCTGTCACTGGCTCCATGAGAGTTTCGGGCTCTGTCTCCAATTGGGACAGGGCCCGTTTCTATTTATGTCGACATGTAAGCGGGTTTGACTCCCACCAAGCTTCAGGTTTGTCTCGATCTGTAACACGGGTGGGCTGAAAACCCTCCTTATAGTTACAGATTGAGACAATGCCAAGGGTTGGCCGATAATATCTCGATCTGTAACACGAAGAGGCTGAAACCGTTCTTACTGTTACAGAATGAGACGTAAGCTGGTGTCTCTGCGTAATATCTCGATCTGTAACAGATGGGGGAGGAATAACCCTCTTACTGTTACAGATCGAGACAAAGGCCGGACCGGTCCCAGTCATCCTGGTCGAGTGAGGATTTCCGGACATACGAGGGTGGATAATCTCCCACTTTGGACTCGAAGCCACGCCAAAAGTGGGAGATTATCCACGCTCGATTCTGTCTGGGAAGCCCCGATCTCGACCTATATATAGGTGCAAATAAGCCATTATCGAAGTTCGATCCTGAAGGTGTACTCCACTACACCAAAGTGTTACCTCGGGAAACGTCACCTCAGTATTCAAAACCACCGTCCTTCATATCCAAACTCAACAAAACCGCAGGTCACAGCTATATAGATACGCCCGGCACCGTGTATCTAGAGGTTTTCGTTGACAGCCCCCAAGGTTGCATCGTATTATCTTTTTCGTTCGCGGGGGCGGCGGTCCAAAAGACCAAAGGACCTGCGGATACTTGAACGATTGGGAGTTTGCCCGAGTGGTTAATGGGGACGGGCTGTAAACCCGTTGGCTCTGCCTACATAGGTTCGAATCCTATAGCTCCCACCCGTCAAGTGCCTGTATAGCTCAGTCGGTAGAGCACTTCGTTGGTAACGAAGAGGTCACCAGTTCAAGTCTGGTTGCAGGCTCCATCCGGCGGTGTAGCTCAGTTGGTTAGAGCACACGGTTCATACCCGTGGCGTCACTGGTTCGAATCCAGTCACCGCTACCATAGGTAACACGGTGGCTTCTCAATAGTATGTTGAGAGGCCACTATGGTATAAAGGCAAAGTCCCGTCCGGGGACGACCTGTTTAGAGGAGGGCTTTATGGCCAAAGAGAAGTTTGAGCGCACTAAGCCGCATGTTAACATCGGCACCATTGGTCACGTCGACCACGGCAAGACCACGCTGACCGCTGCCATCACCAAGGTTCTCTCCGAGACCGAGGGCTGCAAGGCTGACTTCACTGCGTTCGAGAACATCGACAAGGCTCCCGAGGAGCGCGAGCGCGGCATTACGATCTCCGTCTCCCACGTTGAGTACGAGACCGCTGCCCGTCACTACGCTCACGTTGACTGCCCGGGCCACGCTGACTACGTCAAGAACATGATCTCCGGCGCTGCTCAGATGGACGGCGCTATCCTGGTCATCGCTGCTACCGACGGCCCCATGGCTCAGACCCGCGAGCACATCCTGCTCGCCCGTCAGGTCGGCGTTCCCTACATCGTCGTCTTCCTGAACAAGTGCGACATGGTCGACGATGACGAGCTCATCGACCTCGTCGAGATGGAGACCCGTGAGCTCCTCTCCGAGTACGATTTCCCCGGCGACGACATCCCCGTCATCCGTGGCTCCGCTCTGGGCGCTCTCGAGGGCGACGCCAAGTGGATGGACGCCATTCGCGAGCTCATGAAGGCCGTCGACGAGTACATCCCGACGCCTGCTCGTAACAACGACCTCCCGTTCCTGATGGCCGTTGAGGACGTTATGACCATCTCCGGCCGTGGTACCGTTGCTACTGGCCGTGTCGAGCGCGGTGAGCTCAAGCTCAACGAGCCCGTCGAGATCGTCGGCATCAAGGATACCCAGAACACCGTCGTTACCGGTATCGAGATGTTCCGTAAGTCCATGGACTTCTGCGAGGCTGGCGACAACGTCGGTCTGCTGCTCCGCGGCATCAAGCGTGAGGACATCGAGCGCGGCCAGGTTCTCTGCAAGCCCGGTTCGGTTACCCCGCACACCAAGTTCACCGGCGAGATCTACGTTCTGACCAAGGAGGAGGGCGGCCGTCACACCCCGTTCTTCGATGGTTATCGTCCTCAGTTCTACTTCCGTACCACCGACGTTACCGGTACGGTCAAGCTCCCCGAGGGCACCGAGATGGCTATGCCTGGTGACCACATCACCATCGAGGGCGACCTCATCCACCCGATCGCCATGGAGGAGGGCCTGCGCTTCGCTATCCGCGAGGGTGGCCACACCGTCGGTTCGGGCATCGTCTCCACGATCATTGAGTAAATTAGCTCTTTGATATAGCTGACTTAGAGAACCCGGCACTTATATGGGTGCCGGGTTCTTTTCTGCAATGGATATTGAGCCGTTGCTGGTGTCGAGAGGATCGATAATGGTCCTGGATGCACCGTCGATTAGCTCTCGATGGCTTCATTGATGTGTTCCAAATATGAATGGATCCACCGAGAACCAATTGACTCGAGGTTTTCATTGACAGCACTTACGTGGAGCTGATAAAGTAACAACTCGTGCCCGTACGGGGCGGAAATGAAAGGTTCAGGATACATGCGTACTCTAGTTACTCTTGCGTGCACTGAGTGCAAGCGCCGCAACTATACGACCACCAAGAACAAGTCGACCATGCCTGATCGTATGGAGATCAAGAAGTATTGCCCCTGGTGCCGTCACCACACGCTGCACAAAGAGACTCGCTAGTCTCTAGTCACATACGCCAGTAGTTCAATTGGTAGAGCATCGGTCTCCAAAACCGAGTGTTGAGGGTTCGAGTCCTTCCTGGCGTGCCAGTCATTATTCCGTAAGCTCCCACTTGGGGGCTTACGGTTTACTCATGTATAAGCGCATTGCGCGGAGGTAACCCAAATGGCCAACAAGAAGAACAAGAAGAAGGCTCAGCAGCCGGCACCTGCCAACAAAGCTGCCGCCAACTCCAAGGTTGAGGCCAAGAAGGCCGTTGCCAAGAAGAACGAGAAGGCTGCGAAGTCCAAGAAGAACGAGAAGCCTGGTTTCTTCGCCCGCACCAAGAAGTATTTCGCTTCGGTCAAGTCCGAGATGAAGCGTGTCACGTGGCCCGATAAGAAGGAGCTCGTGAACTACTCGGTTGTTGTTTGCGCTTCTCTGATCGTCGTCGGCGTCGTCATCGCTCTGCTCGATGCTGGCTTTGGCGAGGCTCTTGCTCTGTTCTCTGGATTGAGGGGCTAAACCATGTCTAAGCGTTGGTACGTCGTTCACACTTACTCTGGATACGAGAACCGCGTTAAGTCCGATCTCGAGCATCGCATCGAGACTATGGGCATGCAGGACCGTATCTTTGATATCGAGATTCCTATGGAGCGCGTCACCGAGATTAAAGAGGGTGGCAAGCGTGAGACCAAGGATTCCAAGATCTTCCCGGGTTATGTCCTGGTCCGCATGGAGATGGATGACGATGCTTGGACGTGTGTTCGTAACACGCCTGGCGTCACCGGTTTCCTAGGCGGCAACGGCAAGCCCGCTCCGCTTTCCCGCGACGAGTACAACAAGATGACTCGTCGTCCCGGTAAGGGCGATTCGCCCAAGCGCACCTCGGTTGATATTGAGGTCGGTACGTCCGTCCGCGTCACCGATGGCCCGCTTACCGACTTTGATGGCAAGGTCTCCGAGGTTAACACCGAGGCTGGCAAGCTCAAGGTCACGCTGATGATCTTTGGCCGCGAGACGCCTGTCGAGCTCGACTTTAACCAGGTCGCTGTCATCGCTTAAGTTTTCGTCCGTTCGCGCGAGCGTGCTTCTTCTGTGACTGCTCATCTCAGGAGTGCTTCTAACACGTGCGTGCTTACGATATAGCAAGTACTTCACACTCGTGATTCGAAAGGAATGACCATGGCTGAGAAGAAGGTTGCCAACGTCATTAAGCTCCAGATTCCTGCTGGTGCAGCTAACCCCGCTCCTCCCGTCGGCCCCGCCCTGGGCGCTGCTGGCGTGAACATCATGCAGTTCTGCCAGGCCTTTAACGCCGAGACGCAGGACAAGAAGGGCGACATCATCCCCGTTGAGATTTCTGTCTACGAGGATAAGTCCTTCTCCTTCATCACCAAGACCCCGCCGGCGGCTCACCTCATCAAGAAGGAGCTGAACCTCAAGTCTGGTTCCGCTAAGCCCCAGGCCGACAAGGTTGGTCAGCTCTCCCAGGAGCAGCTCACCAAGATCGCCGAGATCAAGATGCCGGACCTCAATGCCAACGACATTGACGCCGCCAAGAAGATCATCGCCGGTACCGCCCGTTCCATGGGCGTCACCATCGCTGAGTAGCGATTTCTTATGGTAACGACGGGTGCTCCGACCGGGGCGCCCGTTAAATGTGTGCAATAGGGCACACGATACGATGTGGGAGGGCTCACGCCCGTTTAACCACAGGAGGTAATGCACATGGCTAAGCATGGTAAGAGCTATAACGCCGCTGCCGAGAAGATCGACCGCGCCACGCTCTACACCCCCCTTCAGGCTGCCAAGCTCATCAAGGAGCTCGACACCGCCAAGTTCGACGAGACCGTCGAGGCCCACTTCCGTCTGGGCATCGATACTCGTAAGGCTGACCAGAACATCCGTGGTTCCATCTCCCTGCCTCACGGCACCGGCAAGACCGTTCGTGTTGCCGTCTTCGCCGAGGGTGAGAAGGCCCGCGAGGCCGAGGCTGCCGGCGCCGACATCATCGGTTCCGACGAGCTCGTCGCCCAGATCCAGAAGGGCGAGATCAACTTCGACGCCGCTATTGCTACGCCGAACATGATGGCCAAGGTTGGCCGCATCGGTAAGATCCTTGGTCCCCGTGGCCTTATGCCGAACCCCAAGCTCGGCACCGTGACCATGGACGTCGCGAAGATGGTCTCCGAGCTCAAGGCTGGCCGCGTTGAGTACCGCGCCGACCGCTACGGCATCTGCCACGTGCCCTTGGGCAAGAAGTCCTTCTCTGAGCAGCAGCTCGTTGAGAACTACGCTGCCCTGTACACCGAGATCCTGCGCGTCAAGCCCTCTTCTGCTAAGGGCAAGTACGTCAAGTCCATCTCCGTGTCTTCCACCATGGGCCCTGGCGTCAAGGTCGATCCCGCTGTCCAGCGTGACTTCCTGGCTGAGTAACTGCTAGTTACTGCCTGAGCAAAGCAAGCATTGCTAAAGAAACCCGGTTCTGCCCTGCGCAGGACCGGGTTTCTTGCTATCTCGGGTTAAAACCAACACGAAGTAGACAGTCCCCTTTATGGTGGTTACCAGGGTGTTCTGGCTGTTGAGGACTCGATGGCATCGTGGCGCTTGAGCTCGCGGCGCATGGTTTGCGAATTGAGCCAGGCTGCCTGCCAGCTACGGATGGGGTAGCGCGTCTGGTCGAGCTCAAACTGCGTATAGCCGCAGGCGTTGATGATCGTCGTTCCACACACATGCTGCCGCTCGCGTTGAAAGTCGCGACCATAGCTTTGGTGTACATGCCCATGCACCATGTAGTCGGCCCCCCAGGACTCAAGCGCCGTGTTAAAGCACTCAAACCCTCGATGCGGCAGATCGTCCAGATCACCCATACCGGCGGCGGGTGCATGAGTAAGCAGAATGTCGCAGCCGCCGACCATCCTCACTTTGCGGGACAGCTTGCGCATGCGCTTGGCCATCTCGCGCTCGGTGTACATGTTGGCGCCGTCGCGATAACGCATGGATCCGCCAAGGCCCGCAATGCGAATCCCTCGGTACGTGTACACGCTGTCTTCCACGCAGATACATCCGCCCGGTGCATGACGTGCGTAGCGATCATCGTGATTGCCGCGCACGTAGATGAGCGGCTTGTTGATGACCGTAACTAAAAACTCAAGATAGTCCGGGTCCAGATCGCCGGCGGACAAAATCAGGTCGACTCCCTCAAAGCGTTCCTTGCGAAAGCACTCCCAAAGGCATCGTTCCTCGGTATCGGCTATGGCAAGGATCTTCATAGGGCGGTAACTCCCGGCTCATCGTCGAGCTGCGGAATGGTGCCTACCACGTTATCCGCCAGCCAATTAATCTCGACAATCTGCGTGCTCGGCAGCGGAGGGAAGCCTTCGATCTGTACCACGCCGTTCTGGCTGTGGAGCTCGCCGCCAAAGGGGTTGATGGATCCCTCGACAATGCCGTTGCGGAGCAACTGCACGAGTTTGCGCGTCTGGTAGGGTAGGCCCGGAGCGTAACGGATGTCGATAACGCCGGAACTCATGCCGTACCAGTAGTTGACGGCGCGCACTTGGTTGTCATCGCTGGTCTCGTCCCACGTGCCGTGCAGAAGGCTGCGAACGATGAGCTCGTAGTAACGGCCCCAGTTCCATACCGGCATGGCGATGCCGGAAACCTTGCCATCGACCAGGCGGTGGAGTCCGTAGGCCGTAGGGTCTTCGAGCGACTTTGACATGTCAGCGCCGGTCATGACGCTCACGCCTTCGCGGCACATGGCCTCGGCAAGACCGCCGGCGGGCACATCGCCCCAGGTGAGGATAATTTGCGCGCGGGGGTCGAGCAGCGAGGCACCGATGGCAAAGGCATTGATCTCGCTGAGCGCGCCGGATGCGAAGACCGACGCGTGGTAGCCGATGCGATGGTTGTCCGCCATGCTGGCGGCAAGGGCGCCCAGGAGAAACTTGGCCTCGTACATCTTGCCAAAGTACGAACGGACGCTTTGGTGGGGAAGGCCGATAGAGCAGTTAAGGAACCGAACCTGGGGATACTCAACGGCAGCTCTGAGCGTGTATTCCATCAGGCGGTGCGAGGTCGAGAAGATGACGTTGTCTCCATGTTTGACAGCCGTTTCCACGGCGGCGTAGAACACGTCCGGATCGTGACAGTCCTCGAACGCCTCGGTGCGCACGATACCGTCAAAGTGCTCATCGAGATACTGACGTCCTTGGTCGTGCAGACTGTCCCAGCTCGACGCCGCACAGGGGAACTCATGGATAAAGGCGATGCGCAGGGGGTTGGCCGCCGAATAGACGGTCTTGCCCATAAAGAAGTTGAGCACGCCGGAGGTGGACTTGGCGGGCGTCTCCTCCTCGTCGATGCTCGGTGCTTCGACAAGATCGACCTTGTCCTCGTCGCTTTTCCCGGCGATGACCAGCTCGCGCCAGATCTTGCACAGGCGGTTTACGACGATATCCGTCGGCGTATCCAGCAGGCGGTCCTGGTTGTACACGTTGAGGTAGACGAGCATGGCGTCGGCAGGCGTAATGTCCAGGTGGTCGCCGCCTGCGCGAAGGTAGGCGCGCTTAAAGAGCAGGAAGGTGTGGCGCAGGTAGTCGACCTTTTTCTGCGGCCATTTTTCGATAAGGTTCTGACCGAGCATCTTGGCGAGCGTTTCGTAGCTTCCCTCACGCGAGAACTCGATCTCGTATAGGGGACAGACGCGCCAAAACGCGCAGAACTCGCCGTACAGGCGGCTTTCGACGGAATCCCATGTGCCGGGGTAGAGACGGGTGACCTTGGCCGAAACCGTCGGAGCGTCTAGGAATTTGAGGACACTGACGCGTTTGTTGCCTTCCTGGACATAGAACCGATGCATGAACTCGGTGACGATGACGGGGTCGCGATAGCCCTCGGTTACCTGGATGTCGTAGAGGTTGGACCACTTGCGGGCGAACTCGGTGTTAAACGGCAACAGGGGCATAAAGTTGCATGAAAAGGCGGACTGACGGCCTTTGGTGACCGTGCCGACGACCATTTCGAGCGGAATATCCCGCAGGCCGACGCTCACTCGCTGACCTAAGGGGAGCTGAGCAACCAAGCTATCGAGGTCCGTAAGGTATGGATGCTCGCTTTGGCTAATGGCGCGACGGCGTCCCTGCTCGCCGCGCTTGCGTGCTTGACGATAGGCCTCTTCCATGGTGTCTACTCCCTTAGTCGTTTAAACAACGATATGAACCATGGTACCACGAATGAAAACCACTACAAAGATGCCTGTCCCCTTTGCGGTGGTTTAGGCGATGATGGGGGCGATGGCGCGGATGCAGGCGTCGGCTGCCGTGAAAGTAGTGCTGTCGTCGCTGACGATAAAGATGATCTTTCCTTTGATGCCAAAGTCGCCGATTTCGCTAAAGAGTACGTAGGGCTCCTTGTCAAAGCCCGAGATGGGAAGCACGGCGGCCTTGGTGGCGCTGGTCAGCTCGTCTGCCAGCACGTCAAGGGAAGCCCACTTAGACGTGTCCTTTACGGCAACGGGCACAGCCACACGCCCAAAGGGCATGAGGTGCACGAGCGTGTTCTTGGAGATATTTGAGTTGGGGACGATGATGGTTTGCCCGCAGGCGTCCTCGATGGTCGTATGACGCCAGGTGATGTCCTGGACCACGCCCGACACGCCGCCGACCTCGATATTGTCGCCGGGCTTGATGATGCCCATAAACGTCACCTGCATGCCGCCGATAAGGTTTGAGAGCGTGTCCTGGAAACCCAGAGAGATGGCGATGCCGCCGACGCCAAGAGCGGCGACGAGGGCGTTTGCGTTAATGCCAAAACAGTTGTCGAGGATAAAGCTGCCGCCAATCATCCAGATGACGGCGCGCGCGATGTTGATGAAGATACTCGATGCCGGAAGCGGGTTATCGTCTCGGTTGAGCAGATGGCTCAGGGTCTTGGATACGACCTTGGCGGCGACGGCGGTGCCTATCGCCAAGATGACGGCCCAGATGATGTTGTGGACCCACCGTTGCTCAAAGAAATGAAGAATCGGCTCAAACAATTCCATGTAGGGAAACCTCCTAATGATCGTCCAACCATGATACCCACCAAGAAGCCCGTCCGATCAAATTCGGACGGGCTTCTGTGCTCGATATAAGGTTTACGCGGCGGGGCTGTAAGGCCCGGCGGTGTAGCTTAGCGTCGACGCTTCCAGATAATGCCGAGCATGATGACGATGATGCCGCCGATAAGGCACGCGCCAACTACTGCTAGCGTGCGGTCTCCCGTTGCGGCAAGCTTACCGGTCGTCTTCTTGGTGATGACCTTCGTGGTCGCCGTGTCCGTCTTAGACGAGGGCTTAGGCGTCGGGGCCGGTGAGGGCGTGGGGTCCACGGCAGCGGAGCCAAAGCTGATGGTGCCCGCGAGTGAGGCCATCTTGCTCTCCCAGCCGTTCTGCCCGATCAGCGTCCTCAGCGCCGCCTCGCACGTGCCCCACTCGGTGTACTTGGTGGCGTGTGCAAAGGTGGGAAAGTCGGTCGTGTTGGTAATGATGTAGTTGTTGGTGGCGACGGTATAGGTCTTGGCGGGGTCGAGCGTACTGCCGTCCTTGGTGAGTGTGGCACTCACAATGCGCTTGCCTTCGGGCTGCGTCCAATCAATCGTCACGTTGATGCCGCCAAAGGAGAGAACGCTGCCAGAGTCATCGCGCCACTTGTACTTGTCTTGCGCCTCCTGCTCGGTATGGCCGGCTGCCACGTAGGCTTGCTGAAGCTCGTAGCTGTGATTGCACTCGTCGCTGATTTGCAGCGAGTGCTCGAGTGCTGCGAGGAAGTCCGCGCCGGTCATGGTCCAGGTTTCCACGGTGTTGCCGTAGGGCGAGATGGCGATGACGTTGCCGGCGGTCACGTTGCCCGCCGCGATGCCGCCGCGGATGCCGCCAGCGTTTTCGATAGCGAGGTCCGCGCCCGTCAGGGCAAGATGGGAGCCGCAAATCACGTGGCCGATGGTCTGGGCCTTGGTGGTGTCGCCCTCCTTGCTGGGGCGGAAATCGGTGGTGCGCACCATTTCCCAACCATGCGTGCCTGCGGCGTCCTCGCCGTAGAAATAGTTGGTGGCGGATGTGCCGAGCACCTTGTTCGATTCGTTTTCAAAGGCCTCGTCGAGCGGCTTGATCTTGTTGCGGACGTCTTCAAGGTGGCTTTGGTAGTCGGAGCCCTTGTCGGGGTCTGCCAAAAGGTCGTTGACGTTCTTGGCGGTGTAGAGCCTCTCGTCGCTGCCGTCTGCAGGGACCGTGACCGTGTCATCGTTGGTCGTCTCGGTGCCATTCGTGTCGTACTCGTAGGGGACGGAAAGCAGTCCCACTTCGGCAAAGGCGCTGCCCGCCTCGACAACGTGGATTGTCTTGCCGTCGGCTCCCGTCACCTTCTCGTTAAGGTTGATGTGTTCGTGGCCTGCGACCAGGGCATCGACGCCGGCGAGCCGTGCGGCAAAGGGCTTAGCGTTGAGCGTGTGCGCAATGCAGACGATAACGTTGCAGCCCTCGTCCTCGCGCAGTCGCTTGGCCTCGGCATTGATGGCGTCCACCGCACCCGAGAACGACGTGCCCTCGATCAGGTCCGCGCGCAGCGAGGAGCCCAGCGACTCATCCATGGCTCCGACGACACCGACCTTAATCTTGTAATCAAACGTGGAACTGCCCTCGTCGTCCTTCCAAGTGCGGTTGAGCGTCTTGGTGATGCTCGAGCTCCATACGCCGCTCGTAGACTTCGCGTTCGCGCAGAGCATGGCGAAGGGCGTGCCGGTGGTGCTGTAGCCGGTCATGGTGCGGAGCTTGTCTGCGCCATAGCTCCAGTCGTGGTTGCCCGGTGTGGTCGCATCGTAGCCGTCGGCGTAGAAGGTGTCCATGAGCTCGGCGATGCTCTTGCCCTCGCTCATGGTGGCAAAGGACTGCCCGTGGAAGGTATCGCCCGCATCGAGCAAAAGATCGGGGGCGCTGCTTTGGGCGCTATAGAGAACCGCCAGTCCGTCAAAGCCCACAGTGCCGGTGCCCTTGCTTTCGTTGTAGCTGTACTTGTAGCTGCCGTGGATGTCGTTGGTGTGCATGACGGCCACGGAGCCGTCAATAGCGGCGGGCAGGTTCCCCGCGAAAGCGAGGCTTGGGATGCCTGCGAGCGAGCCGGCAAACAATGCGGCGGCTAACGCAAGGCGGGGGAGTCTTTTCATGGCAGTTTCCTTAGTCCTTAGCCAGAAAGTCTGGTTGAATATCGGATTATCGACATAATATGCGAAAACCGCCGCAAGGGCGTCTGTTCCTTTGCGGCGGTTTTGACGTTTGCGCAGATAAAACCTGCCAAAATAAACCTGTCCCTTTTTGGTAGGTTTAGCTCAGCAGCATGCGGTCGTTGGCGAGCTCGCCGCCCGAGACCTCCTCGAACTTCTGCAGCAGGTCGGCTACGGTGAGCGACTTCTTCTCATCGCCCGCCACGTCGTAGATCACGTGGCCTTCGTGCATCATGATCAGACGGTTGCCCAGACGGATGGCGTCGTTCATGTTGTGCGTGACCATGAGCGTGGTCAGGTGGTTCTCGTCGACGATCTCCTCGGTCAGGTTGAGCACCTTCGATGCCGTCTTGGGGTCGAGGGCCGCCGTGTGCTCGTCGAGCAGCAGCAGGCGCGGCCTGGTGAGCGTGGCCATCAACAGGGTGAGTGCCTGGCGCTGGCCGCCCGAGAGCAGGCCGACCTTGGCGTTGAGGCGTGTGTCCAGACCAAGGTCCAGGCGCTTGAGCAGCTCAACGTACTCGTCCTTCTCGGCCTTGGTGACGCCCCACGAAAGGCCGCGACGCTGGCCGCGACGCTTGGCGAGGGCCAGGTTCTCGGCGATCTGCATGTCAGCAGCGGTACCGCGCATGGGGTCCTGAAACACGCGGCCCAGGTACTTGGCGCGCTGCGACTCGCTCAGACGCGAGATGTCGGTGCCGTCGAGCTCGATAACGCCCGAATCGAGCGGATACACGCCGGCGATCATGTTGAGCAGCGTGGACTTGCCGGCGCCGTTGCCGCCAATCACGGTTACAAAGTCGCCGTCATTCAGGGTGAGGTCGACGCCGGTGAGCGCGCGCTTCTCGGTGACGGTGCCCTTGTTAAAGGTCTTCTTGACGTGCGAGAGCTTAAGCATCTGCCTCATCTCCCTTCGTGTAGGAGCTGCGGAGCTTATAGCGCTCCCAAACCACGGGCACGCACAGGGCCACGGCGACGATCACGGCGGAGAGTAGCTTCATGTCGTTGGCGTCCATGCCCAGCTGCAGCACGATGGCGCGGATAAGGAAGTACACCACGGAGCCAAAGACGGCGGAGGCAAGACGGACGCTAAACTGCGTGAGGCCGCCGGGCAGCAGGCGACCGAGCACCTCGCCGATGACGATGGCGGCAAGACCGATAACGATGGCGCCGGTGCCCATGCCGATGTCGGCATACTTCTGGCTCTGGCAGATGAGCGCACCCGAAAGGCCAATGAGGGCGTTGGAGAGCACGAGGGCGATCATTTTGGTGGTGTTGGTGTTAACGCCCAGGGCGCGGATCATGTACTCGTTGTTGCCGGTGGCACGCAGCGCCGAGCCGATCTCGGTGCCAAAGAACCAGTACAGGATGGCGACGATGGCCACGGCCAGCACAATGCCTAGGATAATGGCAACAGTGGACTGCGGCAGGCCCGTCATGTTGCTGACGGATGAGAAGATAGTGCCCTTGGCAAGGATGGGCGTGTTGGACTTGCCCATGATGCGCAGGTTGATGGACCACAGACTGATCTGCGTAAGGATTCCGGCGAGGATTGCGGGAATCTCAAAGACGGTGGTCAAGATGCCCGTGACGGCGCCCGCGATGGCGCCGGCGCACATGCCGGCCAGCACGGCGAGCAAGGGGTCGACGTTATTGTTGACGATGAGCACGGCGCAGACACAGCCGCCGAGGGCAAAGCTGCCGTCGCAGGTCATATCGGGGATGTCGAGCAGGCGGAACGTGATAAACACGCCAAGCACCATGATGCCCCAGAGGACGCCCTGCGAAACGGCGCCCTGCAATGCAATGAGCATGCTTCATACCTCCTAGGATAGGGTGGACACGTGATTTTCCATAATAGCGGTACCAATGCATAAAAGAGCGGTGGACAGATGTTTTGTTTTACCTGAAACAAGCAGGGCGAACGCCGGTCTTTAGCGTTCGCCCCAAGGACTCAGATATTGAATAACGCGGCTGTGGCGCGCGTGCGGGCCCTAGACGCGTTACCGCGCATGGCGCTACTCGTCCAGAGCGGAAAGGTCGATGCCTAGGGCCTCGGCCATCTCGTCGTTCTTGACGACGACCAGGTCCTTGCTCGAGAGGTGCTTGATCGGCATATCCTCGGGCTTGGCCTCGCCCTTCAGGATCTTAACGGCCATCTCGCCCGCGGCGTAGCCCAGGTCCTTATAGTTGATGGAGAGGGTGAACAGGCCGCCGGCCATGCACATACCCTCCTCGCCGGTCACAAAGGGAAGCTTGTTCTCCTTGCAGATCTGGCCGACCTGCGAGGCACCCGCGGCGATGGTGTTGTCGGTGGGGGAGTACAGCGCATCGACCTTGCCCACGGCAGACTCGACGACGGACTGAATCTCGTTGGAGCTCGAGACGGTGAAATCGGTGTACTCGAGGCCCAACTTGTCGAGCTCCTTCTTGGCGGCCTTGATCTGGACGTCGGAGTTGGACTCGGCGGTGCAGTAGAGCAGGCCGACCTTCTTTACGTCGGGCAGGACCTTCTGCATCATCTCGAGTTGCTCGGCGACCGGGGTGAGGTCGGAAGCGCCTGTGACGTTGGTACCCGGCTTGTCGTTGTCCTGGACCAGGCCGGAGGCGGCGTAGTCGGTGATGGCGCAGCCCACGATGGGGATATCCGCCGTGGCACCGGCAGCAGCCTGTGCGGCGGGCGTGGCGATGGCGTAGATCAGGTCGACGCCATCGCCCACGAACTTGTCGGCGATGGACTTACACGTGGACTGGTCGTTCTGGGCGTTCTTCTGGTCGATCTTGACCTTAAGGCCGCTCTCCTTGATGGCCTTGACAAAGCCGTCGTTGGCGGCATCGAGTGCGGAGTGCTCGGTGAGCTGCAGAACGCCGATGGTGTAGTCGGAACCGGCGGCAGCAGAGCCGGAACCAGAGTTGCCGCCGCATCCGGCGAGCGGGGCGAGCGCGAGCAGGCCGGCGGAGACCAGAAGGCTCCTGCGGCTGATGGTGATGTCCTTCATATCATTACCCCCAGTATAAAAATGGCTGGAAACACTGCACTGGGACAAAGTGCAAGTGGAACTATAGTAGCGCTGATGTCCATTTTTACAACAGCCTGGCGGGTTTTTTAATACAGAATCGGATGGGCGGTACGGGTAGTCGAATGGGCGGCGGAGGGCCTTATGCGGCGGAGGAGGCGTCGTCCTCGTCCAGGGCGGCGAAGAGCTTCTTGCCGTCGAGGAGACGTGTAGTGACGTTTCTCATTCGGCCAATCTCTACAGTACGCAACGTGTCATCGGCGCCTCGGGCGTCGTAGACCGTTCCCAGCAAATACGAGATGCTGTCTCGTTGCTTGATGGCAAAGGGACGGAGTGTCATCCGTGCTGCTTCGGTTTCGCCACGTGTCGTGACGCTCGAAATATCAAAACTCACCGTGGTTCCGTGGTCGATGGCCTGCTCGACGAGCTCGCACGTGTCGATGCGCTTGATGGGCGTGCGTGTTGCCTTGGTGGCCTTGCTGCCTGCGCTTGGAACGGGTTCGGGTGTATCGAGGTAGCCGCGAACGTCGGCGCTCGCCATGGCAACTAAGTGCTGCGCCATGCTCTTGCGGATAGCGATAGGCGTGGAGCGGTTGCGCATGACCATACCGTGGAGCCGGATGATCTCTTCATCGGTGAGCGGGCGGGTAAGAAGTTTGTAGCCCACGCCGCGTTTGTACTCAATTTCGTATCCGGCATGGCGAAGCGCGGAGATGGCGGTGTAGATGCTGCGCCGCGCCGCCGAGATGGGCATGCGGGCGGGGTCGTCGGGATGGGCGAGGCGCCGGATCAACTCATCGGAAAGCATGGCCTTGTCCTCGCCGGTGTTTTCGCTTAATAGTTGCAGGATGCGAACGGCGCGATAGACTGCCATCGAGGCGGCGCCCCTCGTCGTGGTGTCGTAGGTTTCAACAGCGGCTTCGGTCATCGTGCCCACGTCCTTTCCGTTTTGGGTGGCGACGGTATGGAGCCTAGGACGTGGGGCTTTTTCAGGGGCGCAGGGCGCTCTGGGCGGTCGGTAGTTGTCGGCAAACGGCGGGTCGAGTTTTCAACAGCCCTGCTCAACTGACCAAAAACTTGCCAAAAGCTTGACGGATGCTGTTGAAAAAAAGCGCCTCTCGACCGATGTCGAGAAGCGCTTATGCGATGAGCGTTGGCGTGTGGCGACGCGAGCTAGCGTCCGACGATTAGAAGTCGGCGTTGCCCACGGTGCGCGGGTGCGGCAGGACGTCGCGGATGTTGCCCACGCCGGTCAGATACATGACCAAGCGCTCGAAGCCCAGACCGTAGCCGGCGTGCTTGCAGGAACCGTAGCGGCGCAGGTCAAGGTAGTACTTGTACTGCTCGGGATTCATGCCCAGGTCCTTGATGCGGGCCTCGAGCAGATCCAGGCGCTCCTCGCGCTGGGAGCCACCGATGATCTCGCCGATACCGGGAACCAGGCAGTCGGCGGCGGCGACGGTCTTGCCGTCCTCGTTCATGCGCATGTAGAACGCCTTGATCTCGGCCGGGTAGTCGGTCACGAAGGTCGGGCGCTTAAAGTGCTCCTCGGTCAGGAAGCGCTCGTGCTCGGTCTGCAAGTCGATGCCCCAACTGACGGGGTAGTCAAACTGGTGGCCAGCAGCGACTGCCTGCTCTAGGATCTCGACGGCCTCGGTGTAGGTAACGCGGGCAAAGTCGGAGTTGGCGACATGGTCCAGGCGCTCGAGCAGACCCTTGTCCACAAACTTGTTGAGCATATTGAGCTCGTCGGGGCAGGTGGCCATGACGTCCTTAAGGACGTACTTGAGCATGGCCTCGGCGTTATCCATGTAGTCGTTCAGGTCGGCAAAGGCCATCTCGGGCTCGATCATCCAAAACTCGGCGGCGTGGCGCGTGGTGTTGGAGTTTTCGGCGCGGAAGGTGGGGCCAAAGGTGTACACGTCGCCAAAGGCCATGGCAAAGTTCTCGGCATTGAGCTGGCCGGACACGGTGAGGCTTGCATGCTTGCCAAAGAAGTCCTGGCTCCAGTCGACCTCGCCGGACTCAGTGAGGGGCGGATTTTTGGGGTCGAGCGTGGTCACGCGGAACATCTCGCCGGCGCCCTCGCAGTCACTCGTGGTGATGATGGGGGTGTTGACGTAGACAAAGCCCTGCTCCTGGAAGAAGCGGTGGATGGCGGCAGCCGCGACAGAGCGGATGCGGAAGACGGCGCGGAACAGGTTGGTGCGCGGGCGCAGGTGCTGCTGGGTGCGCAGGAACTCGACGGTTGCGCGCTTCTTCTGCAGCGGGTAATCCGGGGCGCTCGTGCCCTCGACCTCGATGGAGGTGGCAGAAAGCTCGAAAGGCTGGGGCGCATCGGGGGTCAGCTTGACGGTGCCGGTGCAAATGAGTGCGGCCGAGACGTTTTGATGGGCGATCTCGTCGTAGTTGTCGAGCGCCTCGCGGTTCATGACGACCTGCAGGTCGCGGAAGCAGCTGCCGTCGTTGAGCGTAACAAAGCCAAAGTTCTTCATGTCGCGGACGGACTTGACCCAGCCGGCGACGGTGACGGTCTGGCCGCCGAGCGACTCGGCATCGGCATAGAGCTGCGCGATTTTGGTGCGGTTCACGTATCCTCCCATAACGGTTGAATGATAGTTATCCATACAGTTCGATATTCTAGCAGCTCGGCTCATTTGGGCTATACAGATAAGGCATTGGCGGGATGGTTTTTCAAACGAAAAGCGCCCGCGGCCAAATGGTCGCGGGCGCTTGACGAGGTGCCTTTTGGCTGTGTGGCGCGGGGCCTGGCTACTTGGTCTTGGCTACCAGCAGCGGGTCGCCAAGCTTGACGAGCGGGTTGCCGCCAATAAGCGTTCCGGACTCGCCGACATGGTCGATGCTCTTAAGACGATCGAGCTCGGAGACGATGACGGTCACGATGTCCTCGTGACCAGCGGCCTTAATGGCCTCGCGGTCGAAGCTGATGAGCGGCTGGCCTGCCTTGACCACATCGCCCATCTCGACAAAGCGGGCAAAACCCTTGCCGTTCATTTCCACGGTGCCCAGGCCAACATGGATGAACACGCGAAGACCGTCCTCGGTGATCATGCCGATGGAGTGGTTGGTGACAGTGGTGGCGCCGATGCGGCCGTTGGCGGGCGCATAGATGGTGCCGGTAATGGGCTCGATGCCATAGCCCTGGCCAAGCATGCCCGAGGCGATCGTTTCGTCGGGAACCTCGTCCAGGTTGACGAGCACGCCGTTGACGGGGGCATAGATGACGCCTTCGCGGGTGGCGAAGCTTGCTGCGGGCGGAACGGACGCCTCGCCGGTCGAGGTGAAGGTGGACTTAAGCGAATCGAGCAGACCCATAGTTGCCTCCAACTTAAATAGGCGCATATCGCGCGTTTGGTTTGCCGGAAACGTTTCATATGTGTTTCGCGGCTTGGTCAACGCCCCCTATTCTACGCTGCTCAGCGATACCTCTGAGCTGGGATTATGTGATATATCAGTTGGAGGGAAACTTATTGCCGGAGAGTTTCTGCGTCCTGCACCCAACTGGGGTACGCTTAGATGCGAAAAAAGAGTGCGCATAATTTGCGCGAAGGGAGCACATATGATTGTCGAGAACCATGCGCTGTGGGGCGAGGAGCCGACCGAGGATTATCCGGCGACCTTTACGTATCTGGGTGCCGAGCCGCTGCCCGACAAGCCCAATGGCCGCCGCCCCGCGGTGATCATCTGCGGCGGAGGCGGGTTTACGCATATCGCTCCGCACGAGCAGGACCCGGTGGCGTTTGCGTTTTTGGACCGCGGCTACCAGGCCTTTGTGCTCAACTATGTCACGAGTTCTACGGGTGACGTGAGCTTTCCGCACCCCCAGGCAGATCTTGCCAAGATGGTCGCCACGGTGCGCGCGAATGCCGACGAGTGGCATGTCGACCCCAAGCGCGTGTGCGTCGTGGGCTTTTCTGCTGGTGGCATGATTTGCGCCTCGCTGGCAACACAGTGGAAGACTGGTCCCTTCGCGGGCCTGGCAGGGGCGCGTCCGGACGACATTCGTCCCGATGCCGTGGTGCTGGGTTATCCATTGCTCGACTTTGCCTATGTGCGCGACATGCAGACGCGCGATCCGCGCATTGACTTGCGCGTGCCCAAGACGGGCGGCAAGACGGGGCGCGATTTGCTCAACGACTACCTGTCGATGGTGACGGGCGGTGAGGCAACTGACGAGCATCTGGCCGACATCTGCCCCACCACGCATGTTTCGCGTCAGATGCCACCGACCTTTGTGTGGGGCGTGTCCGACGACAAGACGGCGCCGATCGCGCAGGTCTATCCGTTTGCGCAGCGCATGGCCGAGGAGGGCGTCGCTTGCGAGATGCACGTCTTTGACCAAGGTGGTCACGGGCTTTCGCTCGGTAACGCCAACACCGCGGTCGATAACGAGGACAAACAGGTGGCAGTCCGCCCTTGGATCCGCCTGGCTTTCCGCTTTCTGGAGCGCCACGGGTTTTAGTTACGGCGTTTTACCAAACGCCGTAACCACTTGCCGCTCTAGCGGGCTTTCGCTGTCGGTTCCAAGACATCGGCATCGCTCTAGCTCTCAAGGGCTTGGCGCAAAGTAATCCGTCCCCCTTGCACCGATCTGTTGATTGAACGTCGCTGTGTGTTCGCGCTATCATGCATGGTTACAATTGGTTAGCCATGGCAAACGGTTAGCCAAGATAAACAAAATGCAACGCCCTGTGGGCGCCGGGGGAGGAACACGGACGTGAAGCTCGATACACTCGAGATCGGAAAGGACGCCGTTGTCGCATCGGTGGCATCGGACGATCAGGCACTCCGACAGCATATTTTGGACATGGGTCTAACGCCGGGCACCGAAGTCACCATGATGAAGTACGCCCCCATGGGCGACCCGCTCGAGATCCGCCTGCGTGGCTACGAGCTGACGTTGCGCAAGGACGATGCCGCCCGCATTGAGCTTGTGGGCATTCACGATACCGATATGGGTCCGCGCGCTAACGCCGCAATCGGTACGACGGAGCACCCGGCACTCGGCGAGGGGACGTATTCGCCCCGTGCTGCCAAGACGGCCGTGCCCGAGGGCGCGCCGCTGCATTTTGCCCTCGCCGGCAACCAAAACTGCGGTAAGACCACGCTGTTCAACCAGCTTACGGGCTCCAACCAGCACGTCGGTAACTTTCCCGGCGTGACGGTCGACCGCAAAGATGGCACCATCCGCAACCACCCCGAGGCGAACGTTACCGACCTGCCCGGTATTTATTCGCTGTCGCCGTACACAGGCGAAGAGGTCGTGAGCCGTCAGTTCATCCTCGACGAGCGCCCGGACGCCATCATCGACATCATTGACGCCACCAACATCGAGCGTAACCTGTACCTGACGCTGCAGCTCATGGAGCTCGACCGCCCCATGGTCATCGCGCTCAACATGATGGACGAGGTGACCGCCAATGGTGGTGCCGTAGACGTCAACCTGCTCGAGAGCCTGCTGGGCGTGCCTGTTGTTCCCATTAGCGCTGCCCGCAACGAGGGTATTGGCGAGTTGGTGGATCATGCCTTGCACGTGGCGCGGTTCCGCGAGCGCCCCGGTCGCCTGGACTTCTGCGCGCCCGATGGTCCAGACGGCGGCGCGCTGCATCGCTGCATTCACGGCATCGCCAACCTTATCGAGGACCATGCCGCGACGGCGCATATCCCGGTGCGTTTTGCGGCGACCAAGCTGGTTGAGGGCGACGAGCTGGTGACCGAGGCGCTTCATCTGGACCGTAACGAACTTGACGCCATCGAGCACATCATTACCCAGATGGAGGGTGAGGCCGGTACCGACCGTCTGTCTGCACTGGCTGACATGCGCTTCGGCTTTATCGGCGACGTGTGTGGGCGCTGCGTCGTCAAGCCGCACGAGAGCCGCGAGCACGTGCGTTCCGTCAAGATCGACCGCATCCTGACGGGTCGCTACACGGCCATTCCGGCGTTCCTGGTGATCATGGGTCTCGTCTTTTGGCTGACGTTCGGCGTGATCGGCGCGGCGTTGCAGGGACTTATGGAGGACGGCATCGCTGCCATCATCGCCTCGGCCGATGCGGGCCTCAAGGCGTTCGGCACCAACGACGTGGTGCGCTCGCTGGCTGTCGACGGCGTGCTTACGGGCGTGGGCAGCGTGCTGACCTTCCTGCCGATTATCGTCGTGCTCTTTTTGTTCCTCTCCATTCTGGAAGACTCCGGCTACATGGCGCGCGTGGCCTTTGTCATGGATAAAGTGCTGCGTCGCTTTGGCCTGTCGGGCCGCAGCTTCGTGCCTATGCTCGTCGGTTTTGGCTGCACCGTGCCGGCTATCATGTCGACCCGTACGCTCCCATCCGAGCACGACCGCAAGATGACGGTCATGCTCACGCCGTTCATGAGCTGTTCGGCCAAGTTGCCGGTCTACGGTCTGCTGTGCGGGGCGTTTTTCCCGCAGGCGACGGTTCCCGCCATGGTCTCGCTCTATCTGATTGGCATTGCGGTCGGTTGCATCGCGGCTTTGGTGCTCAATCGCACGGCATTTAAGGGCGACCCGGTGCCGTTTATCATGGAGCTTCCCAATTACCGCCTGCCGAGTGTCAAGACGACGGTGATGCTGGCATGGGATAAGGCCAAGGACTTTATTACCAAGGCCTTTACCATTATCTTTGCCGCTACCGTGGTCATCTGGTTCCTTCAGACGTTCGACATTCGCTTTAATGTGGTCGCCGATCAGTCGCAGAGTCTGCTTGCAGGTCTGGGCAGCATTATCGCTCCGCTACTGGCGCCGCTCGGCTTTGGCGACTGGCGCGCCTCGACGGCGCTCGTCACGGGACTTATTGCCAAGGAGAGCGTCATCTCGACGCTCACGGTGCTTTTGGGCGCAACGTCGCCCGCGGCGCTGTCGACCATGTTTTCGCCGTTTACCGCTTACGTGTTCCTGGTCTTTACGTTGCTGTACCCGCCGTGTGTGGCGGCAATCGGCGCCGTCAAGAGCGAGCTGGGCGCACGTTATGCCGTTGCCGTGTTCGCGTTTCAGGTGACGGTCGCCTGGATCGTGGCGTTTGTCGTGCATTCGGCGGGCATATTGCTGGGGTTGGCTTAGCTATTTATTGATGGCGTAACCTCTGTATATCAAGTTGATTGCGGCCCCGCATCTGTAACTGACGGATGCGGGGCCGTTGCTATATAATCGCCTCCGCTCAAAATGATTGGAGACGTTATATATGAGTCAGGCAAGGCAAGACGGCATCACGCTTAAGCAGTGGCTCCCGCTCATCGGGCTCACCTGCTGCGCGTTCGTGTTCAACACGTCGGAGTTCATGCCCATCGGTCTGCTGATCGACATCGCCGCGTCGTTCTCGCTCACCGAGGCCCAGGCAGGCATCATGATTTCGGTCTACGCCTGGGGCGTCATGCTGCTGTCGCTGCCGCTCATGGTGTTCGCATCGCGCTTTGAGTTCAAGCGGATGCTGCTGGGCGTGCTTGCCGTGTTCTCGCTGGGCCAGTTCCTGTCCGCTGTGGCACCGACATATCCCATCCTGGTCTGCGCGCGCCTGGTGGTCGCTTGCGCACATGCCGTGTTCTGGTCGGTCGCCTCGATTATGGCCTCGCGCCTGGTCGACACTCGTCACGGCGCGCTCGCCATCAGCATGATCGCTACGGGCTCGTCCATCGCGCAGATCTTTGGCCTGCCCCTCGGTCGCGCCATTGGCCTGGCCGTGGGCTGGCGCATGACGTTTGCCGTGGTCGGGGCCCTTTCTGCCGCTGCGGTGGTGTACCAGGCCGCCGTGTTCCCGGCCATGCCGGCGGGCGAGCGCTTTACGCTTAAGCAACTGCCCGAGCTGCTCAAGAACCCGTTCCTCATCGCGCTTTATGCGGTCACGGTGTTCATGGCAACCGGCTATTATGCGGGTTACAGCTATATCGAGCCGTTCCTGGCACAGGTCGCGCACGTCGACGCAAGCGCTATTACCATGACGCTGACGGCGTTCGGCTGCTCTGGTCTGCTCGGAAGCTGGCTGTTCGGCCGCCTGTTCGACGGGCACCGGTTCCCGTTCTTGGCTATCACGCTCTCCGGCGTGCCGGTGGCCCTGCTGCTCATGGGTCCGGCCGCATCGTCGCTCGCGGCGGTGCTTGCCGTCTGCGCGCTGTGGGGTTGCTGCGCCACGGCCTTTAACGTGGCGTTTCAGGCCGAGCTCATCAAGTACACGCCGGCGGACTCGTCGGCCGTCGCCATGTCGATCTTCTCGGGCCTGTTTAACCTCGGTATCGGCACGGGCACCGCGATCGGCGGCGCCGTGGTTTCGGGTCCCGGCATCTCCTGGATTGGCTTCGCGGGCGGGGCGATTACCGTCGTGGGCGTCATCCTCGCCATTACGGTGCTGTTCCCGGCCATACGCCGCGCAAAGCCCGTCGCCTAATCACGTCCCCTCATCAGTTGCGGTGGAATAGTTCCTGTTTAAGGCCTCTGAAGGCCCAAGCGGGAACTATTCCACCGCAACTTATTTTGGGGAAGAGGATACAAGCCGGGCATACAATGGATGTCGTTGTGTTGAGCTTACCGGGAGGTTGCTATGTGGGCATACGAGACGACGTTCTATCAGATCTATCCGCTGGGCTTTTGCGGAGCTCCGCGCGAAAACGCCGCCCCCGTTGCCGAGGATGAGCTCGCCCAGGCTGCCAACGCAGCGCCCAACCCCGATGCGCCCATCATGAAGATCGCCCAATGGGCCGACTACCTGCAAGAGCTCGGCATCGGTGCTGTGCTCATTAACCCGCCGCTCGAATCCGACAGCCATGGCTACGACACGCGCAGCCTGCGCCATATCGACCGTCGCCTGGGTGGGGATGCCGATTTTGCCGCCGTGTGCGAGACGCTGCACGTCCATGGCATCCGCGTGGTGCTCGATGCCGTCTTCAACCACGTCGGTCGCGGCTTTTGGGCCTTCCGCGATGTGCAGGAGCGCAAGTGGGACTCGCCCTATAAGGATTGGTTCCACATCAGCTTTGACGGCGACTCCTGCTATGGCGATGGCTTTTGGTACGAGGGCTGGGAAGGCCATTTTGAGCTCGTGAAGCTCAACCTGCAAAACCCCGCCGTGGTCGATTACCTGCTCGAGTCCGTGCGCCGTTGGGCCGACGTCTTTGGCGTCGATGGCCTGCGCCTGGACGTTGCCTATATGCTCGACCGCGACTTTATGCGCCGCCTGCACGCCTTTGCCCGTGAGCTCAAGCCCGACTTTGTGCTGATCGGCGAGACGCTCCACGGCGACTACAACCAGATCGTCAACGATGAGATGCTCGACTCCTGCACCAACTACGAGTGCTACAAGGGCCTGTATTCCAGCTTTAATTCGGTCAACATGTTCGAGATCGCCCACTCGCTGCACCGCCAGTTTGGCGGCGATCCGTGGTGCATCTACCGCGGCAAGCACCTGCTGTCGTTTGTCGACAACCACGACGTGCCGCGCCTGGCAAGTATCCTCACCGACAAGTCGTGCCTGCGTCCCGCCTATGGCATGCTCTTTGGCATGCCGGGCATCCCGTGCGTCTACTATGGCAGCGAGTGGGGAATTGCCGGTGAAAAGGGTGGCCCCGATGGCGACTGGGCGCTGCGACCTGCGCTCGATGAGCCTGCGCCCAACGAGCTGACGGCGTTCATCACGCAGCTTGCGCACCTTCGCTCGGCCGACGACGCGGCGGCCCGTGCCCTCAACTATGGTGCCTATCGCAACGTGGTGATCCAGAACAAGCAGCTGCTGTTCGAGCGCGCCTGTGACGGCGCGACGGTGCTCGTGGCGGTGAACGCCGTGGGCGAGCCTTACACCTTTGGCGCCGGCGAGCTCAACGGGTCCTTTGTCGACCTGCTTGCCGACGGCGTGCCCACGGTCGAGCTGGCTGGCTCCCTTGAGCTTGCGCCCTACGACGTGCGCTATCTGTTGAGAGCCTAGCCCATGCCTGTGTCTGACGAGGGCCATCAACATATTGAGCATGGGTTTGAGCCCGTGTTCGACCAGCACTCGCACGTTTTGGTGCTCGGATCGTTTCCCTCGGTGCTTTCGCGCGCCAATGCCTTTTATTACGGCAACCCTCAGAATCGCTTTTGGCGTGTGATGGCCGCGTGCCTCGGTGTGCCCGTGCCGCCCAACGAGGGCGATCTTTTGGCGCGCGGCGAGCTCGCGACGCTCGATGCCTCCATCGCCGCCAAGCGGGCTATGCTGCTGAACGGCGGCGTGGCCCTGTGGGATGTGATCGAGAGCTGCGACATTAAGGGCTCGAGTGACGCTAGCATCAAAAACGTTGTGCCGGCACATATTGAACGCATTGCGGATGCCACGCCGATCGAGATCGTTGTCTGTAACGGCGGTACGGCAGGGCGACTCTACAAACGCTACTTGCAAGATCGGACGGGGCTGCCTGCCATCGTCCTGCCCTCGACAAGTCCCGCCAATGCCGCCTGGCGCCTGGAGCGGCTTGTCGAGCGTTGGAGTGAAGCCGTTGACTGGGCAGCTCATTAATTTAGATTATTGATTGAGTGCGGGCGCCGAGGTGTTTCAGAACGCCTCGCCAGATCGGCACGGGCACGGCTGGCTCGGCGCAAGCCATGCCGCCGGCGTCGACGTCCTCGGCATTACCACCACCAAGTCGCTGCGCATGCTCGACGGAGCAGCCCATGCGAACGGCGCCTACGAGCTTGTCCATCGCTTCGGAAAATGGCCGGCGCAAGAGGCCCATACGCGGGGAGTGGCGAAGCGCCGCAATACCGCTGCCGGCACAGACGACAACGCCACCGCACCATGGAAGGTCACGTAGAATACATGCCCGGTACAGGCGGTCGAGGACTTCGTCGGTCTGCTTGTTGTTTTTGGACAGGGCCTGGATGATGACATAGATGCGTGTCTCTGCATTCCCAAGGCGATCGAGTATCTGCTCGACAGCGATCATGACCTCATCATCAAATGCATCATCAACAGCGAGCACCATGCCATCGACTGCACTGCCATCATCCGCCTCCAAGTCCACCGGGCGGGGGAGTGCGGTGCCGGAAAGCTGTGCATAGGCGGCGATGGCATCCTGCAGGTCCCAGAGCAAAAACTCAAGATCGGCGCTATTGGGAATGCTGATATATGCAATGGTTTGCAGCGTTTTTGGTACATCCCCGCGCGCGGTCGTCTCCATGCCGCCTCCTTTCCGGTTGGTTTCCGTTTAGGTTACACCGTCCGGCGGCGCCTCGCCGCGCTATCCTAGTGCAACCCTTACGAAAGGAACGCCATGCGACTGCCCATGAATACCTCGCTTGCCACGCTCAAGCCCTCCGGTATCCGCCGGATCAACGCGCTCGCCGCCCAGCACCCGGGGTGCATCGCGCTTGCGCTTGGCGAGCCCGATTTTCCCACGCCCGATGTGATTAGCGCCGAGGTGACCGCCGCACTGGACCGCGGTGACACGCACTATCCGCCCAACAACGGTCGCCCCGCCCTGCGCGATGCACTGTCCAAATATATGGATGACGCGGGCCTGGCGTTTTCCGCCGATGAGGTCATCTTGACCGACGGCGCGACCGAGGCCCTGTCGGCAACATTCATGGCTATGCTCAACCCCGGCGACGAGGTCATTATTCCCACGCCGGCCTTTGGCCTGTACGAGAGCATCGTCGTGGCCAACCACGCCAAAGCAGTCTTTTTGGATACGGAGCCCGCGCAATTCCAGATTGACGAGGATGCGCTTCGTGCTTGCGTGACGCCGGCGACCAAGGCCATCGTCATCTGCTCGCCCAACAATCCTACTGGCTGTATCCTCAACGCGGCTTCGCTCGACGCCGTGGCGCACGTGGCGGAGCAGGCGGGCATCTACGTGGTCTGCGACGATGTATACAACCGCCTGGTCTATGTGGATGGCTACGAGCGCTTTGCCCAGCGTCACCCGGAGCTGCGTGAGCAGACGGTAGTCATCGAGAGCTTCTCCAAGCCCTGGGCCATGACCGGCTGGCGCTTGGGCTGGCTCGCAGCCGCAGCCCCCGTCATCGCCGAGATCGCAAAAGCTCACCAATACCTAGTATCGAGCGCCGTCTCCTTCGAGATGGACGCCGCAGCCCGAGCCCTCACCGTCGACCCAGCCCCCATGCTCAAAGTCTACCGAGTCCGCCGCGAGCGCGTACTCGCAGCCTTAGACGCCATGGGCCTCGACGTAGTGGAACCGGCAGGCGCCTTCTACGCCTTCCCCAGCATCAAACAATTCGGCCTAACAAGCGAAGACTTCTGCATCAAAGCCATCAAAGAGGCAAACGTAGCCCTAGTCCCGGGCGACTGTTTCGGCACCGAAGGCCACATCCGCCTAAGCTACTGCGTCTCCGACCAAGATCTGGACGAAGGCCTAAATCGCCTGTCCACCTTCATTTCAACCTTATAGCCCAACGGGACGCAACACATCAGCCCACCGACTCAAGCACTATGAGTGGGGGCGTCAGCCAACGAAAACCCGGGCTGCCCCAAAGTCACCGCAGGCCGCGCCGCCGAAGGCCGGGCGCAAGGTTTTCGTAGATTCCGCACGAGCCGAAGGCCACTTAATGTGGCCTTCGTGCGAGCCCAGGACTTGACCGAGCGAAAACCTTGCGCCCGGCCTTCGGCGGAGCGTGCCGGATGGTGGAATTGTGTGCAGCCCGGTTTTCCGTTGACCGACGCCGGGGTCCCCGCCATAATACTTTCGGTTCACGCACGAATCCGCTGCCAGAGACAGCCGGTGCAAACGGGCATCGCCCGCGAGCTTAATGGGATATCCCGCCAGCCGAGGTGGTCGAGTAGATATGTCTTCTCGCCCCCGTCGCTCATGCAGCGCGGGGGCTTTCTTTTTGGACATGCCCCCGTCACGTCCTTGTGGCGGACCGTGCCCGGAAAGAATTCGAGGAGGTGTAATTCATGCCCCAGCAGTACAAAATCGACAAGGTTGCAGAGATCGAGTCCCGTATCGCCGAGAACGCCGGTCTGTTCGTCGTCAACTACAACGGTCTGACGGTTAAGCAGGCTCAGGAGCTGCGTCATCAGCTTCGCGAGTGCGGCGCCGAGATGAAGGTCTACAAGAACAACCTGGTCAAGATCGCTCTCAAGAACCAGGAGCAGCCCGAGATCGACGAGATCCTCGCCGGCCCCGTCGCTTATGTGTTCTACGAGACCGAGCCGGTCGAGGCCGCTAAGGCCCTTAAGGACTTCTCCGCTAAGTCTAAGGGCGTCCTTGAGATCAAGGGCGGTATCTCCGACGGCAAGGCCGTTTCCGCTGATGATGTTAAGGCTATCGCCGAGCTGCCCACCAAGGATCAGCTTCTCGGCCAGATCGCCGGTCTCATCTCCGGTTTCGCTCGCGACATTGCTGTCTGCGTCAACGGCGTTTCCTCTGGTCTCGCTCGTTCGATCCAGCAGGTCTCCGAGCAGAAGGCAGCCTAGTCGCTGTTTTCACCCGCGGCGGCAACGCCGCACCCCTGGCGCATTCGCGCCGTGTTTTAACTGATCTCCGTGCATCCGCACGGAAACCGAAAGGACTTAGAAATGGCTAAGCTTACCACCGATGAGATCATCGATGCTCTTAAGGAAATGACCCTTCTCGAGGCTTCCGAGCTCGTCAAGGCTATCGAGGACACCTTCGGCGTTTCCGCCGCTGCTCCTGCCGCTGTTGTCGCCGCTCCCGCTGCTGGCGCTGCTGAGGCCGAGGAGAAGACCGAGTTTGACGTCGTGCTCGAGGGCTTCGGCGACAACAAGATCCAGGTCATCAAGGCCGTCCGTGAGCTCACCAACCTTGGCCTGAAGGAGGCCAAGGAGGTCGTCGAGGGCGCTCCCAAGGCTGTTCTCGAGGGTGCCAAGAAGGAGGACGCCGAGGCTGCCAAGGAGAAGCTCGAGGCTGCTGGCGCTGCTGTCACCCTCAAGTAATCAGGCTTTCTCGCCAGATTTCTTTGCAGACGGGGTTCGCATTGCGAGCCCCGTCTTTTTTGTTTTTCGGTCCCTCAACATCGGTTGCTCAAACTGCCATGTTCTGTGATTTGCGTCGTATCGGCTGCCTTGCCCTTGGGCAATAAAATTGCACCATTCGAGCAATAATTTGCGTTGACCTGCTGAAGAATTGTCTCTGCCTTGTAGCGACATATAGTTCCAGCGGTAAGATGCTTGGGTATCGCAATTTGGTCTGCGGCTGTGTGCCGCACGCATGGGGCGCTTTTGCGCCTGCGAAAGGATCTTTGAATAACATGAAGGCAATCATCCCCGCCGCCGGTCTTGGCACGCGTTTTCTGCCTGGCACTAAGTGCACGCCCAAAGAGATGCTGCCGGTGCTCGACAAGCCCGTCATTCAGTATGTCGTTGAGGAGGCACTCGACCCCGAGGAGGTCGACGACGCCATCATCGTTACCTCGCCCGGCAAGCCCGAACTGCTGAACTACTTCCAGCCCGATCGCTCGCTCGAGAACCTGCTGCGCGAGCGCGGCAAGAACGCCTATGCCGATGCCGTCGCCCACGCTGGCGGTATGCCGGTCGACTTCCGTTATCAGTACGAGCCCAAGGGCCTCGGCCATGCTATTCGCTCTGCTGCCGACGCCGTGGCAGGGGAGAACTTCCTGGTTCTTCTGGGCGACTACGTTGTGCCTAACCGCGACATCTGCGACAAGATGCTCGCCGTTTCCAAGGAGCACGGTGGCGCTTCGGTTATCGCCGTCGCTGCTTGTTCGCCCGAGGAAGTCAGCCGCTACGGCGTTATCGCCGGCGAGCGCGTCGGTTCGCTCGAGGGCGCCGAGGACGTTGCCGATGCCGAGCCGGGCGCTGTCTGGCGTATCGGCGGTCTGGTCGAGAAGCCCGCTCCCGAGGCTGCTCCGTCCAACCTGTACATTGTCGGCCGCTATCTGCTGAGCCCGCTGGTCATGGACCTGCTGGCAGATCAGCAGGCCGGCAAGGGCGGCGAGATCCAGCTCACCGACGCCATGGCCCGTTCGCTCGACCGTGAGGCCATGTATGCAGTCGTCATCGACCCGCTGTCGGGCTACGACACCGGCACTCCCTCGGGCTGGATGGCCACTAACGCCCTCATGGCTGCAAGCGACCCCCGCTTTGCCGATGCCTTCTGGGACGCCATCGACGAGCGCGGCGGATTGATGCGCAAGTAAGCCTTCGGGCATCGACATTTACGGGCGCGGACCTCGGTTCGCGCCCGTTTTTTATAAGAGCTGCGATTGCCGGCTCTCTGTTCACAGAAAATATATGAACAGATGTTCGATACACATACATCTACCTGCGTGTTTTCTGCCGAAAAACTTTGCTACTCCAAAAACTCAATCGCGTCAAGGCTTTTCTTGCCCAACGGTCGCTACCTGATAAACTATTAGGTTGCGATAACTGGCGAAGCTATGCTTCGCCAACCCACCGAGCATTTCCGTGAAGGAGGAAAAACCTGGTGACCTACGCATACACTGCCACTGAGCGCAAGCGCGTCAGCTTCGGGAAAATCCCGGAGGCCATGGAGCTCCCCAACCTTATCTCTGTTCAAAGGGAATCCTTTGAGCGTTTTAAGGACGAGGGCCTTCGTGAGGCGTTCAAGGAATCCAGCCCCATCCAGAGCCAGAACCATGTTCTCGAGGTTACCTTCGGCGAGCATCAGTTCGGCGACCCCGCGCACACCGTCGAGGAGTGCCGCGAGAAGGACATGACCTATCAGGCCCCGCTTCTGACCGACGTCCGTCTCACCAACAAGGAGACCGGCGAGATCAAGGAGCAACTCGTCTTTATGGGCGACTTCCCCATGATGACCGATCAGGGCACCTTCATCATCAACGGTACCGAGCGTATCGTCGTCTCGCAGCTTGTCCGTTCCCCGGGCGTGTACTACAGCTCCGAGATGGATTCGGGCAAGCAGATCTACAAGGCCCAGATCATCCCGTCCCGCGGTGCTTGGCTTGAGTTTGAGGTCGACAAGCGCGACCAGCTCATGGTTTCCATCGACCGTAAGCGCAAGCAGAGCGCCACGATGTTCCTGCGCGCCCTTGGCATTGCCGTCACCAACGACGACATCATCGAGCTGCTCGGCAACTCCGATGTGATCAAGCGCACCCTGGAGCGCGACACCGCCCTCACCCGCGAGGACGCCCTTATCGAGATCTACCGTCGCCTGCGCCCGGGCGAGCCTCCCACCGTGGACGCTTCCCGCAGCCTGCTCGAGGGCCTGCTCTTCAACCCGCAGCGCTACGATCTGGCCCGTGTCGGTCGTTACAAGGTCAACAAGAAGCTCAACCTCACTACCGAGGAAGAGGTCACGGTGCTCACCGACGAGGATATCGTCGCGACGCTGCGCTACCTGCTGTCCCTCGCTGCCGGCGAGCAGGGCTTCAAGGTCGACGACATCGACCACTTTGGCAACCGCCGCATCCGCACCGTCGGCGAGCTCGTCGCCAACCAGTTCCGTATCGGCATGAGCCGTATGGAGCGCGTCGTCCGTGAGCGCATGAGCTCCCAGGACATCGACGAGATTACCCCGCAGTCGCTCATCAACATCCGTCCGATCGTGGCCTCCATCAAGGAGTTCTTCGGTTCCTCGCAGCTCTCGCAGTTCATGGACCAGGCGAACCCCCTGACCGGTCTGACCCACAAGCGCCGTCTGTCCGCACTCGGCCCTGGCGGTCTTGCCGGCCACAAGTCCGGCTCCAGCCGCCGCACCAACGTGCCGACGGCCGTCCGCGACGTTCACAACTCGCACTACAGCCGCATGTGCCCGATCGAGACCCCCGAAGGCCCCAACATCGGCCTGATCGGCTCGCTCGCTCTCTACGCCCGCGTCAACGAGTACGGCTTCATCGAGGCTCCGTTCCGTCGCGTCGAGAACGGCGTTGCCACCGACCAGATCGACTGGATGACCGCTGACGAGGAAGAGAAGCACGTCATCGCGCCGGCCAACACGCCGCTCGATCCCAAGACCAACGAGTTCATCACGACCGATGCCGAGGGCAAGCTTGTCCGCCCGCACACCGTGATCGCCCGTACCCGCGACTTCGACGGCTCCTTCGGCGCTCCCGCCGACGTGCCTGTCGAGGACGTCGACTACATGGACGTCTCGCCGCGTCAGATGCTCTCCGTCGCAGCCACGCTGATCCCGTTCCTCGAGCACGACGACGCCAAGCGTACGCTGATGGGCGCTAACATGCAGCGCCAGGCCGTGCCGCTGGTTCACCCTGCCGCTCCCTATGTCGGTACCGGCATGGAGCGTCGCGCCGCTCTGGACTCCGGCGAGGTCACCCTGGCCAAGAACGCCGGCGAGGTCATCTTTGCCGACGCTGCCAAGATCATCGTCAAGCATGCCGGCGGCATGGACGAGTATCACCTGGCCAAGTACCAGCGCTCCAACCAGTCCACCTGCATCAACCACCGTCCGCTCGTGCGCGTCGGTGACACCGTTGAGCAGGGCGAGCCCCTGGCTGACGGTCCTTCGACCGATCATGGCGAGCTCGCACTGGGTCAGAACCTCACCGTGGCATACATGCCGTGGGAAGGCTTCAACTACGAGGACGGTATCGTCGTGTCCGAGCGTCTGGTGGCCGAGGACCTGCTGACGACCATCAACATCACCCGTCACGAGATCGATGCCCGCGACACCAAGCTCGGCCCCGAGGAGATCACCCGCGAGATCCCGAACCTCTCTGAGGATATGCTTGCCAACCTCGACGAGGACGGCATTATCCGCATCGGCGCCGAGGTCGGCCCTGGCGACATCCTGGTCGGCAAGGTCACGCCTAAGGGCGAGAGCGCTCTGACCGCCGAGGAGCGCCTGCTGCGCGCCATCTTCGGTGCCAAGGCCCACGACGTCCGCGACACCTCCCTTAAGATGCCTCACGGCGCTTACGGTCGCGTCATCGACGTCGTCCGCTTTAGCCGCGAGAACGGCGACGATCTGGCCCCCGGCGTCAACGAGCAGGTGCGCGTCTACGTCGCCCAGCGTCGTAAGATCCAGCAGGGCGATAAGATCGCCGGCCGCCACGGCAACAAGGGTGTTATCTGTAACGTTCTGCCGGTCGAGGACATGCCCTACATGGCTGACGGTACCCCGATCGACGTTATCCTCAACCCGCTGGGCGTTCCCTCGCGTATGAACGTCGGCCAGCTGCTCGAGTGCCACCTTGGCTGGGCCGCTGCCTGCGGTTGGGATACCGAGAAGGCCGACTCCGACAAGTACGTCCCCGGTCCGTTCTTCACCGCGACGCCCGTCTTCGACGGCGCCAAGGAGGACGAGATCGCCGAGGTCATTCGTCGTGCCAACAAGAACATGCTCAACAAGGCCACCGCTGCCTTTGGCGATCACATGCGTCCCGAGTTCGTCACCCAGCTTGACGAGCGCGGCAAGACCCGCCTGTTCGACGGCCGCACCGGCGAGGAGTTCCGCGAGCCCATTACCGTGGGTACGTCCTACATCCTCAAGCTCGGCCACATGGTCGACGACAAGATCCACGCCCGTTCGACCGGCCCTTACAGCTTGGTTACCCAGCAGCCTCTGGGCGGCAAGGCCCAGTTCGGCGGCCAGCGCTTCGGCGAGATGGAAGTTTGGGCACTGTACGCATACGGTGCTTCCAACGTCCTGCAGGAGATTCTGACCGTCAAGTCCGACGATACCGTGGGCCGCGTCAAGACCTACGAGTCCATCGTCAAGGGCGAGAACGTTCCTGTTCCGGGTATCCCCGAGTCCTTCAAGGTTCTCGTCAAGGAGATCCGTTCCCTCGCGCTGGACATCGAGCCCATGCACGATGCTGACGAGGACGCCTCCGCCCCTGTGACCGCCGAGGAGACCTCTGCTCTCGACGACCTGGCTGCGCTCGCCGGCGTTGACGCCGACGTCGAGGCCGAGGATGCCGAGACCGTCGAGGCACCCGAGGCTGTCGCCGCCACGACCACTGATAAGGAGTAGTTGACTGTGGCAGATTTCGAAGCTACTGATTTTGACTCGGTAAAGATCTCCCTTGCCTCCGCCGACCAGATCCGTTCCTGGTCGCACGGTGAGGTCAAGAAGCCGGAGACCATCAATTACCGTACCCTCAAGCCCGAGAAGGACGGCCTGTTCTGCGAGAAGATCTTCGGTCCCGCCAAGGACTGGGAGTGCTCCTGCGGCAAGTACAAGGGCATCCGCTTTAAGGGTATCGTCTGCGAGCGCTGCGGCGTCGAGGTTACCTCGGCCAAGGTGCGTCGCGACCGCATGGGCCATATCGAGCTCGCCGCTCCCGTGTCCCACATCTGGTACTTCAAGAGCCCCACGAGCTTCCCGATGAGCCGTATGCTCGACATCAAGTCCAAGGACCTCGAGAAGGTTCTGTACTTTGCCAGCTACATCATCACCGAGGTTGACTATGAGGCCCGCGAGGCCGACGCCGACGACCTGCGCGAGGAGCTCGCCGCCGATCTGGAAGAGATCGATGCCGAGTGCGCCCGTCAGATCGAGTCCCTCAAGGAGCAGGGCGACCCCGAGAACTTTGACGAGTTCTCCGACGAGGAGCCGCTGACCCCCGAGGAGATCGCCTCTGGCATCGTCGACATCGAGGAAGAGTGCAAGGACGAGAAGCAGCTCCGCACGGACGCCTTCAACGCCTTCATGAAGCTCACCGAGCGCGACCTCATCTCCGATGAGCCGCTGTTCCGTGAGATGACCCGTTACTACTCCATGTACTTCAAGGGTGGTATGGGTGCCGAGGCTGTCCGCGACCTGCTCGCTGCTATCGACCTCCCCTCCGAGGCCGAGAAGCTCAAGGCCATCATCGCCGACGAGGATTCCCAGAAGCAGAAGCGCGAGAAGGCCGTCAAGCGCCTCGAGGTCGTTGACGCCTTCCTGAAGGGCGGCAACAGCCCCGCAAACATGATCCTGGACGTCATCCCGGTCATTCCGCCCGATCTGCGCCCGATGGTCCAGCTCGATGGCGGCCGCTTCGCCGCGTCCGACCTCAACGACCTGTATCGTCGCGTGATCAACCGTAACAACCGACTCAAGCGCCTGCTCGACCTGGACGCCCCTGCGATTATCGTGAACAACGAGAAGCGCATGCTCCAGGAGTCCGTGGACGCCCTGTTCGACAACGGCCGTCGTGGTCGCCCGGTCTCTGGCCGTGGCGGTCGCCCGCTCAAGTCGCTCGCCGAGGCCCTCAAGGGCAAGCAGGGTCGTTTCCGTCAGAACCTGCTGGGTAAGCGTGTCGACTACTCCGGCCGTTCGGTTATCGTTACCGACCCCAAGCTGCTGCTGCACCAGTGCGGTCTGCCCAAGACCATGGCGCTGGAGCTCTTCAAGCCCTTCGTTATGAAGCGCCTGGTCGAGCTCGGCAAGGTCGAGAACATCAAGGGCGCCAAGCGCGCTATCGACCGCGGTGCCACCTTTGTGTGGGATATCCTCGAAGAGGTCATCGACGGCCGCGTCGTGCTGCTCAACCGTGCACCGACCCTGCACCGTCTGTCCATCCAGGCCTTTGAGCCGGTGCTGGTCGAGGGCAAGGCTATCCACCTGCACCCGCTGGTCTGCTCGCCCTTCAACGCCGACTTCGACGGCGACCAGATGTCTGTCCACGTGCCGCTGTCCAGCCAGGCTCAGGCCGAGGCCCGCGTGCTCATGCTCTCTGCGAACAACCTGCGCTCGCCGGCATCCGGCAAGCCGGTCAACATCCCTTCGCAGGACATGATCATCGGTGTGTACTACCTGACCCAGGTCCGCGAGGGTCTGCCGGGCGAGAACCACGTGTTCTCGAGCTTCGACGACGCGCTGCACGCCTATGACTGCCGCTCCGAGGTCGACATGCAGGCCAAGATCCAGGTCCGCGTGTCCGCTGCCGATGCCAACGTCATCAATGAGGACGGCACCCGTATCTTCCGCGTCAAGAACGGCAAGAACGAGTTTGTCGACTACGATGTCACCGGCAATAAGACCGCGCGCTTCGAGACCTCTATCGGCCGCATCATCTTCAACCGCCAGTGCCTGCCCGAAGACTACGAGTTCATGAACTACAAGATGGTCAAGGGCGATGTGGCCAAGCTGGTTGCGGACTGCTGTGATCGTTACCCCGAGGCCAAGGTCGGCCCGATCCTCGACGCCATCAAGTACTCCGGCTTCCACTACGCTACCCGCGCCGGCCTCACCATCTCGGTGTGGGACGCTCTCATCCCTGCCGAGAAGCAGGAGCTGCTCGACCGCGCCCAGGCCAACGTCGACCAGATCAACGAGTACTTCGAGGAGGGCTTCATCAACGAGACAGAGCGCCACATCGAAGTCGTTAACGAGTGGACCGCTTGTACCGACAAGGTCGCAGCGCTCATGCTCGACATGTTCGACGAGGAGAACCCGCTGTACATGATGGCCGACTCCGGCGCCCGTGGTTCTAAGACCCAGCTGCGTCAGCTCGGCGGCATGCGTGGCCTGATGGCAGACATGTCCGGCGAGACGATCGACCTTCCCATTAAGGCGAACTTCCGCGAGGGCCTGCTGCCGCTCGAGTACTTCATTTCGACCTACGGCGCCCGTAAGGGCCTGGTCGATACCGCATCCCACACCTCGGACTCTGGTTACCTGACCCGTCGTCTGGTCGACGTGGCCCAGGACGTCATCGTCCGCGAGGAGGACTGCGGCACGCACGAGGGCGTCACCTACAACCTCATCATCCCCGGCACCACCGACCTCAACACCGACCTCGTCGGCCGTTGCTTCATCGAGGACGTCGTGGCTCCCGATGGCACCGTGCTCTTTGAGCAGGACGGCTACATCGAGAAGGTTGCCGACATTCAGAAGATGGTCGATGCCGGCCTTAAGAAGGTCAAGCTCCGCGCGCTGCTCACTTGCCGCTCCAAGTACGGCGTGTGCCAGAAGTGCTACGGCTGGGATCTTTCCACCCGTCGTCCGGTCGCCATCGGTACCGCGGTCGGCATTATTGCCGCCCAGTCCATCGGCGAGCCCGGTACGCAGCTTACGATGCGTACCATTCACTCCGGCGGCGTCGCTGGCGTCGACGATATTACGCAGGGTCTGCCTACGGTCAGCCGTATGTTCGATATCGTCGGCAACGTCAACGAGAAGATTCTGGGTCGCGAGGCCGAGCTGGCTCCGTACTCCGGCCACCTCTCGATTAAGCCCGAGAAGTCCGAGTACGTGCTGACGCTCACCGACTCCGAGGACCACACCCGTGTCCTCGACGAGCGTCGCGTCCCCGCTTCGGTTCGCTTTATGCCCGAGATCGAGGACGGCTGCGAGGTTCGCGCCGGCGACCAGATCACCAAGGGCTTCGTCAACTTCCGCAACCTGCGCAAGCTGACTGACATCGAGTCGACGATGCACACCTTCGTCGAGAGCGTCAAGGACGTCTACACCAGCCAGGGCGTCGACCTGAACGACAAGCACATCGAGGTGCTCGCACGTCAGATGCTGCGTCGCGTTCAGATCACCAACCCCGGTGACTCCAAGTACCTGCTTGGTCAGTACGTCGACCGCTACGAGTTCGCCGACGAGGTCGAGCGCGTTGCCCGTCTGGGCGGTCAGGCTCCTGTGGCCGAGCCCGTCATCCTGGGTACGCTCAAGGTCGCGTCCAACATCGACTCCTGGCTGTCGAGCGCTTCGTTCATCCGTACCGCCGGCGTCCTTACCGAGGCTGCCATCGAGGGCAAGGTCGACCACCTGCTCGACCTTAAGTCCAACGTCATCGTCGGTAAGAAGATCCCGGCCGGTACCGGCCTCAAGCCGTACGCCAACGCCAAGCTGACGTATCGTACGGCCGACGGCTACGTGGACATCGACGGCCCGGCTTCGCCCAACGCCAAGTCGCTGCCCGAGTGGGCTCCTGTGGAGCTCAAGGACCTGGACGAGCAGCTCCCGCAGCAGCTCGACTGGGCCGGCTACGACGAGTTCGGTGGTGCTGACGGTTCGTTCACCCGCAACGGCCACACCATCTCCGCCGAGAAGGCTCGCCTGTACCTGTTCGACGACCTGGGCGTGTCGCAGCGCTGGACCAACAAGTTCAGCGAGGTCGGCATCGAGACGGTCGGCGACCTGGTCGGCAAGTCCGAGGAAGATCTGCTGCGCATCGATGGCATCGGTGCCAAGGCGATCGAGGAGCTCCGTGACGGCCTCGAGGCCCACGACCTGCTCTACATCCTCGAGAACAACGACGACGTTGCCGACGAGGAAGACCTCTCGCAGCTGCTGCAGATGGTCTTTAGCCCCGACGGTCCGGACGACATCCTGCTGGGCACCTCTGCCGCGCCGACGCATCACGCCGACGCCGACGAGGAGCTCCTGGGCGCTCCGATCGACGACAAGAAGGCTCCCGCCAACGGTGCCATCAACGAGGACATGGCGTCCCTCGACGAGCTGCTCAACCAGCTCGTGGACACCGACGACGCCGAAGAGGCCAAGGACAACGACGAGGAGTAACTAGTTCCGCCGTTCTAACGAACGGCGGCGACCTCCGTCGCTGCGCGGCCCCCAGAGCTACAATCTGTCATTCAAAAGGCAGGGCATGACCAAAAGGTCAATGCCCTGCCTTTTTCATGCCACCTTGTACGCTCTGGGGGCCGCTCGCTTGCGTATGCTCAACCTGTTGCGTTCCGTTGATCCCTTGCCAAAAAGGGACAGGTTTCTTTTGGTAGCTTATTCCTGCTTGAATTTGAAACATTCCGTTTGGTCAAAGCGTATCTATGGTGAGGGCCTCATCGAGAACCATTACCGTCACCGGGAGGTGATTATGGAAGAACAAGCATTTAGACAAGCGGTCAAAGATCACCGGGATGTCGTGTTTCGAATCGCATTGACGTACCTGCGCGATCGCGCCGATGCCGACGATGTTGCACAAGACGTCTTTCTTAAGTTGCTCAAAAGCGATGGACACTTTGAAAGTCGGGAGCATCTTCGCCGCTGGCTTATCCGGGTCACGATCAATGAATGCAAATCGCTCTTTCGAAAGCCATGGAGGCGTGTGGAGGATATTGAGAACCTGGCCGATTCGCTTTCGACGGCGCAGGAGGAGTCCAAGGCGGTCCTGTCAGACGTTATGCGACTTCCGGAGCGATTCCGTGTTCCCATCGTACTCTATTACTATCTGGGCTTTTCGACCTCAGAGATTGCCGAGTTACTGCATGTGCCAGCCGCGACCGCTCGAACGCGTTTAGCTCGTGGTCGATCGAAGCTCAAATTCATCCTAGAGGAGGGCGACCGTGAAATCCAATCAAATCAAGCAGGCCTTCGAGTCCATCCAAGCCGATAGCGATCTTGCCGACCGTGTTATTGATGCTGCGGCTGGAAAGCCGCTTCGTCGAAAGGGTCACGCGAAACCTCTGTATGTTGCCGTAATCGGATGTCTTGCCGGAGTGTTGGCGACCGGAGGGGTCGCCTACGCCGTTGTCAATTCCAGCTATTTTGCCTCAGCCTGGGGAAACCACGGCAATGGGGATTCCATTACCTGGACCAACGGAGGCTCATCGGGAACTAAATATACCTACACCAGAGAGTTTGGTGACGGCATCGCGCCCCAAAGCCTGGAGGGTGCAGTCCAGGAGGTTAATCTGTCCGTCGAGGGTAACGGCTATACGCTTGATATCCATGAGATGGCTATTGACCAAAACGGCTGCGGAGCCGTGACGTTTACGTTGTCCAATCCAAATGGCGTTAACTACTACAAGCCGGCAGCAGAGACAGGCGAACTTGTTCTCTATGGTGAAGAAGAACAAGGCATCGGTACACCCAGCATGAAGTTCGGCGAGGAATGGGCTGACACACGCTGCACCATTGATAAGGACACATCAAGCGATACTGTCATTAATGGCACGATGTACTTTGCTTCTATGGATCGCGAGCGAGGTTTTCAACATGCGGTCACCTGGAATATCTCGTGGACCGAGGGCGAAGGCGAGGATGCGAAGCCGTTCGAGGCATCGACGCCCGAGTTTAGCGTTGGAGCGTACGTCGATACAAAGGAACTCCGCTCCGATGACTCGACTCTTGAGATTAGCCCGTTTTCCATCCAGACGCACATCGATGATCTGGGCTATGAAGCAGTTGATAATAAGCTGATCGTCAGCTACAAGGATGGATCGGAGCAGACTATCGAAGATGACGACGCAGGGGTGTTCAACTTATATTTTTCTTATGCGCGCAATAGCGGAGAGAACATCTGGGTGCCAACGAAGTTGATTGATGTCGACCAAGTGGTCTCAGTAACGCTTGAGGGCACGAGGTGCACGTCAACAGGAGAGACCGAAACAGAAGTACCCTTTACCATCGTCTATTTGTAAGATTTGGGGCCGCTTCCTACTAGGGGAAGCGGCCTCTTTTGCGTTAAATGGAAACGCCGCCGATTTCCATGCGACAGATGAGAGCAGATTACCGCTGGAGCGCGACGTTTCCCCAGATAAAACCGACCAAAATAAACCTGTCCCTTTTTGGCAGGGAACGTTGCCCCGACGAGCACGTCGGATTCCCGGTCCGGGCGGCCCGCTGTTTAAGTTTGTCGCGAGTTCCGCACGCAAAGGAAAGCACTTAATGTGCTTTCCGTCTTGCGCAGGACTGTAGAGCAGCAAACTTAACCAGCGGGCCGCCCGGACCGGGAATCCGCCCCCGCGCACCGAAGGGGATTCCTTTTGTGTAGGCTTTGCGGAAATGTGCTCATTTTGGGATACGCCCGGCGGCGTGGTCTGTTGACGGCACAGCTAACGCCACGTATCCTATCGAACTGCGTGTTTCGTAGGGGGATGCTGACCCCTCGATTCAAGCCGTTGCACTTTACAGAAAGCTGGAATCATTCGAGAAGGAGTACGCTTTGCCTACTATTAACCAGCTGGTTCGCCAGGGCCGTCGTTCCGTGCCCAAGAAGTCCAAGAACGCTGCTCTGCAGCACAACTCCCAGAAGCGCGGCGTGTGCACCCGCGTCTTCACCACGAGCCCCAAGAAGCCGAACTCGGCTCTTCGTAAGGTTGCCCGTGTTCGCCTCGTCAACGGCATCGAAGTTACTGCTTACATCCCGGGTGAGGGCCACAACCTGCAGGAGCACTCCATCGTGCTCGTCCGCGGCGGTCGTGTCCGTGACCTCCCTGGTGTCCGTTATCACGTCATCCGTGGCGCCTACGACGCTGCTCCGGTCCAGAACCGTATGCAGGCCCGTTCCAAGTACGGTGCTAAGCGCCCCAAGGCTAAATAAGCCAGATAACGTTTTGATACTTTCGCCGTGTGCCGCCTAAGCGCCGCACGGTAGACACTTAAGGAGATTTCACATGCCGCGTCGTGCAGCAGCTAATCGTCGTGAGGTTCAGCCTGACGCCGTTTACAACAACCGCCTGGTGACTCAGCTCATCAACAAGGTCCTTCTTGACGGCAAGAAGGCCACCGCTGAGCGCATCGTTTACACCGCTTTCGAGATCGTTGCCGAGAAGTCCGAGGGTGGCGACGCTCTCGCTACCTTCAAGAAGGCTATGGACAACGTCAAGCCCACGCTCGAGGTTAAGCCCAAGCGTGTCGGTGGCGCTACCTATCAGGTCCCGATGGAGGTCAACTCCCGTCGTTCCACCGCTCTGGGTATCCGCTGGATCGTCAACTTCTCCCGCGCTCGCAAGGAGAAGACCATGGCCGAGCGTCTCGCCAACGAGATCCTCGACGCCTCCAACGGCCTGGGCGCTTCCGTCAAGAAGCGTGAGGACGTCTTCAAGATGGCCGAGGCCAACCGCGCGTTCTCTCACTATCGTTGGTAAGTTAAGGTAAGGAACTAACATGGCTAAGCCTAAGTACAAGCTTTCCGATACCCGTAACATCGGCATCATGGCTCACATCGATGCCGGTAAGACCACCACGACCGAGCGTATTCTTTACTACACCGGTAAGACCCACAAGATCGGTGAGGTCCATGAGGGCGCTGCCACCATGGACTGGATGGTTCAGGAGCAGGAGCGCGGCGTAACCATTACCTCCGCTGCTACCACGTGCTTCTGGAAGAAGGACGGTACCGACTACCGCATCCAGATCATCGACACCCCGGGCCACGTTGATTTCACCGCCGAGGTCGAGCGCTGCCTGCGCGTCCTCGATGGCGCTGTCGCCGTCTTCGACGCCGTTGCCGGCGTTCAGCCCCAGTCTGAGACCGTTTGGCGTCAGGCTTCTACCTTCAACGTCCCCCGCATCGCCTTCATCAACAAGTATGACCGCGTGGGCGCTGACTTCTTCAACGCTATCGAGACCATGAAGGATCGTCTCGACGCCAACGCCGTGGCCGCTCAGGTCCCGATGGGCGCCGAGGACAACTTCTGGGGCGTCATCGACCTGGTCACCATGACTGCATGGGACTTCAAGGCCGACGAGAAGGGCATGACCTACCCCGAGCCGATGGACGAGATCCCGGCTGAGTTCGCCGACATCGCTGCCACCAAGCGCGAGGAGCTCCTCGACGCTGCTGCCAGCTTTGACGACGAGCTCATGGAGAAGATCCTCATGGAGGAGGACTTCACCGTCGAGGAGCTCAAGGCTGCTCTGCGCAAGGGTGTTCTGGCCAATGAGCTCAACCTCGTCTTCGTGGGCTCCGCCTACAAGAACAAGGGCGTTCAGGAGCTGCTCGACGCTGTCGTCGACTACCTGCCCAGCCCGCTCGACGTTGAGGCCGTCACCGGTACCGATCCGGACACCGGCGAGGAGATCCAGCGTCATCCTTCCTTCGACGAGCCCTTCTCCGGCCTGGTCTTCAAGATCATGACCGATCCGTTCGTCGGTAAGCTTACCTATGTCCGCGTTTACTCCGGTCGTGCCGAGTCCGGCTCCTACGTGGTCAACGCTTCCAACGGTCAGCGCGAGCGCCTCGGCCGCATCCTCGAGATGAACGCCGCCGAGCGTATCGACCGCGACGACGCTGCCGCCGGCGACATCGTCGCTTGCGTCGGCTTCAAGAACTCCACCACCGGTGACACCCTGTGCACCGAGGGCAAGGAGATCGTCCTCGAGAAGATCGAGTTCGCTAACCCCGTTATCGACGTTGCCATCGAGCCCAAGACCAAGGCCGAGCAGGACAAGATGTCTCTGGCTCTGACCAAGCTCGCCGAGGAGGACCCGACCTTCAAGGTGTCCACCAACCACGAGACCGGCCAGACCATCATCGCCGGCATGGGCGAGCTGCACCTCGAGATCATCGTTGACCGTCTGCTCCGCGAGTTCAAGGTTGACGCTAACGTTGGTAAGCCCCAGGTTGCCTACCGCGAGACCGCTGGTCACGACGTCGAGAAGGCTGAGGGCAAGTTCGTCCGTCAGTCCGGCGGTCGCGGTCAGTACGGCCACGCCGTCATCAAGCTCGAGAAGATGGAGGAGGGCTTCGGCTACGAGTTCGTCAACGCTATCGTCGGCGGCGTCGTGCCCAAGGAGTACATCCCGTCTATCGACAAGGGCATCCAGGAGGCCCTGAACACCGGTGTTATCGCCGGCTTCCCGGTCCTCGACGTTAAGGTCACCCTGTTCGACGGTTCTTACCACGAGGTCGACTCCTCCGAGGCCGCCTTTAAGATCGCCGGTTCCATGGCTATCAAGGACGCCCTCAAGAAGTCCGATCCGCAGCTGCTCGAGCCGATCATGGCTGTCGAGGTCGAGACCCCCGAGCAGTACATGGGCGACGTTATGGGCAACCTCTCCGGTCGCCGCGGCAAGATCGAGGGCATGGAGGATCGCAAGAACAGCAAGCTCATCCGTGCCAAGGTGCCGCTGGGCGAGATGTTCGGTTACGCTACCGACCTTCGCTCCCAGACCCAGGGCCGTGCATCCTACACGATGCAGTTCGACTCTTATGAGCCCGCGCCCAAGTCCATCGTGGACGAGGTCATGAGCAAGAACGCCTAAGTTCGAGCTCCCTGTTACGTAATCCGCGAGAACATCTCTCGCACTCTTTGGAGGTTTAAGTTGGCTACCCAGAAGATCCGCATTCGCCTCAAGGGCTATGATCACGAGGTCGTCGATCAGTCCGCGAAGCTCATCGTCGAGACCGCTCAGAAGACTGGCGCTCGCGTTTCCGGTCCTGTCCCCCTGCCCACCGAGCGCAACCTGTACACGGTTATCCGCTCGCCGCACGTGAACAAGGACTCCCGTGAGCAGTTCGAGATGCGCACCCACAAGCGCCTCATCGACATCCTCGACCCCACCTCGGGCACTGTTGATTCGCTCATGCGTCTCGACCTCCCCGCTGGCGTCGACATCGACATCAAGCTCTAAGCGATATCGCTCATAGCTTACAGAGCCCCGCTGCCATTACGGTAGTGGGGCTCTTTTGTTTTGCATGATGGGTTTGGACCGCCGGGGAATGCAGCCGAGTGGGTGGCTATGGTGCCCTATTTACCCATGGGACGCAGCGATGCCTCTTCAAAATGGAAGGATCGCAAGTCGTCTTCCGTCTTGATGCACGCTCGACCAAAGGCATCGACGGTTTGAAAGATGCCACGCGCCAGCTCGTCACCGGCAGGGGAACGGGCGATTACGTGCTCCCCAATCCAATTGAGATGAGCGACATAATCATCGTGGACGGGCGCGATCGGACCAGCGTCTTCTTCCATGGCGTTGAGCAGATCTGTCCATGTGCCTACGGCATTCACGATCGCGTGATGAACCTCCTTGAGTAGCACATCGACGGTGGGAACATTCTCGTTGAGGTCTGAGAGGCCGATTGCCGGCAGGCCGCCATCGGGAACCTCCGAGGGCACATAGTTCACATTGACGCCAATGCCGCAGACGGCAAAGGGCTTGCCCTCGTTGTCACGAGCCGCCTCGACCAGGATGCCGCCGAGTTTGCGCCCTCGCGCGACGAGGTCGTTGGGCCATTTGAGGCCGATCTCGTTAGCAAGACCTTGCTTTTCGAGCGCCTCGAGCACCGCTAAGCCGCTGACGGCGGCAAGACCAGAGTACTTGGTGGGATCAACACGTGGACGTAGGACAATCGAGAGCAACAGGTTGCCGGCGGTTGAATCCCACTTGTGGCCGCGTCGGCCGCGTCCTGCTGTCTGAGCCCGGGCGGCAAGTCCCGTGCCGTGTGGCGCTCCCTGTTTTCCTGCTTCGAGCAGGTCATCGTTGGTCGATCCGGTTACGTCGACTATCGTTAATTTGGCATCCATAACGGCTGCTACCTCCTTAATGAATAAGTGAATAACGCAATGGTGTCGAGAGGCAGACACAATGTGAAGCCTTTGTTGCATTTGGGCAATTTAATGTTAACACGTCAACAACGATTGAAATGCGCTATCCTCTCTTGGTCGATGTAAACACGTCAACAACTCAAAGGAGGTTAGTGATGGGTTTCACGATTCTTGGAACGGGCTCGGCGCTTCCTAAGCGCAGTGTTTCCAATGACGAGCTGTCCGAGTTCCTCGATACCTCGGATGAGTGGATTTTTACCCGCACAGGTATCAAGAGCCGCCATGTGTGCACCACCGAGTCACTCGACGACCTTGCCGTAGCGGCGAGCGAGCGGGCACTCCAGATGTCCGGAATCGACGCGAGCCAGCTGGATCTGATCGTCTGCTCGACGACGACGGGTGACCACCTTGTTCCCGCTGAGGCATGTGCCGTTGCTGAGCGACTAGGCGCGACGTGCCCTGCCTTCGACGTTTCGGCGGCCTGCGCCGGCTTCGTATTTGCGCTCGATGTCGCCGAGGGCTATATCGCCCGGGGTCGTGCCAAGCGCGTGCTTATCGTTGCTGCCGAGCAGATGACGCGCGCGCTCGACTGGACCGACCGCGCCACCTGCGTGCTCTTTGGCGATGGGGCAGGCGCCGCAGTGATTGGGGCTGGGGGAGACAGCCCCCTTGCCGTTGAGCTTTCGACGGCGCCCGACGTCGAGACGTTGCGTGTTCCCGGTCTGGTCGGCACCTCGCCGTTTAAGGCCTCCGCAGATAGCGAGAGCGTGCTGTCCATGAATGGCCGTCGCGTGTTCAAGTTCGGCGTCAACGCCATCTGCGACACGGTCCATAAGCTTGCGAGCGATGCGGGCGTTTCGGTCGAGGACATCGACCATTTTGTATTCCATCAGGCTAACGAACGAATCCTGAGTCAGGCGGTCAAGCGCCTCGGTGTGCCAGACGAGCGCGTGGTTCGAACGCTACGCGAGACCGGCAACATTTCGAGCGCCTGCATTCCCTTTGCGCTTGACCGGCTGGCACGCACTGACGTACTGAATGCGGGCGACACCATCGCCCTCGTTGGATTTGGCGCCGGCCTGGATATAGGTGGCTATCTGCTTCGTTGGAAGTAGTCGCACATAGGAAATAAAACCGCCCCTAGGGCACAAACAAAGGAGAACTACCATGGCAGATCAGAAGACCTTCGAGCGCGTTTGCGACGTTATCCGCGAGACCGCTGGCCTTGACGACGTCGAGATGAAGCCCGAGTCCACGCTTGAGGAGATTGGTCTCGACAGTCTGGGCACCGTCGAGATCCTCGTCGCCGTTGAGGACGAGTTTGGCATCCAGCTCGATACCGAGGAGAACCCCAAGACGGTCGGCGAGTTCGCCGATACGGTCGAGGCGGCATTGGAGAAGTAGAGATGCTCAAGACTCCTCTCTGCGATCTGCTCGGCATCGAAAAGCCCGTGTTCCAGGGCGGTATGGCTTGGATTGCCGACGCCTCGCTGGCTTCCGCAGTGTCCGAGGTGGGCGGCTTAGGGATCATCGCGGCCATGAACGCCGACGCCAACTGGCTGCGCGACCAGATTCACGAGCTGCGCGCCAGGACGGATAAGCCCTTCGGCGTCAACGTCATGCTCATGAGCCCGTTTGCCGACGAGGTCGCGCAGGTCGTTATTGACGAGCGAGTGCCGGTCGTCGTGACGGGCGCCGGAAATCCCACCAAGTACATGAAGGCGTGGAACGAGGCGGGCATCAAGGTCATCCCGGTCGTTGCCTCGGTGGCGCTGGCGCGTCTCGTGGCGCGTCGCGGAGCCACTGCCGTGGTTGCCGAGGGCACCGAATCAGGCGGCCATATTGGCGAGACCTCGACGATGGCATTGGTGCCGCAGGTTGTCGATGCGGTCGATATCCCCGTGGTGGCGGCCGGCGGCATCGCCGATGGCCGTGGTGTGGCGGCCGCCTTTATGCTCGGCGCTGCCGGCGTCCAGGTGGGAACACGCTTTCTGGTCGCAAACGAGTGCACCGTATCCGAACAGTACAAAGAGCTGGTGCTCAAGGCAGGCGATACGTCGACGCGTGCGACCGGTCGCTCGACGGGACATCCGGTTCGCGCCCTCAAGAGCCCCTTCACCAACGCGTATGCCAAGAACGAGGCGGCGGGCGCAAGCCCCGAGGAGCTCGGGGCCATGGGCACGGGCGCGCTTCGTAAAGCCGCAAAGGACGGAAATTACGAAGAGGGTTCGTATTTGTGCGGACAGATTGCCGGCATGGTCAACGAACGCCAGAGCGCACGCGAAATCGTCGACGATCTGGTCGATGGCGCCGAGCATGTCCTGAAGGGTGCGTCCTCATGGGTAGCGTAGCGTTTCTATTTGCCGGTCAGGGTGCCCAGCATCCCGCGATGGGCGTCGACCTGATCGAGACATCGCCGGCGGCTGCCGAGGTGTTCGCCATTGCCGACGAGGTACGCCCGGGGACGAGCAAGCAGTGCCGAAGTGCCTCCAAGGAGGAGCTCTCGCAGACCGAGAACACGCAACCGTGCGTGTTCGTTCACGACCTGGCAGCGGCTGTCGCCCTGCGTGAGCGCGGCGTGGTACCTGCCGCCTGTGCGGGTTTTTCGCTTGGCGAGGTCGCCGCGCTCACCTTTGCGGGGGCATTCGATACGCGAGCGGGTTTTGAGCTCGTGTGTGAGCGCGCGGCATTGATGGCCACGGCGGCCGAGCGTCACCCCGGCGGCATGCGCGCCGTCATCAAACTCGATGCGGCGCAAGTCGAGGGCCTGGCAAAACAGGCCGGCGAGGACTGCTGGCCGGTCAACTACAACAGCCCCCAGCAGACGGTTGTTGCCGGAGCGCCTGAGGCGCTGCAGGAGCTCGACGTCCTAGTAAAAGAGGCTGGCGGCCGCGCTATGAAAGTCGCGGTGTCGGGTGCATTTCATAGCCCCTATATGGCCGAGGCGACTGAGGGGCTGGCGACGTATATCCAAGACGGCCACGCGCCGTCTCCGCTGCTGATTCCGGTCATGGCAAACATGACGGCGGCGCCCTATCCGGCGGACCCGCGAGCGGCATCGGATGTCTTGGCCAACCAGGTGAGTCATGCCGTTCGCTGGGCCGACACGCTGCATACTCTGCAGGGTCAGGGCATCGACACGTTTATTGAGGTCGGCCCTGGCAAAACGCTGTCGGGCCTGGTCAAGCGTACGCTGAGTGACGTTCGCGTGTGTTCGTGCGAAACGGCCGAGCAGGTCGCAGCTATCGCCGACGAGCTCGCATAGTCCACAGGGCTGTAACCCGAAAGGAATGACATGGGCAACTTGAACAACGGCGCGCTCGAGCGCAACGACTCACGTCGCGTGGCACTGGTCACGGGCGGCTCGCGGGGTATCGGCCGCGCTTGTGCCGTGGGTCTGGCGGAGGATGGCTACGATATCGCCGTCGTCTATGCCGGCAGCGTCGATGCGGCGCGCGAGACGTGCAAAGCCTGCGAGGCGGCTGGCGCCGCGGCACGCGCATATCAATGCGACGTGGCCGACCCCGCTGCCGCCAACGCGTGCGTGGAAGCGGTCCTCAACGACTTTGGCTCCATTTGGGCGCTCGTCAACAACGCCGGCATCACGCGCGACGGCCTGCTCATGCGTATGGGCGACGATGCCTTCGACCGCGTGCTCGATGTCAATCTCAAGGGCACGTTCAATACGACGCGCGCGCTCACCAAGACCTTTATGCGCCAGCGCGGCGGCTGCGTCGTCAACATGAGCTCGGTCGTGGGCCTGATGGGCAATGCCGGGCAAGCCAACTACGCTGCCTCCAAGGCGGGCGTGATCGGCCTGACCAAGGCGGTGGCGCGCGAGCTTGCGCCCCGCGGCGTACGAGTGAACGCGGTCGCCCCCGGGTTTGTCGAGACGGATATGACGGCAAAGCTCTCGGAGAAGGTTCGCGCGGCAAACGAGGAGCAGATTCCCCTAAAGCGCATGGCGCGCCCCGAGGAAGTGGCCGGCGTGGTGCGCTTTTTGGCGAGCGATGCGGCTGCCTACATTACGGGCGAGGTCGTACGCGTTGACGGCGGAATGGCGATGTAGAAACCAGGGCCGAAGAACGGCTTGAATGAGGAGACCAAGATGGAACAGAGAGTTGCAATCACCGGCATCGGTGCCGTATCGCCGCTCGGCAACACCGCGCTTGCCACCTGGGCGGCCATGTGCGCCGGCACGTGCGGCATCGGCCCGATCACGCACTTCGATACCGATGCGTTTACCGTCAAGGTGGCGGCCGAGGTCAAGGGTTTTGACGGCAACGAGTACTTTGGCAAGCGTGACGCCAAGCACCTGGACCCCTGCGTTCAGTTTGCGATGGCGGCTTCGGACGAGGCAATGCACGATGCGGGCTTTGATGTCGAAGGCGCCATCGATCGCGAGCGCCTGGGCGTCTACGTGGGGTCGGGCGTGGGCGGCATGCAGACGCTCGTCGACAACGTCCACACGATTGCCGATCGCGGGCCTCGTCGCGCATCGCCCTACATGATCGCGATGATGATTCCCAACATGGCTTCGGGCAATATCGCGATCCGCCATAAGGCAAAAGGCCCGACCCTGCCCGTGGTGACCGCGTGCGCAACCTCGGCCCATGCGGTGGGTGAGGCGTTCCGCGCCATCAAGCACGGCTATGCCGATGCAATCCTGGCCGGCGGCGCCGAGGCCGCAATTATTCCCGATGCCGTTGCGGGCTTTACGTCCTGCCGCGCATTGACCACCAACCCCAATCCCGCGACGGCTTGTCGCCCGTTCGATGCAGACCGTGACGGCTTTGTGATGGGCGAGGGCGCCTGCGTGCTGGTACTCGAGAGCATGGAACATGCGCAGGCGCGCGGGGCGCACATTTACGCCGAGGTCGTAGGCTATGGCAACACCGATGATGCTTATCACATCACGAGTCCCGATCCCGAGGCTGCCGGCATTGCCCGTGCGATATCGCTGGCGGTGGCCGAGGGCGACGTCAAGCCTTCCGAGGGCCTCTACATCAATGCCCACGGCACCTCGACCAAGCTCAACGATTCGTCCGAGACGGCGGGCATTAAGCGTGCGCTCGGCGAGGACGCGGCGCGCGCCGCGCACGTCTCGTCGACTAAGTCGATGACCGGCCACATGATCGGTGCTACGGGTGCCATCGAGGTCATGGCCTGTGCCATGGCGCTCGAGCAGGGCGTGGTACCCCCGACCATTAACTACCACACGCCCGATCCCGCCTGCGATCTTGACTACACGCCCAATCGAGCGGTTCGCGCCGACCTTACCTGGGCGCTTTCGACCAATCTGGGCTTTGGCGGACACAACGCCGCCATCGCGCTGCGTAGATATGCAAGGAGCTAGAGCATGGATTCCAAAAGACTTGCCGAGATAGCCGATGTTATGGAGGACCGCGGCCTCACGCGCGTGCGCGTTGAGGAGCCCGATGGCACCGCGGTCGAACTCGAGCGCGCGAGCGCCGCACAGCCGGTTGCCGTGCCCATGCCCATACCGGGTGCCGTGACTGCTCCGGCGGTGGCTCCTGTCGCCATGCCTGCCTGCGCACCGGAACCCGCCGCGCAGGCGCCTGCCGCCGCACCGGAGCCCAAGGGCACCGAGGTGACCGCTCCCATGGTCGGCGTTTTCTATGCTGCCCCGGCGCCGGGCGACGAGCCGTTTGTGCACGTGGGCTCCAAGGTCAAGGCCGGCGAGACCCTCTGCATCATCGAGGCCATGAAGGTTCTCAACGAGGTGACGGCAGAGACGGATGGCGAGGTGCTCGAGATCTGCGTGGCCGACGGCGACCTCGTGGAGTTTGGCAGCTGCCTCATGAGGATCGGATAGGTGATATCCATGAACAAAGAAGAGCTCAAGAAGCTGTTGCCGCATCGCGAGCCGATGCTTTTGCTCGACGAAGCCGAGCTGGTGGGCGACGAGGCCCACGGCAAGATCACGATTACGGGCGACGAGTACTTTTTGCAGGGGCATTTTCCGGGAAACCCAGTCGTCCCCGGCGTGATTCAGTGCGAGATGCTCGCCCAGAACTGCTGCGTGCTGCTGATGGGCGATGAGGAGGCGCGCGGCGCGACGCCGTTCTATACGAGTCTGGACAAGGTGCGCTTTAAGCGTCCGGTGCGTCCAGGCGACACGGTGGATCTGGTGTGCTCCATCACGCGTGCGCGCGGGCCGTTCCGCTTTGCGACGGGTACCGCGAGCGTCAACGGTGAGGTTTGCTGCCGCGCCGATATGTCTTTTGCACTCATGCACGAAAGTTAAGGAAGGCTTCATGTTCGACAAAGTGCTCATCGCCAACCGCGGCGAAGTCGCGGTCCGTGTTATCCGCGCGTGCCGCGATATGGGCATCAAGACCGTCGCCGTTTATTCCACGGCCGATGCGGATGCGCTGCACGTGCAGCTTGCCGACGAGGCGTATTGCATCGGCGGCCCGCGTCTTGCCGAGAGCTACCTCAACGACGATGCCGTGCTCACCTGTGCCGTAAAGTCGGGAGCTAAGGCAATTCATCCCGGCTATGGCTTTTTCTCCGAGAAGGCGAGCTTCGTGCGCGACTGCGACAAGTACGGTCTGGCGTTTGTCGGTCCTTCGGCCGAGGTGATCGACAGCATGGGCGACAAGGACGCCGCACGCCGAACGGCCGCTGCCGCGGGCGTGCCCATCGTGCCGGGCTGCGATTTGCTCAAAAGCCCCGAGGAGGCGACGGCCGAGGCCGAGCGCATCGGCTGTCCCGTGCTCATCAAGGCGCGTGCCGGCGGCGGCGGTCGCGGTATTCGCAAGGTCGAGCGCGTGGAAGACGCGGCAAAGGCGTTCATCGAGGCGCGTGCCGAGGGCGAGGCCGTTTTTGGCGACGGCGAGTGCTACATGGAGAAGTTCGTCGCGCCGGCGCATCACGTTGAGGTACAGATTATGGCCGATAAGCAGGGCCATGTGTTTTCGCTCGGTGAGCGCGAGTGCTCGGTGCAGCGCCGCAACCAAAAGCTGATCGAGGAGAGCCCCGCGCCGTGCCTCGACGGACGCGATGATATTCGTGCCCGTATGCACAAGGCGGCGCGCGACTTGGCTCGTGCCGTCGGTTATGAGGGCGCCGGCACCATCGAGTTTCTGTACTCGGACGACGGCAATTTCTACTTTATGGAAATGAACACGCGCTTGCAGGTGGAGCATCCGGTTACAGAGTTTGTAACCGATACCGACTTGGTCAAGTGGCAGCTGCGCGTGGCAGCCGGCCAGCCTCTGCCCTTTGAGCAGGAGGACATGCCGGCGCGCAACCACGCCATGGAGTGCCGCATCAATGCCGAAACGCCGGACTTTCTGCCGTCGTGCGGAACGGTCACCGCGTTGCGTGTGCCGGGTGGCCCGCGCGTGCGCTGGGATTCCGCCATGTTTACCGGTGCGAACGTTCCGCCGTACTACGACTCCATGCTCGGCAAGCTCATCGTGTGTGCGCCCACGCGTGACGGTGCCATTCGCAAGATGCGCTCGGCCCTGGGCGAGCTCGTGATTGAGGGCGTGAGCGAAAATAGCGAGCTTCAGCTCGACGTGCTGGCAAACGACGAGTTCTTGTCGGGCATGTACCACACCGATCTGATGGGGCATCTCTATGCTGATGAATAGAAAAGCGAAGACGGTCAACGTCCTCGAGGGGCCGATGACCGAGTCGTGCGCCGAGTTTCCCGCGCGCCACGTGTTTATCAAGTGCCCGGAGTGTCGCCGTGTGATCGATGAGGCACGCCTGCACGACAACCTCGAGGTCTGCCCTCGTTGCGGCAAACACTTTCGCGTGAGCGGTCGCGCGCGCATGCGCATGACGGTTGACGAGGGCACGTTTGAGGAATGGGATGCCAATCTGGCGTCGGAGGACTTCCTCTCGTTTCCCGGCTATGCCGACAAGCTCAAGAGCGTGAGCGAGCGTTCGGGCGAGCGCGATGCCGTTGTGTGCGGTAGGGGTAAAATCTGCGGCTGCGATACCGCGCTCTTCTTTATGGATGCCAACTTTATGATGGGCTCGATGGGCTCCGTGGTGGGCGAGAAGATCTGTCGCACATTTGAGCGTGCGACCGAGCTGGGATTGCCGGTTGTCGGCTTTACCGTTTCGGGCGGCGCGCGCATGCAAGAGGGTGTGACGTCGCTTATGCAGATGGCCAAGATTTCTGCGGCGGTTAGGCGCCACAGCGAGGCGGGCGGTCTGTATATCACGGTGCTCACCGACCCCACGACCGGAGGCGTAACCGCGAGCTTTGCCATGGAGGGCGATATTATCCTGGCCGAGCCCGATGCCCTGACGGCATTTGCCGGCCCGCGCGTGATCGAGCAGAACATGCACAAACGCCTGCCCAAGGGATTCCAGCGCTCCGAGTTTTTGCTGGAGCACGGCTTTTGCGATGCCGTTGTTCCGCGTGGCGAGATTGCGCTCACGGTAGGCGAGCTGCTGGCGCTGCACGAAGGGCACGCGCCCGTCCTGGGGGCACCGCATGAGATCGTGCATACGGGTCGCCGCGGCAAAAAGTTGGGACACTTGTTCAAGCGCTCGGCCGCACCAAAAACCGCGATCGAGATTGTCAAGCAGACCCGCTCGGCAGATCGTGCCACGGCGGGCGAGATGATCTTGCTGGGCTTGGATGGATTTGTGGAGCTGCACGGCGACCGTTACTTTGGCGACGACGCCGCTGTGGTGGCTGGCATTGGCTGGAAAGACGGACGTCCCGTGACGGTTATTGCCATCGAGCGCGGCACCACGACCAAAGAGCGCATGCGCCGCAACTTTGGCATGGCGCATCCCGAGGGTTACCGCAAAGCGCGTCGCCTTATGCGCCAAGCCGAGAAATTTGGTCGACCGGTTCTGTGCCTGGTTGATACTTCGGGCGCGTTTTGCGGTATCGGTGCCGAGGAGCGCGGCCAGGGCGAGGCGATTGCCCAGAATCTCATGGAGATGAGCGGCCTTAAGACGCCGATTGTCTCGGTGGTGACAGGCGAGGGCGGCTCTGGTGGCGCGCTGGCGCTGTCCGTGGCCGACCGCATCCTGATGCTCTCGAGCTCGGCCTATTCGGTCGTGAGCCCCGAGGCCTGTGCGTCGATCCTGTGGAAGGATACCGAGCGCGCGAATGAGGCCGCCGAGGCGCTTAAGCTCACGGCCCCCGATCTGTTGGCGCTCGGCATCATCGACGGCATTGTTGACGATAGGGGCCTGTCGCATGAGGAGATCGCCGGTGCCGTCATGTCCTCGGCATTTGATGCCTTCGATACGCTTGGGCAGCTCGACGACGCGACCCTCACAAACCTCCGCTACGAAAAGTACCGCGCAATCGGTCGGTACCGCACGATGTGACAAAGGGACAGTCCGCATGTCACATTGGGAAAGGCGTTCCATGTCACAAGTTTCTAACACTTCGTTTACAACGACGGTCTCATCAAACGCCATGGCCGTGGTGGACTATCTGTCCAAAAGCATGATGTCGGCGCTGCCGTTTATTGTCTGCGCGGCGTTGTTCCGCACCGTCGCCGTCATTATGGGCGAAGGCATGCTGGGCCTGTGGTCTGCCGATTCCGAAATCTATCGCCTGTTCTACAGTTGGCTCTATAACGCCGGCTACTACTTTTTGCCCATTTATCTTGGTTGGGCGGCCGCCCGCCAGCTCGGTTGCTCGGAGCAGTTGGGCATGATGTTGGGCGGCGTATTGATTGCACCCGATCTGCTCAAGCTTGTCGATGCCGTATCGACGACGGGGGCATCGATGACTTCCGTGTACGGGCTGCTTCCCGCGCCGGTCAACGATTACACGACGACTGTTATTCCGGTTCTCATCTCGGTGCCCGTGCTATGGCGAGTGGAGTGTTTCTTTCGACGCGTTATCCCTCAGGCCGTGGCGTTTTCGTTCGTTCCGTTTGCGACCATGCTTGTCATGGTTCCGGTTTCGCTGTGTATCACGGCGCCGGCGGGCAGCTATCTGGGCATGCTGTTGGGCCAGCTTATGTTTATGCTTGGCAATTCCGGTGGCATCGTGTCGCTGCTCACGCTCATGGGGCTTGCCGCGGGCTGGGAGTTCCTTAAGATCGCGGGCGTCAGCAACGTTGTCCTATCGCTCGCCTATGCGCAGTTTATGAGTGTGGGAACGGATTCGTGCATCCTGATCGCCGCGACGATGGCAACGTTCGCCGTTTGGGGCATGCCCTTTGGCGCGTCGCTCCGCGTTGCGGATAAGGACGAGAAGGCGCTCATGCTGGGCTATTCAATCTCGGGTGTTCTTGGCGGCGTAAGCGAGCCGGCGCTGTACGGTTGCGGCTTTAAATATGGCAGGTGCCTGACGTGCATGGCCATTGGCGGCGCCGTCGGAGGCCTTGTTGCAGCCGTGTGCCACGTTACGGCCTATACCATCGGCATGACAAATGTCCTCATGGTCATTGGCTTTGCCACGGGCGGCATCTCGAACCTGCTGTGGTGCTGCGTTGCCGGCGGTGTGGCATTTGCGGTGTCTGCGGCGCTGAGCTACTGCTTTGGCGTGGTGCCGGCGAAGGGGTGGGCGGCAGAAGACGAAGCCGATTCGCCCGAAACAGTGGCGAGCGCTGCTGAAGTAAGCGCATAAACCTGTGCGACAAAAGGACGATTCCTTTGTCATGTTCCAAGGCCGTGGCTCGTGTGGGTTGCGGCCTTTTTGTATCTGGAGGACAAAGTGGCTACACTACAATCCGTTTGAGCAATAGATATTAGGTAGTACCGTGGGGACTGATGAGGATGGTCGAGTGGATTGTTCGTCGTGCGCAGGGCGACCGTGCGCGCGTGGGCACGTTGACGGGCGTGGTGTGTATTCTCGCCAATGTGGCACTATGCGCTGCGAAGGGTGCAATTGGCGTGCTGTCGGGATCGGTTTCGATCGTGGCGGATGCCATGAACAACCTGTCCGATGCCAGCTCGAATATCGTGAGCGTGCTGGGCTTCAGGCTGGCGAGCAAGCCGGCCGACCCCGAGCATCCTTACGGTCACGGTCGCTACGAGTATCTCTCGGGACTGGTCGTGGCGGCGCTCGTGCTGCTGATTGGCGTTGAGCTGGTGAAGTCGTCGGTTGAGCGAATTGTCAACCCCGAACCTGTCGAGTTCTCACTTGCCCTGGTGGCAGTTTTAGTGCTTTCGATGGTCGTAAAGCTGTGGATGGCGGCCCTCAACCAAAAGCTCGGTGACCGCATTGAGTCCGAGACGTTGCATGCGACCGCGCAGGATTCCAAGAACGATGTCCTTGCCACGGGCGCCGTGTTAGCGTGCGCAATTGTTTCGCAGGTGACGCACATCAATCTTGACGCATGGGTTGGCCTTGCCGTTGGCGCCTATATTGGCTGGAGCGGCTTTGAGCTTATCCAAGATACGGTGAGCCCGCTTTTGGGCCAGGCGCCCGATCCTAAGCTGGTCAAGCACATTCGAGACAAGATTATGAGCTACCCCGGCGTTTTGGGCGTTCACGATTTGATGGTTCACGACTACGGCCCGGGCAGGAAGTTTGCAAGCGCTCACGCCGAGATGGCAGCCGAGGCCAGCCCGCTGGAAAGTCACGACACGCTCGATAACATCGAACAGTCGTTTAGGGACGAAGACGGCATGATCGTCACACTCCATTACGACCCCATCGTGACCGACGACCCCAAAGTGGCGAGCATGCGCCTGCGCATCAACGCCATGGCTCAGGAGATTGATAGCCGCCTTTCGATTCACGACTTGCGTTGCGTACCGGGCCCCACGCACACCAATGTGATTTTTGACTGCGTGCGACCCTCGGATTTGACGATGAACGCCGAGGACCTAAAGCGCGCGTTGGCGAAACGTGTCGAATCCGAATATCCCAAGTCGATTGCCAAGATCACGATCGACGAAGACTACGTAGGCCATACCCACGAGTAGGGCTGCGCCGGTAAAGCAGGTTATACAGAAGGGGAGAGCATGAAGCGCCTATATCTACTCCGCCACGGTCAGACAGAATTCAACGTTAAAAAGCTGGTCCAGGGCCGCTGCGATTCTCCGTTGACCGACCTGGGCCGCAAGCAAGCGGGAATGGCAGCCGCATGGCTCAAGGACCACGACGTCGTCCCCGACAAAGTGGTCTCTTCGCCCTTAGGCCGAGCCATGGACACGGCAAGTCTCGTCGCAACCGAACTCCTCGGCCCGGATGCAGCAGTCGAGCCCTGCGAAGGCATCATCGAGCGCAGCTACGGCTCCTTCGAAGAAGGTCCCCACGATGCCCTTCCCACCGACGTCTGGGACCCCGGCGAGGACTTAGTCCCCTTCGGAGGAGAGGGAAGCCAGGCGCTGCAGGAGCGCATGGTAGGCACCCTCACCAATCTCATGGGCGCCGAGGGTATCGAAACCCTCCTAGCAGTAAGCCACGGCAGCGCCAGCCGCCAATTCATCAAGGCTGCAGCCCCAGAGGACTTCGAACTCCCAACAAAACTCCCCAACTGCGCCATCATGATCTTCGATTTTGATGAGGCAAAGCCACAAGCAGAGGGCGAGCCAATGCAATGCAAGTTCACCTTGCAGCAAATTGTGGACCCCCAACATAGTAATTAGCTGAGCGAGCAGAGTTAAGCAGACATCAACGTGTCGTCTCCCGAGCTTGGCAGAGGGCCGGCGAAATATATTAAGTTTGTCGCGAGTTCCGCACGCAAAGGAAAGCACTTAATGTGCTTTCCGTCTTGCGCAGGACTGTAGAGCAGCAAACTTAATATATTTCGCCGGCCCTCTGCCAAGCCCAGGAGCCATCCACGCACTTTACCTGCGTAAACAATGTGAGTGAAATATGAATCTCGATGGATACGCCCGCAGCCGTGTATACTAAACAGCTGTGTGAAACCAGGGGAGTATTCTGGCTGGACAAAATGCCTGCTTAATAGGGTTGTCAGGTAGTCCGGGCGAAATACAAGGCTGGGGAGCACGTCGTGTAAGTAGTGGTCCTCTAGGGGCGTACGCTCGGTGGCGTACGCATTGTCCCAAGACCACGCGAGAGTTGGGATCATATCTTGATCAGCATGATTCTCGGCCGCAAGATTGGCATGACCCAGGTTTGGGACGAGAACGATAACGTCGTTCCCGTCACGGTCATCCAGGCTGGCCCCTGCGCTGTCTCGCAGGTTAAAACTCAGGCAACTGACGGCTATGACGCCGTCCAGATCGGTTTCGGCGACATCAAGGCCAAGAACGTGAACAAGCCCATGGCTGGTCACTTCGCCAAGGCTGGCGTCGAGCCTGTCCGCTTCCTTCGTGAGGTCCGCGTCGAGAACGGCGAGGAGCACAAGGTCGGCGAGGTCGTCACCGTCGCTGATTTCGCTGATGTCGAGAAGGTCGACGTCATCGGTACCTCCAAGGGTAAGGGCTTCCAGGGTCGCATCAAGCGCTGGGGTCAGCGCCGCGGTCCTATGACGCATGGTTCTCACTTCCAGCGTCACCCCGGTTCTATCGGTCAGTGCGCCTATCCTGCGCGCGTCCTCAAGGGCGTCAAGATGGCCGGTCACATGGGTAACGAGCGCGTTACCGTCAAGAACCTTTCCGTTGTCCGCATCGATGCCGAGCAGAACCTCATCTTGGTCAAGGGCGCTGTCCCGGGTGCCAAGAATGGTCTCGTCGCCATCCGTATGGCCTAAGGGCCCAGCCCATTTAGCCCAGCGTCATACCAAGGAGAACACTTAAATGGCAAAGTTTGAAGTAAAGAACAGCGAGGGCAAGAAGGTCGCCGAGGCCGAGCTCGCCGCTGAGGTGTACGGCATCGAGCCGAACATCCACGTTATGCACCACATCGTCAAGTGCCAGATGGCCTCTTGGCGTCAGGGCACCCAGTCCGCTAAGGGCCGCTCTGAGGTTTCCGGTGGCGGCAAGAAGCCTTGGCGTCAGAAGGGCACCGGCCGTGCCCGCCAGGGTTCCATCCGTGCTGCCCAGTGGCGTCACGGTGGCGTTGTCTTCGCCCCCAAGCCCCGTTCCTACGCTAAGCGTATGAACAACAAGGAGGTCAAGCTGGCTATGCGCTCCGCGCTGTCCGCCAAGCTGGCCGATGGCGAGCTCGTGCTCGTCGACGACTACGGCTTCGAGAAGCCTTCCACCAAGGCTGCCGTCGCCATGCTCAAGGCTCTCGGCCTTGAGGGCAAGCGTCTGACCATCATCGTTCGCGATGAGGACGTCAACGCCTACCTGTCGTTCCGCAACATTCCCAAGACGTTCATCATCACTGCCGACGAGGCCAACACCTACGATCTCGTCAACAACAACGCCGTGCTGATGCCCGCCGACATCGCCGCTCACTTCGGGGAGGTGCTTGCATAAATGACCGCCCACGAGATCATCATCCGTCCGATCGTGTCCGAGCGTTCCTTCTCCGGCATGGAGCTGAACAAGTACACGTTCGAGGTCGCCAAGGATGCTAACAAGTATCAGATCAAGGACGCTGTCGAGGAGATCTTCGGCGTCAAGGTCGTTCGCGTGAACACCCTGACGGTCAAGCCCAAGACCAAGCGCGTGCGCTATGTCGCCGGCAAGACCCGTTCTTGGAAGAAGGCCATCGTCACGCTGGCCGAGGGCGACACCATCGAGGTCTTTGGCAACCAGGCCTAAGACTCGCTGCTGTTGAGTGAGCTCATGCCTCCCAAATAGGGGAGGCGAGAGCTCAAGGTTTTGGGCGTAAAAAATGGACACGCCCGGAACCGTGTATACGTCCGGTGTCATCGCACCCGAGGCAGAACCTCGAATCCCTGTCTGCGATGGCTAACGGATTCCTATTGAAAGGGATTGTAATGGCTGTAAAGCACCTTAAGCCGACCTCCGCTGGTAGGCGTTGGCAGACGATCTCCGATTTCTCCGAGATCACCTGCACCAAGCCCGAGAAGTCTCTTCTCGAGCCCCTGCCCAAGAAGGCCGGTCGTAACAACAACGGCCGCATCACCACCCGCCACCAGGGCGGCGGCGTGAAGCGTCGTTACCGCGTGATCGACTTCAAGCGCAACAAGGACGGCGTGCCCGCCAAGGTTGCCACGATCGAGTACGATCCGAACCGTTCCGCTCGCATCGCTCTGCTGCACTACGCTGACGGTGAGAAGCGCTACATCCTGGCCCCCAAGGGCCTCGAGGTCGGTCAGACCATCATGTCCGGTTCTGACGCCGACATCAAGCCGGGCAACGCTCTGCCCCTCGCCGACATCCCCGTCGGTACGCTCATCCACGCCGTCGAGTTCCAGCCGGGCAAGGGCGCCGCTATCGCCCGTTCCGCCGGTAACTCCTGCCAGCTGATGGGTAAGGAGGGCAAGTACGCTATCGTCCGTATGCCTTCCTCCGAGATGCGCCGCATCCTCGTTACCTGCCGCGCCACCGTCGGTGAGGTCGGCAACGCCGATCACGCCAACATCGTCATCGGCAAGGCCGGCCGTAAGCGTCACATGAACGTGCGCCCGACCGTCCGCGGTACCGTCATGAACCCTGTCGACCACCCGCACGGCGGTGGCGAGGGCAAGAACCACACCTCTGGTCGTCCCTCCGTTACCCCCTGGGGTAAGCCGACGAAGGGCCTTCGTACGCGCAAGAAGAAGAAGGTCTCGAACCAGCACATCATTCGTCGCCGTAAGAAGTAATTTCGGATACCGAGTTTTAGGAGAAAGCACTTATGAGCAGAAGTCTCAAAAAGGGCCCGTTCGTGGAGACTCGCCTTCTCTCGCGTATCACCGCGATGAACGAGGCTGGCAAGAAGGACGTCGTGAAGACCTGGTCCCGCGCGTCCACCATCTTCCCCGAGATGGTTGGTCACACCATCGCCGTCCACGACGGCCGCAAGCATGTGCCCGTGTATGTTACCGAGTCCATGGTTGGTCACAAGCTCGGCGAGTTCGCGCCGACTCGTACGTTCCGTGGCCACAAGGCCAAATAGGGGGTTAACCGTAAATGGCAACTAAGTCTATTGAAACTGAGGCCACCGAGGTTCGCGCCGTCGCTAAGTACGTGCGTGTTTCCCCCAGCAAGGCCCGCCTGGTGGTCGATCTGATCCGCCGCAAGCCTGTCGCTCAGGCCTTCGACATCCTCCACTTCTGCGACCGCGCCGTCGCCGTGGATGTCGAGAAGGTTCTCCGTTCCGCCGTTGCGAACGCCGAGAACAACAACGGTCTGCGTGCCGACAACCTGGTTGTCGCCGCTGCCTATGTTGACGAGGGTCCGACGCTTAAGCGCATCCGTCCCCGCGCCAAGGGTTCCGCTTCTCGCATTCTGAAGCGTACTTCCCACATCACCGTCGTCGTTGCTCCTCGAAAGGAGGCGTAAAGCTGTATGGGTCAGAAAGTCTACCCCACCGGCTTCCGTCTTGGCATCACCGAGAACTGGCGCTCCCGCTGGTTCGCAGAGAAGGATTACGCTAAGACCCTCGGTAACGATCTCGAGATTCGTAAGTACCTCGAGAAGCGTCTTTCCCGCGCAGCTGTCTCCCGCGTCGAGATCGAGCGCGCTGGCGACAAGGTGAAGGTCATCATCCTCACTGCTCGCCCCGGCGTTGTCATCGGTAAGAAGGGTGCCGAGATCGATACCCTCCGTACCGAGCTCGAGAAGGTCGCTGGCGTCTCCAAGGGCCAGCTCTCCGTCGACGTTGTCGAGATCAAGCGCCCCGAGCTCGACGCCAACCTCGTTGCTCAGTCTATCGCCGAGCAGCTCGAGGGCCGCGTTGCCTTCCGTCGCGCTATGCGCAAGGCTGTCCAGTCCGCCCGCAAGGCCGGCGCTAAGGGCATCCGTATCCAGTGCTCCGGTCGTCTCGGCGGTGCCGAGATGGGCCGTCGTGAGTGGTACCGCGAGGGTCGCGTGCCTCTGCACACCCTCCGTGCCAAGATCGACTACGGCACGGCTGTCGCCAGCACCACCATGGGCGCTTGCGGCGTGAAGGTCTGGATTTACCTGGGCGAGAAGCTCCCGGGCCAGCCTGTTCCCAACCCTGCACTCGAGGGCTCTTCCCGTCCTCGTCGTCGTAACTCCGAGAGGAGGGGTCAGTAGTGCTTGCCCCTAAGCGTATTCTTCACCGCAAGGTGCAGCGTGGCTCCATGAAGGGCCAGGCCAAGGGTAATACCGAGCTGCATTTCGGCGAGTTTGGTATCCAGGCTCTCGAGGCCCATTGGATCACCAACCGTCAGATCGAGGCCGCTCGTATTGCCATGACCCGCTACATGAAGCGTGGCGGTCGTGTCTACATCACGATCTTCCCCGATAAGCCCATCACCAAGAAGCCTGCCGAGACTCGCATGGGTTCTGGTAAGGGTAACCCCGAGGAGTGGGTGGCCGTCGTCAAGCCCGGCCGCATCATGTTCGAGGTCAAGGGTGTTCCCGAGGAGGTCGCTCGCGAGGCTCTGCGTCTTGCGCAGCACAAGCTCCCCATCAAGACCAAGATTGTTGCTGCTAAGAACGCTGAGCAGCGCATCGAGAAGGAGATGGCTGAGGAGGCCGCTCTCGAGGCCAAGTGGGCTGCTGAGGACGCCGCCGCCGCCAAGGAGGAGAACTAATGAAGCCCGCAGAGATTCGTGAGCTCTCGGACGCTCAGCTCGTTGAGAAGCTGAAGGAAATGCGCGCCGAGCTCTTTAACCTTCGTTTCCAGATGGCCACCAGCCAGCTGGACAACACCGCTCGCGTCAACACCGTGAAGAAGGACATCGCTCGCGTCCTCACGGAGCAGCGCGCCCGCGAGATCGCAGCGGAGAAGTCCGCTGTCGCCGAGTAGGACCTAAGGAGAGAACATGACTGATTCGCGTAACTCGCGTAAGGTCCGTACGGGTGTCGTTACCTCCGTCTCCGGTGCCAAGACCATTGTTGTCACCATCACCGAGCGCAAGCGTCACCCCAAGTACGGCAAGATGATGACCAGCTCCAAGAAGCTGCACGCTCACGACGAGGAGTGCACGGCTGGCGTGGGCGATACCGTCCGCGTTATGGAGACCCGTCCTATGTCCAAGATGAAGCGTTGGCGCCTCATCGAGGTCGTCGAGCGCGCTAAATAAGCAGTCGCTCTTACGACTTGTACGTTTCCGAAGATGTGCGTATGCCTGGCTTGCATACCACGGGCCGTATAAAGGCTGCGCACCTCTCTTCGGTTCTTAGTTCGGAGGAACATCTACCATGATTCAGATGCAAACCATGCTGAACGTCGCCGACAACTCCGGCGCTCGCAAGATTCGCTGCATCAAGGTGCTTGGCGGTTCCAAGCGTCGTTATGCAGGCATCGGCGATGTGTTCATCGGTGCTGTCCAGGAGGCTACCCCTGGCGCCAACGTCAAGAAGAAGGACGTTGTCCGTTGCGTCGTCGTTCGCACCGTTAAGGAGATCCGCCGCAAGGATGGCTCCTACATTCGCTTTGATGAGAACGCCTGCGTTGTCATCAACAACGATGGTTCGCCCGTCGGCACCCGTATCTTCGGGCCCGTCGCTCGCGAGCTTCGTGACAAGAAGTACATGAAGATCGTCTCGCTCGCTCCCGAGACCCTGTAGTTAGGGGAGATATATGTATATCAAGAAGGGCGATAAGGTCCAGGTTCTCTCTGGTAAGGATCGCGGCAAGCAGGGCGTTGTCCTGCGTGCTCTCCCCGCCGAGAACAAGGTCGTTGTCGAGGGCGTTTCGGTCGTCAAGAAGGCCGTCAAGCCCAACGCTGCCAACCAGCAGGGCGGCATCGTTTCGCAGGAGGCTCCTATCGACGCCTCCAACGTCAATCTCGTTTGCCCCGAGTGCGGTAAGGTTACCCGCGTCGGTCACGAGAAGGACGGCAAGAACAAGCTGCGCGTCTGCAAGAAGTGCGGCCACAAGTTCTAAGCTGCCCGCAACAGCAAGTTGCTAGCAAAGGCCCGGATGCCCCACGGCATCCGGGCCTTTTTCTATCCCCACTCATTGGGGACAGACTTAAATGAGTGATTGCACTCATTGGGGACAGACATAAATGACTAGTCGTTGGGGACGTTCTTAAACGGCTAGTTGATGGGGACGGTCTTTAGATCTGTATATCTGGCCATCTAGGATAGGCTTCAACGAAAGCGGCACCTAGGGACAGTCCTTCGATGTCTGGTGCCCCCAGAGGGGTGAAGTAATACAGCTGGCTCTGTCTTTAGGGCTTTGGTGCTCCGCCTCTATATGTTTCACAAGGATTGTCACATGCGCATTTACGCGCAGAGTCTTGCGCGATGATGCGCATGGCCGCGCAAATATCTGCTAACTATGGTTAAATAATGACCGATAAGCAAATAAACACGCAAACACAAGCAAATGTGCGCGTATTTGTGCGAATATAAGGTTGTTGAAATGAAGGTCTTCCGATGACTCAGGAGGCACATCATGGCAGATTACAAACAGGCTCCGCTCGACGCCGAGGCAGCCGCAAAGGCGGCGTTTGCCTCGGTCCAGGATCGGCCGTTCCCCGATGATATCTTTACGGCCCCTGAGCTCCGCTGGGCCGTGATCGGTTGCGGCGTTATCGCCAACCAAATGGCCCAGTCCCTCGCTCTGGCCGGCCGCAAGCTCGCGGGTGTCGCCAACCGTACGCTGTCCAAGGCTCAGGCTTTTGCCGAGCAGTATGGCGTCGAGAAGGTCTATGAAACGGTTGAGGACCTCTACGCCGATCCGGACATCGATGCCGTCTATATCACCACGCCGCACAACACGCATATCACCTATCTGCGTGCCGCGCTGGCCGCCGGCAAGCACGTGCTCTGCGAGAAGGCCATTACCCTCAACTCTGTCGAGCTCGACGAGGCCCGTGCCATCGCCGACGAGCATAATGTGGTCCTTATGGACGCCACCACGGTGCTTCACATGCCGCTGTATCAGGAGCTGCGCCGTCGCATGGATGCGGGCGACTTTGGCCGGATGAACCTCGCCCAGCTCAACTTTGGCAGCTATAAGGAGTACGGCGACCTGACCAACCGCTTCTACAACCGTAGTCTTGCCGGCGGCGCCATGCTCGACATTGGCGTGTATGCCCTGTCCGTCATGCGCCTGTTTATGGCCAGCCAGCCCGCGGAGGTCGTGTCTCTGGGCAACACCTGTGAGACTGGCGTTGACGTCGCGGGTGGCATTGTTTGCCGTAACGCCGAGCAGCAGCTGGGCGTCGTGAGCCTTACGCTCCACTCCAAGCAGCCAAAGCGCTCGGTCATCAGCTTCGACAAGTGCTATATCGAGGTTAACGAGTATCCGCGTGCCGACCACGCGACCATCGTGTGGACTGCGGACGGCTACCGCGAGGAGGTCCACGCTGGCACCGAGGCCTACGCTCTGTGCTACGAGATGGCCGACCTGGAGAAGGCCGTCGCCGGCGATGATTCGAAGCGCGAGCTTCTGGGCTATGCTTCCGATGTTATGGAGCTGATGACCGAGCTCCGCGCCGATTGGGGAGTCGTGTACCCCGAGGAGGAGTAAGCGATGCTTGCGGAAGATAGGCTCAACGCGATCGTGTCAATGGTGCAGCAGGCTGGCTCGGTTACCGTGCCGGAGCTTGCCGAGACCCTGGGCGTGACACCGTCCACCATTCGCCGTGACTTGCAAACGCTCGACCGCGCGCACCGTATCGCCAAGGTGCACGGAGGCGCGACGAGTCTGTTGCGCGCGCACGTGACGCGCGACCTGACGATCAGCGAGCGCAGTGATCTCCATAACGATGACAAGGAGCGTATCTGCGCCCGTGCGGCGGCCCTGTTGGAGCCCGATAGCTTTGTGTATATCGATTCGGGCTCCACGACCCTCAAGCTCATCGAGCACCTTCCGCGCCTTGAGGGTGTCACCTATGTGACCGATTCCGTGCTCCATGCTCAGCATCTCGCCCTGCGTGGTATGCGCACCGTGGTGCTGGGCGGCGAGCTCAAGCCCGAGACCGAGGCGCTCGTCGGTCCCGATGCCTTGGCAACTCTGGACCGCTATAACTTCAACTGCGGCTTTTGGGGTTCCAATGGCATCGCCGCCGAGCAAGGTCTCACCACACCGGATATCGAGGAAGCGCAGGTCAAGCGTATCTCGATGCGCCATACCGCCAAACGCTTCGTAATCTCGGACGCCAGTAAATTTGGCATGGTGGCGCCCGTTAAGTTCGCGGACTTCCGCGACGCAACGATTATTACCGCAGGTGAGGTCCCCGCCAAGTATCGGGCGATGGATAACGTCATCACGGTCTAGCGACGGGACAAGGCCAAAACCACCACGAAGGTGCCTGTCCCCATTGTGGTGGTTAGTAACGAAAACCGAGTAGTTTTCTCAATAGAAAAGCGGCAACGTCCATCACGGGCGTTGCCGCTTTCGTTGTCTGCCGGTTTGTCTAAGTCTGTAACAACTGGACCGTTAAAAGTGGGCTAGGTGTTACAGATTGAGATTTTCCCTTAAGGGGGATTTGAATGTCTCGATCTGTAACAGATAGACCGGAAAATGGGTTCTAACTGTTACAGATCGAGACATTTTGGGACCGCGGTTGAACCATTGCGGCAAAACCACCACAAAGGTGCCTGTCCCCATTGTGGTGGTTTAGGGCTCCCAGGGGCAGGGGGCTTCGATGTGGATGTGCTCGCCGGTTACGGGATGCGTGAAGGACACGCTGTGGGCGTGGAGCATCAGGCCGCAGGGGCGCGGCGTTCCGTACAGGTCGTCGCCAACCAGGGGATGATGCTCGCTTGCCAGGTGCACACGGATTTGGTGCTTGCGGCCGGTGAGCAACTCGACATCGATATACGAGCGCGCGGGCAGGCCACGACGGCTCTTAAGACGTTTGAGCACCTTCACGCGAGTTTGAGACGGCTTGCCGCTGGCGCCGACGCGCATCTTTCGGCTGTCGTGACGGTCGCGGGCGATGGGCTTGTCGATGAGCTTCTCGTTCCAGTCGATCTTGCCCTCGGCCAGCGCCAGATAGTGCTTTTCGAAGGCGTGGTCGATGACCATTTGGTCAAAGGCGGGCTGCGTCTGTTTGTCGAGCGAAAACAACACCACGCCGGTGGTGTTGCGGTCCAGGCGGTTGAGCGGCTGCATGTCGGTCGCGGCAAAGCCGTCACCCATCGCCAGCAGCAGGTCGCTGGCGTAGTCGGTGAGCGTGCGCTCGCCGGTGCCGTCGCCGTGGACGATCATGCCGGCGGGCTTGTCGATGGCCATGAGCCAGGCGTCGCAGTAAAGGACTTGAGGTTCTTCGTTCACGTGTAAGCCTTTCGGTTAGCTTATTCCCACAAACATGCAGCCCGAGGTGGCGCCGCGCAGGCGGGCGGCGGGCTTGCGGCCGGCCTGTGCTGCTTCGACGGCACGACGGACGCGGGCGACGGCACGGCCCACCTCATCTGTCTCGAGCAGCGTTCCGTCTACCATGAGACGACGCACGCCGGCATCGAGCAGCTGAGGAACCTGCGGCGTGAGGTCGATGGGGTAGGCGTCGTACAGGCGAGAGCGGCCATGGATGTCGGTGCGTACGGGCATGACCTTGCCGTCGATATTCTTGAGTGACAGCTTGCGGGCGCGCGGGCGGCAGTTAGCGCAATCGTGGATGCAGCCATTGGCCACCTGCAGGATGCAGTGCTCACTCGTCATAACGCGCGGGCGGCCGAACACAGTGATGCCCAGGGCTGCGGGCGCGGCGGTGGCAAGCGAGACGATCTCGTCGAGCGTGATCTCGGGCGAGAGCCAAAACGCACCGGCTCCGCGCTCGGCAAGTGCCTCCATGCAGGGCGTGTTATGCACCGGCAGGCAAGAGCGAATCTCGGCCGTGGCGCCGGCATGAGCGGCTACGGCGAGCTCGGAGATATTGCCGACGGCGACGGTGGCTCCGGCATTGATCCAAGGATCGACGCGCTCGTGGTCGACGGCGCGGCAGACCTCGTCGAGTACGGGCACGATACCCTGCTCAAATGCATCGGCAGGGGAGAGTCCGACAGCCTCGAGCGCGTCGGTGGTCATATAGATGCGCGTTGCACCCTCCGCGCGGGCTGCCTCGGCGGCCTCGAGCGAGGTGACGGTGGCGCAGATCTGCGGCTCGTCGCGGTAGTGCTTGGGCATGGGGCGCGTACATTTGTCGAGCACCGGCAACTCGAGCGTTTTTGCGCGCTCCTCGTACGGTGCCAGAATGGCCTCTTCCAGCGCCGTACAAGCGGCGGCGCGCACCTTGTGCACGGCGGAAAAGCCCATACCGCAGCCGGCGTCGAGCGAAACGTCAAAGCTTGCGGCCTCAAAGGGAGAGGAGCCCATGCGCCCGACGTGCTCAACCAGATCGGATGCCTCGACGGCGCGGGTCTTGGCAGCCTCGACGGTAAAGCCCGTGGCCGTGGCCGTAAGCGAAGGATCGTCGCAACAGGTGAGCGTAACGGCAAACGGCTCGCCCAGACGCGCCACAACGGACACGTCAACAGCTCGGCGGCGCAGCACATCGCGCTTGAGCGCGGTGCCGGCGGCGTCAATGGCACGCTGACTGCGAATCACGCGGACGCGGCAGCCCTCAGGCATGCTGCGGGGAACGCGACATTCGATGATGTCGCCCGCGGCGGCATCATCGGCGGCGATGGTGGTCAGAAATTGGTCGAACTCATCGTCGTGGCGAAGCTCCAGCAGGTCGCCTTTGCCCACGGGCTCAAACAGCTCAATGCGGGCGATGGCGGCGCGGCGACGGCGGTCGTCGGGCTTGAGGCCGCGCACATCGCGGTTGGCCGGGCGGCTGCCCAGCACCGTGCCCACGATCTGGCCGCGGTTGTTGGAGCGCTCGTAGCTCATCATCTCGTCGCCCGAGGTGCCGTCCTGATAGGCGTGCGTAAAGTCGCGGTTGAAGCAGCGCTTGAGCTGGCGCTGGCGGGCGGCTTCCTCGTCCTTGGCAACGGCGACCCCTGCCAGCATGTCGTCAATTTCGTGACGATACACATCGACGATTGAGTACACGTAATCGGGTGCCTTCATGCGGCCCTCGAGCTTGAGCGATGCGGCGCCGGCGTCATACAGACGGCGAACAAGCTGTGAGGTGTTGGTGTCACGCGGGCATAGAGCGCGCTCGCGACCAGCAGGGGAGAGCGTGCGGCCGTTCTCGTCGATCAGCTCGTAAGGCAGGCGACAGGGCTGAGCGCACATGCCGCGGTTGGCCGAGCGGCCCGCCATGGCAAAGCTCGAGAGCAGGCACAGGCCCGAGTAGCAAAAGCAGATGGCACCGTGGCTAAAGACTTCAAGGTCCACATCGGGCGCGGCATCGTGAATGGCGGCAATCTCGTCGATGGAAAGCTCGCGCGAGAGGGTCACGCGGTCGGCGCCCTGCTCGCGGCACCAGATAGTCCCGCGGTCGTCATGGATGTTCGCCTGGGTTGAGATATGTGTCTCGATGCCGGGCATCGTGCGCTTGACCTCAAAGAACAGGCCCCAGTCTTGGATGATGAAGGCGTCGGCGCCCAGCGTGGAGCAACGATGGATGAGTTGCAGCGCATCGCCCATCTCGGACTGCTTGATGACGATGTTGACCGTGACGTAGACGCGCGACCCGGCCAGGTGTGCAGCACGGCAGGCCTGCTCAAAGGCCTCGTCGGTAAAGTTGGTGGCCTTGCGGCGGGCGTTGAAGCTGCCCATGCCGCAGTAGATGGCGTCTGCCCCGGCAGCGAGTGCGGCGGCAAAGGGCTCCGGGCCTCCGGCGGGGGCCAAGAGCTCGGGTCTGCGGTTGGTGGTTCGACTGGCGGTTGCGGTCATATCCTGCCTTTCAAAATGCTCAGATACTCAAAAGTATAGTGGTGCTGTTGCGGCGGACGAGCCCTGTGGCCCAAGCAGGATAAAGTCTTCAGCAGCCCTTGCAGCAAAAATGATCCGTTTCCCTCCGTCCCCTATGGATCGCCTGATCCGATGGGGACGGAGGGAAACGGATCATTTTGAACTTCACCGTCCGGTCATGCCGTTCAGCGGCCGACAGGCGCCGTTGGGCGATAAATTATTCTCGCAACGTGATAATAATCTTGCATCGCGCGGAAACCTTGAGTACTATCCCAAATCAAGCGCGGTGTTCAGACCGAATTGTGCCTCCCGGTGTGAACACCGCGCTCACGCTCTCTCAATTGATCGTAAGGAGATAAACATGAGCAAGACCGTCGTGTCTTCCGATAACGCACCTGCAGCCATCGGCCCGTATTCCCCCGGCATCCAGACCGGCAACATGGTGTTCCTGTCCGGCCAGCTGGGCATCGACCCCGCAACCGGCAAGATGCCCGAGGGCGTCGAGGCCCAGGCTAAGCAGTCCCTTGCTAACGTCGAGGCCCTGCTGAGCGCTGCCGGCGCCACCTTTGCCGATGTCGTCAAGACCACGGTCTACCTGGCCGACATCGCCGACTTCGCTGCCGTGAACGAGATCTACGCCTCCAAGTTCGAGGCTCCGTTCCCCGCGCGCAGCGCTTTCCAGGTTGCCGCTCTTCCGGCCGGCGGTCTGGTCGAGATCGAGGTCGTCGCCGCTCTCTAAGACGTTGGCAACAACTGAACATGACATGCAAAAAGACCCTGCAGTGACTGTGAACTGCAGGGTCTTTTGTCAAGCGATGCGACAAAAATGATCCGTTTCCCTCCGTCCCCAAGGGTTAACGTTTAGCCTTCCTTGCGGACTTTTTGCAGGTAGCGGTAGACGCTGGGCTCCGAGATGCCCAGCGCGGTGGCGGCGCAGGCCACGGCGCCCTTGAGCATGAATACCCCGTTGCCGTTGAGGTGGCGAATGACGTCCACGCGGTCGCTCTGGCCAAGTGACGCTACATCCAGCCCGCGCGCGCTCAGCAGCTCGGCAATACTGCGGTCGATGAGCTCCTGCGTAGACTCCGAAAGGCTTTCGACCTCGATAGACGCGGGCTCCGCCTGTCTAGGCGCCGCGTCGAAGCAGGCCATGAGCTGCTGCGCCATGACGTTGATGGAGCGCACGGTCGAGAGGTCGGTGTTGACGCAGAGCATACCGACGATCTCATCATTCTCGCGGATAAAGTACGTCGCTGACTCCAACGTCTTGCCGCCGGCACCGCGCCCCTCGTAGCCCGTAATAAACGGCAGGTCGCGATACTTGGCGTCGTGCATGATCTTGAGTGCCAGATCGGTGGCGGGACCGCCGACCTTGCGGCCGCTTACGATGCCGTTGCGAATATCGACGATGGCGTGGTCGGGATCCGAGAAATCGTGCAGCACGATTTCGCTGTTTTTGCCGAGTATCTGCTCCAGAAAATCGACCATCGGCAAAAAGCGACGTACGGTCTCGTTCACGGGCAACTCCTTTGGGTGAAATCGGAAATGTTCATAACAATTTTTTCTCATGGTAACACGCTGCCCATCATCTCGTATATCCGCAGGTACATTGCGTAATGCAGACGAACGGTAGGAATTTAGCGGTAAACGGTTGACCAAAAGAAAAGTTAGATGTTATTTTGACAAGACACTTTCCTGACCTGCGGAAATGCGTTATTTCAGCTGAAGAATAGTCTGATAACAAAAAATTATTATTGAGAATGAGAATCATCTTTAATACGATATGCAATGAAGGCACAACCTCAACCCCGCACTGCGTCACAATAGAGCGTTAGATGCGAAAACAACTACTTCGAGGATTGGTGGTCAAATGACCCAGGAGACGGTTACGAACGGCACTGAAGCCCTGTTCACTCGCGAAGGCATGCCTCCCGTTAAGGAAATGATCCCGTGTGCCCTTCAGCACGTACTGGCATCGTTTGCCGGCATCATTACCCCGGCGGTCATCATGGCCGGCGTCTACGGCTTTAATAGCCAGCAGAGTACCGACATCATCCAGGTCGCGCTCATTCTTTCGGCGATCGACACGGCCCTTCAGGCCTTCGCTCCCTTCCGTCGCATCGGCGGCGGCCTGCCCATCGTCATGGGCGTTTCGTTCGCGTTCCTGCCGGCCCTGCAGGCCATGGGTGCCTCGGGCTTTAGCTTTGGTGCGCTGCTGGGTGGCGAGATCGTCGGCGGCGCCGTCGCGGTCCTCTTTGGTCTGGCCTACAGCAAGATCAAGTGGCTGTTCCCGCCCGTCGTGACCGGTACGGTCATCTTCTCCATCGGCGTTTCGCTGTATCCCACGGCCGTCAAGTATATGGCCGGCGGTATGGGTACGCCGCTGTGGGGCACCCCGCAGGCCTGGTGCGTCGCTCTTATCACCTTCGCCGTGGTCTTTGCGCTCGCCAACTTTGGCAAGGGCGCGCTCAAGCTGGGATCCGTGTTCTTTGGCATGATCGTTGGCATGATCGTCTCCATCCCCTTTGGCATGATCGACTTCTCCAGCGTCGCCACCGCTCAGGTCTTCGCCCTTCCCAAGCTCATGCCCTACGCGCTCGAGTTTGATCCCGAGGTCTGCATTACCCTCGCCGTCGTGTTCCCCATGGTTGCTATCCAGGTTATCGGTGACGTTTCCGCCGCCTGCCTGGGCTCCATCGACCGTATGCCCACCGAGCGCGAGCTCTCCGGCGCTATTGTGTCCCAGGGCCTCACCTCTATGGTCGGCGGCCTGCTGGGCGGTCTTCCCACCAGCGCCCTTGGCCAGAACGTGGGCATCATCTGCTCCAACAAGGTCGTCAACAAGTGGGTCTTTGTGATCATTGCGGCCGTCTTTGCCATCGCCGGTCTGTTCCCGCAGCTCTCTGCCGTCCTTTCCGCTATCCCGCAGCCCGTCATCGGCGGCGCGACCGTCGGCGTCTTTGGCACCATCACCATGAACGGCGTGCGCATGTTCACCCGCGAGGGCCTCACGCAGCGCACTACCACCATCGTCGGCACCTCCGTCGTCTTTGGCCTGGGTATCTGGATGGCCAGCGGCTGCCTTGCCGGCGAGGGTATGCCCGCCTGGGTGTCCACCGTCATCGGCTCCAATGCCGTAACCCCCACCGCCATCATGGCCATTGTCCTTAACCTGATCCTTCCGCAGACGCCGGTCGTGGCTCAGCACATCGATGCTGCCAAGGACGCTGCCGTGGATCTGGTCTTGCCCGAGAGCAAGAAGTAACCAATTCGGTGCTATTCGTCGGCGGACGCATCGCCTCGTCCGCCGACGCCATGCGGCACCAAGCCGCACTTCAAAGGGTTTGTCCCTTTGGTGAAGCGTTGACGGGAGAGGGCCCGTTTCCGGTGTAGGCCGGCGCTTCGCACTCCGCCATGTCAGAGGTGTCAAACCCCGCCTCTGATGTTGAAGGGAGCATCCATGCTTCTGGTCGCTAACGGTTCCGTCTTTACCCGCAACGCTCAGGCCCCGTTCATTCCAAACGGTGCGGTCGCCATTGACGGAGATACGATCGTCGAAGTGGGCCCCGAGCGCGAGCTCAAGGCCAAGTACCCGGATGCCGAGTACGTCGATGCCCGGGGCAACCTCATCATGCCCGGACTCATCAACTGCCACACCCACATCTACTCGGGTCTGGCCCGCGGCCTCGCCATTAAGGGCTGCAACCCCACCAACTTCCTGGAGAATCTTGAGCAGCAGTGGTGGAAGATCGACGACAACCTGACGCTCGACGGCACCAAGGCCAGCGCCTATGCCACGATTTTGGACTCCATCCGCGATGGCGTCACCACGATCTTCGATCACCATGCGAGTTTCTGCGAGATCCCGGGTAGCCTCTTTACCATTAAGGACGCAGCTCAGGAGCTGGGCATGCGTTCGTGCCTGTGCTACGAGGTCTCCGATCGCCGCGGCCAGGAAAAATGCGACCGGGCCATTGCCGAGAACGCCGAATTTGCCCAGTGGGCCGCCAAGGAGCGTCGCGATAACGACAACCATATGATCGCCGCCATGTTTGGCGGACATGCCACCTTTACGCTTTCGGACGAGACCATGGATAAGATGGCCGAGGCCAACAACGGCCTGACCGGCTTCCACATCCATGTGTGCGAGGGCATGAACGACGTGTGGGATTCCCGCCTCAACCGCGGCGGCATCAGCCCCGTCGAGCGCCTGCTGCAGCACAACCTGCTGGGTCCCGACACCATGCTGGGCCACTGCATCCACGTGACGCCTGCCGAGATGGATATCGTCAAGGAGTCCGGCACCTGGCTCGTCAACAACCCCGAATCCAATATGGGCAACGCCGTGGGCTGCGCCCCCGTGCTCGAGTTCTTCCGCCGCGGCATCCCCGTGTGCATGGGCACCGACGCCTACACCCACGATATGCTCGAGAGCCTCAAGGTCTTCCTGATCATTCAGCGTCACAACGCCGCTATGCCCAACGTGGGCTGGTGCGAGGCAATGACGATGCTGTTCGAGAACAACGCCAAGATGGCCAGCAAGTACTTCGATCGCAAGCTCGGTGTGCTCGAGGCCGGCGCTGCCGCCGACGTCATCGTCATGGACTACAAGCCCTTTACGCCGCTGAGCGAGGAGAACATCGACGGCCACATGCTCTTTGGCATGATGGGCAAAAACTGCCGCACCACCATCATCAACGGCCGCGTCCTGTACAAGGATCGCGAGTTCGTTGGCATTGATGAGGACAAGATCAACGCGTGGACCATGGCCGAGTCCAAGAAGCTCTGGAGCACGCTCAACGATCGCGCCTACTAATTACAAGTAGATTCACGCGCGTCGGATGTTTCGCCGCATCCGGCGCGCGTATAGGCGGCCTCCGCGGGGTCGCCGGCGCTGTGCTAGCGCTACACCGTATTTGCGCCCGCCGCGCGGTCTCGCCGGGCGTTACAGAGAGGAGCTCATTATGAGCGACATCATGAGGCCGATCCCGTTTTCGCAGCTGATGAACTGGATCATCGAGGAGCACAAGACTCAGGGCGCCATCTTTGGCGTGCGCAAGATGGTCACGACCAACCAGGAGGGCGCGCTTCCCATTTTTGACGAGCGCATCGAGACTCCGTTTGGCCCGGCCGCCGGTCCCAATACGCAGCTGGCCCAGAACATCGTGGCATCCTACGTGGCCGGTTCTCGTTTCTTTGAGCTCAAGACCGTTCAGGTTATGGACGGCGAGGAGCTCTCCAAGTGCGTTAACAAGCCCTGTATCGTGGCACAGGACGAGTGCTACAACTGCGAGTGGTCGACCGAGCTCGAGGTTCCGCAGGCCTTTGCCGAGTACGTGAAGGCATGGTTCGCCTGCCACCTGATCGCTCGCGAGTACGGCCTGGGCAGCCCGGACGGCTTTGTCTTTAACATGTCGGTGGGTTATGACCTGGAGGGCATCAAGAGCCCCAAGGTCGACGCCTACATCGAGGGCATGAAGGACGCCAGCGGCTCCGAGGTTTGGAACGAGTGCCGCACGTGGGCGCTCGCTAACCTGGACAAGTTTGAGCATGTCGATGCTGCGTTTGTCGAGTCCATCCCGGCGCGCGTCTCCAACTCCATTACCGAGTCCACGCTGCATGGCTGCCCGCCGGCGGAGATCGAGCGCATCGCGACCTATCTGATTACCGAGAAGGGTCTCAACACCTACATCAAGTGCAACCCCACGCTGCTGGGCTATGAGTTTGCCCGCCAGCGTCTGAACGAGCTGGGCTTTGACTACATCGTCTTCGATGACACGCACTTCCGCGAGGACCTGCAGTGGGCCGACGCCGTGCCCATGTTCGAGCGCCTGATTGCCCTGTGCGCCGAGCGCGGCCTGGAGTTTGGCGTCAAGCTCACCAATACCTTCCCTGTCGATGTGACGAGGAACGAGCTGCCCTCCACCGAGATGTACATGTCGGGCCGTTCGCTGTTCTCGCTGACCATCGAGGCCGCCCGTCGCATTACCGAGCAGTTCGATGGCAAGCTGCGCATCAGTTACTCCGGCGGTGCCACGGTCTACAACATCCGCGCCCTGTACGATGCCGGCATTTGGCCCGTCACCCTGGCGACCGACGTACTCAAGCCTGGTGGCTACGAGCGCTTTAGTCAGATGGCCGGCGAATTTGGCGATCTGAACGGCAAGCCGTTCGCGGGCGTCTCTCTCAAGGCTGTGACCGCGATTCAGGCTGACTCGCTCACCAACCCGCTCTACAAGAAGCCGCTGCGTCCGCTGCCCGACCGCAAGGTCGCCGGCAAGAGCCCGCTTTCCGACTGCTTTACCACGCCGTGCCGCACGAGCTGCCCCATCCAACAGGATATTCCCGCCTATCTGGCGGCTGTTGACGAGGGCCGCTACGAGGACGCACTCAACATCATCATCGAGCGCAACGCCCTGCCGTTTATTACCGGCACCATCTGCCCGCATCCCTGCGGTCGTGCCTGCGAGCGTGCGTTCTACGAGCCCGAGGGTGCCCAGATTCGCGCCAGCAAGCTCAAGGCCGCCCGTGAGGCCATGACCGCCGTGCTGCCCAAGCTGCGCGCCCAGGCCATCGCCAACGACGGTGAGCGCAACGTTGCCGTTATCGGCGGCGGCCCGGCCGGCCTGGCGACGGCGTTCTTCCTGACGCGCGCCGGCGTGCCCGTCACCATCTTTGAGGCCCGCGATTCGCTCGGTGGCGTGGTCCGTCACGTGATTCCCGAGTTCCGCATCGCGAGCGACGATATCTCCCACGATGCCGAGCTCTGCCTGGCCTTTGGCGCCAAGGTGCAGCTCAACGCTCGCGTTGATTCCATTGACGAGCTCAAGGCCCAGGGCTTTACCGACGTGGTCGTGGCCACCGGTGCCTGGATGCCCGGCTCTGCGGGCCTAGGCGAGGGTGCCGAGCTCGACGTGCTGGAGTTCCTCGAGGCCGCCAAGAAGGGCGAGAAACTCGAGCTGGGCGAGGACGTCGTGGTCATTGGCGCCGGTAACACCGCCATGGACGCGGCCCGCGTGGCCAAGCGTCTGGCTGGCGTGAAGAACGTGCGCCTGGTGTATCGCCGCACCAAGAAGCAGATGCCCGCTGACGAGGAAGAGCTCGATCTTGCTCTTACCGACGGCGTTGAGTTCTGCGAGTTGCTGGCGCCCAAGGCGTTCAACGGCGCCGTGCTGACCTGCGATGTTATGGAGCTTGGCGAGCCGGATGCAAGCGGCCGTCGCAGCCCCGTCGCCACGGGCGAGACCGTCGAGCTTCCCGCCACCACGGTGATCTGCGCCGTGGGCGAGGGCATCGACGCCAGCCTGTACGATGCCGCGGGCGTCGAGCACGACCGTCGCGGCCGCCTTGCCGCCACCTCCACCGGCGTCGAGGGCGTCTGGGCTGCGGGCGACTGCCGTCGCGGTCCTGCCACCGTGGTCGAGGCCATCGCCGATGCCGCCGAGGTTGCCCGTGCCATCGCCGGCGTGGACTTTAACAAGTACGCCGACCAGAATGCTCAGGCCGGCCGCGAGGACACCTGCTACGAGCGCAAGGGGTCGCTGTGCCGCGACAAGCGCAACTGCACCAAGACCCGCTGCCTGGGCTGCGGCTCGGTGTGCGAGGTCTGCTGCGACGTGTGCCCCAACCGCGCCAACGTGGCAATTAAGGTGCCGGGCCTGGCCAAGCATCAGGTCGTCCATGTCGACGGCATGTGCAATGAGTGCGGCAACTGCGCCGTGTTCTGCCCTTACCAGGAGGGTCGTCCCTACAAGGACAAGCTCACCCTGTTCTGGAGCGAGGAGGACATGGAGAACTCCGAGAACGAGGGCTTCCTGGCCGTGGACGAGGACCACTTTAAGGTTCGCGTCGCCGGCACGGTCCGCACCGTCTCGGTCGATGCCGTCAACACCGGTCTTCCCGAGGCCGTCCGCCTGACCATCAGGGCTGTGCGCGACAACTATTCGTACCTTCTTAAGAAATAGGCGAGTCTCTTATGGCCAAATCCATTCAACATAACGTGGCCTACGTTGCCTGCGGAAGCGGTTGCGCCTCCGCAGGCGGCGACGCCCACTGCAGCGAAGGCTGCATTGGCTGTGGCGCCTGCGTCACGGCCTGCCCCCACGGCGCCATTGCGCTGGTCGATGGCATCGCCCGCGTGGACCGCTCCAAGTGCACGGGCTGTGGCCTGTGCGGCATGGCGTGCCCGCAGCGCGTGATTGCCTTCGTCCCCGGCTACCAGAACATTCTGGTGCGCTGCAACAACACCGATAAGGGCGCCATTGCGCGCAAGGTCTGCGACACGAGCTGCATCGGTTGCGGTATGTGCGCCAAAAAGTGCCCTGCCGGCGCTATCCGCATCGAGGACAACTGCGCCCATATCGACGGCGTGGACTGCCTGTCGTGCGGCATGTGCGCCGTCGTCTGCCCGCATGGCGCCATCCACGACCGCACCGGCATCGCCGCCGGCGTGTAGAAGGGAATCACCATGGCACAGGAATTCACTTTTACCGTTAACGGCGTCGAGTGCACGACGACTCAGAACAAGCCACTGCTGCGCTATCTGCGCGACGACCTGCACATTCACTCCGCCAAGGACGGCTGCTCCGAGGGCGCCTGCGGAACCTGCACCATTCATGTGGACGGTGCGGCCGTCAAGGCGTGCGTGCTGACCACCGCTCTTGCCGCCGGCCGCAACATCGTGACCGTCGAGGGCCTGCCCGAGGACGTGCGCGAGGCCTTTGTGTACGCCTTTGGCGCCGTGGGCGCCGTGCAGTGCGGTTTTTGCATTCCCGGCATGGTCATGGCGGGTGCGGCGCTCATCGCCGAGGACCCCGAGCCCACTGAGGAGCAGATCAAGTACGCCATTCGCGGTAACGTCTGTCGCTGCACCGGCTACAAAAAGATTATCGAGGGCATCTCGCTGGCCGCTGCGGTGCTCCGCGGCGAAAAGCAGATCGACGAGGACCTGGAGCGCGGCGATGACTACGGCGTGGGCAAGCGCGCCTTCCGTATTGACGTGCGCAAGAAGGTGCTCGGCGAGGGCAAGTATCCCGACGACATCGACGAGCTCGATCAGCCGGGCCTGACCTATGCCAGCGCCGTGCGCTCCAGGTATCCGCGCGCCCGCGTGCTCTCCATCGACACCTCCAAGGCCGAGGCCCTGCCCGGTGTAGTGGGCATCCTGCGCGCCGAGGACGTGCCGGTCAACCAGGTCGGCCACCTTATCCAGGACTGGGACGTCATGATCGCTCAGGGCGATATCACCCGCTGCGTGGGCGATGCCATCGTGCTGGTGGTCGCCGAGGACGAGGCGACGCTCGAGAAGGCCAAGAAGCTCGTAAAGATTGACTACGAGCCGCTGGAGCCCGTGCGCAACATTGTCGAGGCCAGGGCCGCCGATGCCCCGCGCCTGCATGACAGCTTCTTTGCCTTCGGCAACACGGTGGAGCTCAAGGACAACGTGTGTCAGAGCCGTCACGTGACGCGCGGCGACGCCGCCAAGGCGCTGGCAGAGAGCGCGTTTACCGTGACGCAGCGCTTTACCACGCCCTTTACCGAGCATGCCTTCTTGGAGCCCGAGTGCGCCGTTGCCTTCCCGTACAAGAACGGCGTCAAGGTGCAGTCGACCGACCAGGGTGCCTACGACACGCGCAAAGAGTGTGCCCATATGTTTGGCTGGGATAGCGAACCCGAGCGCGTGGTCGTCGAGACCATGCTCGTGGGCGGCGGCTTTGGCGGTAAGGAGGACGTTTCGATCCAGCACCTGGCCGCGCTTGCTGCCTATAAGTTCCAGCGTCCTGTGAAGTGCAAGCTCACGCGTGCCGAGTCGCTCGCGTTCCATCCCAAGCGTCATGCCATGGACGGTACCTTTACGCTGGGTTGCGACGCCGAGGGCAACTTTACCGGCCTGGATTGCGAGATCAACTTTGACACCGGCGCCTACGCGTCGCTGTGCGGCCCGGTGCTCGAGCGCGCTTGCACGCATGCTGTCGGCCCCTACAAGTACCAGAACACCGACATTCGCGGTTATGGCTACTACACCAACAACCCGCCCGCCGGCGCGTACCGTGGCTTTGGCGTCTGCCAGTCCGAGTTTGCGCTCGAGAGCCTAATCGACCTGCTGGCCGAGAAGGTCGGCCTGGATCCGTGGGAGATTCGCTACCGCAACGCCATCGAGCCGGGCGAGGTTTTGCCCAACGGTCAGATTGCCGACTGCTCCACGGCGCTGAAGGAGACACTGCTCGAGGTCAAGGATGCCTACTATGCGCATCCCGGACACGCCGGCATTGCCTGCGCCATGAAGAACGCCGGCGTGGGCGTGGGCCTGCCCGATGCCGGCCGCTGCAAGATTCGCATCGAGAACGGCGCGGCCGTGGTCTATGCCGCCACGTCCGACATTGGCCAGGGCTGTAACACCGTCTTTTTGCAAGACGTTGCCGAGGCATGCGGCCTGCCGCTTCGCTGCATCGCCAACGGCGAGTGCTCCACCGAGAACGCTCCCGACTCCGGCACCACGTCTGGCTCGCGTCAGACGGTCGTGACCGGCGAGGCCGTGCGCGGTGCCGCCTTCCTGCTGCGCGATGCCATGCTTGATATCGAGGCCGGCAAGTCTGCGCCCGCCGCTCCCGTGAGTGCGCATGGCGACGGCGTCAAGATCGAGTATGACGACGGCCGCGCCTATCAGCTGCACACGCAGGAACTCGTCGCCGGCCAGGGTATGCACCCTCAGGATCCCGCGGCCGCCATCAAGGCGCTCGAGGGATGCGAGTTTGGCTACGTGTACCTGGAGCCGACCGACAAACTGGGCGCCGACGTTCCCAATCCCAAGAGCCACATCTGCTACGGCTTTGCCACGCATGTGGTCATTCTGGATGATGACGGCCGCGTGAGCGAGGTCTACGCCGCGCACGATTCCGGCAAGGTGGTCAACCCCATCTCCATCCAGGGTCAGATCGAAGGCGGTGTGCTCATGGGTATGGGTTACGCACTTACCGAGGACTGGCCGCTCAAGGACTGCGTGCCCCAGGCAAGGTACGGTACGCTCGGGCTGTTCCGTGCACCCGAGATTCCGGATATCCACGCTATCTACGTGGAGAAGGACGAGCTGTTGCCCGTGGCATACGGCGGCAAGGGCATCGGCGAGATCGCAACGATCCCCACGGCGCCCGCCGTGCAGAACGCCTACCGCGCGTTTGACGGCAAACTACGTCCAGATCTGCCCATGGTGGATACGCCCTACAGCCGCGCCCGTCGCCGCGGGTAGGGTAGGGTGCGGACAGCATTGCTGACGGGCTGTTCGCGCTCAACACCAACTGCATATGCTGCGCCTTTGGCCCCAGCTCCATCGCGAGCCGGGGCCCTTTGTTTGGAGTGGAAACTGCGTCCCGGATTTGGCGCTCAGAACGGGACACGCTTTCCGGATGGGATGCTTGGCGGAAACTACGGCCCAGTTTTTGGCTCCAGAACGGGATGCATTTTCCGGAACGGTCCACGTGCGGTGGTGTACCGCCCCTTTCGTGTGCGCCGCTTGTCGAATTACGTTATAGCTAGCTATATTATAGGAAGGTATAATATAGCTAGCTATAACGTAAAGGAAGGATGGTCTATGTTTGTCGGAAGAACAGCGGAAATGTCCGAGCTCAATCGACTGTATGGCACGGTCTCCTTTGAGATGCCTGTGATTTACGGCCGCCGTCGTGTGGGTAAAACGCGCCTTATCACAGAGTTTATCCAAGGCAAGAAGGCTATTTACTTTCAAGCTCGTCGCACCAATGCAGAGGCAAACCTGCATGGCTTTAGCCAGGCGATACTTGCGGGCTCCGTTGGTGTTGCTGGCGTGTCGTTTCGTAGTATTGACGAGGCGTTCGATGCATTGGCTACCATGGCTCGTACGGAACGTTTGATTGTCGTGATCGACGAGTATCCTTATCTCGCCCAATCGAATCCCGAGATCAGCTCGTTGCTGCAAGACAAGATCGATCACTTGTACAAAGAGACCAAGCTTATGCTTATCCTGTGCGGGTCGTCGCTTTCGTTTATGGAAGAGCAGGTGTTGGGCTACGAGAGTCCGCTATACGGTAGGCGTACGGCCCAGTTTAAGATCATGCCGCTCGATTTTATGACGACCCTCGGCCTGTGGCAGAGCATGGGTCGCGAAGACGCTGCAGTTTGCTATGGCATGACGGGTGGCATTCCTGCATATATCGAGAAAGTCGATCCTGCCGCACCGCTCAAGGACAACATCAAACGTCTTTTTCTTACTCCTACGGGCTATCTCTTTGAGGAGCCGAGTAACCTGCTATTGCAGGAGTGCCGCAATCCCGAGCAATATGATGCGATCGTGCAAGCAATTGCCCAGGGGCGCTCGAAGATCTCGGAGATTGCGAGCTCTACGGGAATCCCTGCGAGCAACGTAAAGAGCTATGTGGATAAGCTGGCGTCGCTTGGGATTGTCGAGCGCGAGCTGCCCCTAAACGAGACGAGCAATAAGCGAGCCGTGTATCTGCTGAGCGATCAGATGTTTAGGTTCTGGTACAAGTTTGTTCCGCAGAACATCGGGCTGATTCAAAACGATATGGCCGAGATGGCGTATGAGCGCATTGAGCCGCACGTATCGGATTACATGGGTACGGTCTTTGAGCTTATATGCAGACAATACGTGTACGAACTCGCGCGGGCGGGCCAGCTTGATGTGGTTCCGGCAAGCGTTGGGCGCTGGTGGGGGACGGATAATCGCACGCATACGCAGGAAGAAATCGACTTGATTGTTGACGATGGCGAGGGCACTGCGCTGTTTGCGGAATGCAAATGGCGCAATGAACCGGTGGGCGAAGACGTGCTGCAAAAGCTCGTGCATCGAAGCGAGCTCTTTAGGCGGCAGCACAAAAGCTATGCGATCTTCTCGAAGCGAGGCTTTACGCAAGGATGTCAGGAAGCTGCGGCGAGCAGGGGAGATGCCAAGCTGATTTCGTTTGCCGAGATGTGCGAGCGGAGATAACCAAGCACGCTCTGATGTGATGCTCGGAATGGGTCGCGCTAAGGATGCCAAGCGTAAAACCTTCAATGAAAATGGCGTAAAAACTACATCTGTCATGGCGTAAAAACTACATTGAAAGTAGCGTAAAATCAGCATTGAGAATGGCGTAATTTCGCATATCGCGTGATAGAGAGGGACGGCCGTCTATGGATGCACCAAAGAGATTGACCCAAAAGGGATATAGGCCCCGGCTCATAGAGGAGCGCCTCGACACCCTTATGCGGGCGTTTGGCTGTGTGGAGATCAACGGCCCCAAATGGTGCGGCAAGACCTGGACGGCGCTCTCTCGCTCGGCGAGCGTCTCCAGGCTCGATGAGCCTGCGCAGCGTGCGGCGGCAGAGGTCGACCCAAGCCTGGCGCTCATCGGCGATGCGCCACACCTGGTCGATGAATGGCAGGAGGTGCCCGAGGTTTGGGATGCCGCCCGGCGTTTCGTGGACGCGAGCGGCAACGAACGGGGGACACTTTTGCTCACGGGCTCGACCGCGCTCAAAAGCGAGGAGCGCAGCCATGTTCGTCATTCCGGCACGGGTAGGATCGCCCGTCTGTCAATGCGCCCCATGGCCCTGTGTGAGTCGGGCGACGGCGAGCCGCTCGTGTCACTGGCAAGCCTCTTTAAGGGCGAGGATTTTGCCCCTCAGCGTCGCGAGAGCACGGTGGATGACGTCGCCCGCTGGTGCTGCAGGGGCGGTTGGCCTGCAAATCTTGGGCTTTCGGAAGATCTTGCGCGAGAGACGGCAAGCCAGTACGTGCACTCGGTGCTCGACGTCAACGTGCTGGACGAGGGCATGTCGCCTGAGCTTGCACACGGCCTTTTGCGAGCTCTTGCCATGAACGAGAGCCAGGCTGTCACGTACAAGACGCTCGTAAAGGACGCCTCGTACGGTGAGGCGGGCCCCGACGAGAGGACCATCGCTGCGTACTTGGACCTCTTCAACAGGCTCAAGCTGACCGAGGACCTGTGCGGATGGGAGCCGCCCATGCGCTCGAAGGCCCGCGTTCGCGTGCGCCCCAAGCGCTACTTCTGTGACCCGTCACTTGCGGCGGCGTTGCTGGGGGCTACCCCTGAGCGGCTGCTTGGCGATATGCAAACGCTGGGGATGCTCTTTGAGAATCTCGTCCTGCGCGACGTGCGCGTGTTCCTTTCCACCTACGGCGGTGTCGACAACAGTGTCCATTATTTCCGAGATGAGAAGGGCCTTGAGGTCGATCTGATCGTTGAGCACGACGGGCGCTGGGGAGCCATCGAGGTCAAGCTGAGTGATGCGAAAGCAGACGATGGAGCGAGAAATCTCAAGGCGCTGGAGAGGAAAGTGCTCTCCAATCCTGCCGCCCAGAATGCCACGCCGGCGTTTTTGGCGGTCGTGGTTGGAAAGGGGAGCATTGCCTACACACGCGACGACGGCGTGGCGGTGATTCCCATGGCGGCACTTGGGGCGTAGTGGTTTTGCGGGCGTGCCGTGCTTCCTTTACCGAAAATCCATTTGGTAAACCAGATGCTCGCGGATAGAATAAAGTTGACGGCAGCCCAAGGGTGATAGCTGGGCAGCGCCGTTGCTTGGTCAAGAGGTCAGTGCCTTAATGGCAGCGACTTGTTATGCTTCGAATGCTGCTTGAGTGCCTCGGAAAGTTCGATAAGCGCCGTGAAGAGCGAGACCAAAGCAACCAAGAGCTCTGTGAGCTCTGATGGGCCCGGGATGACCTCTGATTCAAGTCACCGGGCCTCAATCTTTTTCATGCATTTGAATAGAGCGGGCGACTCTCTTGGGGCCGTCTGCATGGCGTGTGCTTGGCGCATGGTATTGCGCCCCGCTTTCATGTCCGCGCGGGCGCCTATCCTTACGGCAATGTAGCCGCCTATGTAGCAAGCGGCAGTTGACGGAGAAAGGCCATGACCGTGTCAGCTGAAAAGACGCCGGGTATCTCGGCTATCGACACGACGAACTTTGCGCGCCAGATTGTGCTGGACTTTGAGTTTGCGCCGGTGCCAAAGCAGCGCCAGCGCCGTGGACTGCGCAATGAGATTATCGAGGTCGGCGCCGTCAAGCTCGATTACCACGGCAACGTTATGGGCGAGTTCTCGCAGTTTGTGCAGACGGAATTTACCGAAGGCGTTGCGTTTCCCGTCCGCGAGCTCACAGGTATATCGGCCGTGGACACCGCGATGGCCGACCCACTCTACATGGTGATCAAAAGGCTCAGCGATTGGATCGGCCGCTACTCCGCCCAGATAGTTTGCTGGAGCGGGACGGACCGTCGACAGCTTATGACCGAGTGCCAGGCAAAGCAAATCGACCTTGCCGCATTTCCTACGGACTGGGCCGATCTGCAGGCGTTTTACACCTCGATCATGGACGTGGGCAGCCACGAGTGCGTCTCTTTGAATGACGCGGCGACGTGGTTTGGCATCGAGTTTGACGAGTCGACGGGTCACGCCCACAGTGCCCTAGCCGACGCGCGCGTGACCGCCAAGTTGCTCAAGCAGGTGATGGACGGGGACTATCGCGTGAGTCCGCGTGCTCAGGAGATCCGCCAGCGGTGGAGGATGGGCGATCGAGCCCAGATGCGCCTTTCCAACAAGTGCCCCGAGCTGGGCGACCTGCTGCTGAAGCTGAAGGCGGAGGGGAGGTAGGCGGGGCTCCGGGAATGACCTCTGACTCAAGTCAACGGGGCTCATTTTGCTTTCTTTGGAGCTTTCTCACGGGGCTGACTTTACTTCGTCTCATTTAGTATAAAGCGGCTGCTAGATTGCATAGTGATGATAAAATTAATCAACTCAACATCAATAGCTGTCGCTTTGCGCAATGAGGGGTTCCGAGACGTATGAACGAGTCTGACACACGGCTTAAACTCATTGATCCTGCGATTATGAAGTCGTGGGATCGCAATACCCAAGTCTTCACTGAGTATTTCTTTACCAGTGGCGAGATTGTTGTGCGCGGAAGTATGGTCACCCGTAAAGACAAGAAGAAGGCTGACTACCTTCTGATGTATGCTCCGGGCATCCCTATCGCAATCGTCGAGGCTAAGGATACGGAGCACACCGTTGATGCCGGTCTCCAACAGGGGATGGGATATGCCCAGCTGCTCGATATTCCGTTTGCGTACAGCTCAAACGGAAAGGGTTTTGTTGAGCACGATTTTCTTACCGGGAAAGAGCGCGCTCTTGCCATGGACGAGTTTCCCACTCCGGCGGAACTTTGGACACGATACTCAAAAGCTAAGGGGCTTGAACATCCGTATAGCCAGGAGATTGTGACCGCTCCGTATTACCAGGAGCACGGCGGCAATCATCCTCGCTACTATCAGTGCATCGCCATCAATCGTACGCTTGAAGCTATTGCGCGAGGTAAGAATCGCATCTTGCTCGTTATGGCAACGGGAACGGGAAAGACTTTTACGGCTTTTCAAATCGTTCATCGCTTGCGACAGACTACCGAGGTTCGTAAGGTTCTCTATCTGGCGGACCGCAATATTCTCGTCGATCAGACCATAGACGGCGATTTCAAGCCTCTCAAGAGGGTTACAACCAAGGTCGTAGGTCGAAAGCTCGATTCTGCTTACGAGGTCTATTTCTCGCTCTACCAACAGCTTGTTGGAGAAAACGGTGAAGAAATATTCCGCGAGTTCGACTCGGAATTCTTCGATTTGATTATCGTCGACGAGTGCCATCGCGGAAGCGCCGCGGCGGACTCCGCATGGCGTAAGGTACTTGAGTATTTCAATTGTGCAATTCAAATCGGTATGACGGCTACGCCAAAGGAGACTGAAGAGGTTTCAAACATTACCTACTTCGGCGAACCTGTCTACACCTACTCCCTTAAACAGGGAATCGAGGATGGCTTTCTCGCCCCGTATAAAGTTATTCGTCCTAAGCTGAACGTCGACATTTACGGATACCGTACTGAGGAAGGCACCATAGATGATCGCGGCGAAGCTCTGCCCAAACGTGTTTTCGAGAAGCAAGACTTCGACAGCGAGATTGTCATCAAAGAGCGCTACGAGGAAGTTGCCAAGCGGATAACTCAATTTCTAAAGGAGACGGATCGTTACTCCAAGACCATAGTCTTTTGCGTTGACATCGAGCATGCCGAAAATATGCGACGTGCCCTTGTAAACGAGAACGCCGATATCGTAAGAGATCACCCCACCTACATCATGAAGATTACGGGTGACGACAGGGAAGGTAAGGCTCAGTTAGATAACTTCATCGACCCCGACGAGAAATACCCGACCATCGTTACGACTTCGAAGCTTCTCACCACTGGTGTTAATTGCAAGACGTGTAAGGTAGTCGTGCTCGACAACAAGTTCGGTGAGCACGGAATGACGGAGTTCAAGCAGATTATCGGCCGCGGAACCCGTATCTGTGAGGACTACGACAAACTCTATTTCACCATCCTCGATTTTCGTGACGCATCGCGTTTGTTTGCAGATCCCGAGTTTGATGGCGAACCTGTTGTTGTGTTTGAGCCTAATCCGGGTGACCCCATTGCGGATCCGGGTCCCGGCGGCAATGGCGGCAGTCCCGTTCCGCCTCCGTCTCCGATCGTAGACCCACCCGTATTGCCGCCGGACGATCCGTCCTCCCATGTGAAATATCACGTTCATGGGGCCGACGTCTATGTAGTGTCGGAGATGGTGCAGTATTACTCCTCCGATGGCCTTCTTGTAACTGAGAGCCTTAAGGACTATACGCGAAAAAACATTCTCGGCGAATACGACACTCTTGACCACTTCCTAGCGGCGTGGAACTCTGAACATAAGAAACAAGCGATTATCGATGAGCTGCGCGCGCGTGGCGTATTCCTGGATGAGCTGCGGCTCGAGACTGGACAGGAGCAAATGAGCGACTTTGACCTCATTTGCCACATTGCTTACGACCAGAGACCTCTTACGCGCAGCGAGAGAGCCAATAGTGTCAAGAAAAAGGGCGTGCTCTATGAGTATGCCGGCGTCGCGCGTGAGGTCCTTGAAGCGCTTCTCGACAAATATGCGACGTCGAACCTCGTAGACTTGGACGACACCCACGTCCTCGACCTCGAGGAATTCCGTCGGTTTGGCAGCCCAATGAAGATCGTCGCCGCATTCGGCGGCAAACAACAGTACATTCAGGCAGCGCAGATGCTCGAGGACGAGCTCTACATCGCATAGAGAAAGGTAACGATAGCAAATGGCACTGGGATCTCTCGTAAAGACCCTGCAGAACATCATGCGCAAAGACGCCGGCATCAATGGCGATGCGCAGCGCATTGAGCAGATGACTTGGCTTTTCTTCCTCAAGATTTACGATGCCAAGGAGCAGGAGTGGGAGTTTCACGATGACTCCTATCAGTCCATCATCCCCGAGCGCCTGCGCTGGTATAGCTGGGCGCACGATGCGAAAGACGGCAAGGCGCTTACTGGCGATGAGCTTCTCGACTTTGTGAACAATGATCTATTCAAGACTCTTGAGAGTCTTGAGCTTGCACCTGATGCGCCTTTGCGACACGTCGTCGTCAAGGCTGCTTTTACTGACGCCAACAACTACATGAAGGATGGGATTCTACTTCGTCAAGTCATCAACGAGATTGACGAGTCGGTTGATTTTACCGAGTACAAAGAGCGCCACGCCTTCGGTGAAATTTACGAGACCATCCTGAAAGACTTACAGTCCGCGGGTAATGCCGGCGAGTTTTACACGCCCCGAGCGGTGACTGACTTTATGGCCCAGGCACTTGCGCCCAAGCTCGGCGAGACTGTGGCTGACTTCGCGTGTGGCACGGGCGGCTTTTTGACGAGCGCCCTCAAGATTCTCGACTCCCAGGTTCAGACTCCAGCCGATCGTGAACTCTATGCAAGATCGGTCTACGGCATCGAGAAGAAGCAGCTCCCTTACCTGCTGTGCGTGACCAACATGCTGTTGCACGATATCGATAATCCTGAAGTCTTTCACGATAACTCTCTCGAGAAGGATGTTCGCGAGTGGAAGCACAAGCCTGACGGCCAGTTTGACGTCGTACTTATGAACCCGCCCTATGGCGGGTCCGAGAGTGCATCGGTGCAAAACAACTTCCCTGTTGCACTCCGTAGCTCCGAGACCGCAGATCTATTCCTTGGACTCATTCTTTATCGTCTCAAGCGAGGCGGCCGCGCTGCTGTTATCATTCCGGATGGTTTTCTCTTTGGCCAGGATAGTGCAAAGACGGAGATCAAGCGTCGCCTGCTTGAGGACATGAACTTGCATACTGTCTTGCGCCTTCCACAGAGTGTTTTCGCTCCGTACACGAGCATCACTACTAACGTTCTGTTCTTCGATAATACGGGGGCCTCTGAGGGCGTTTGGTTCTATCGCATGGACATGCCCGAGGGGTATAAACACTTCTCTAAGACCAAGCCCATTAGGATCGAACATTTTGCACCTGTAAAGGAATGGTGGGAGAACCGTCGGGATATCGAGGAAGACGGCAATCCCAAGGCCAAGTACTATACGGTTGACGAGTTGCGAGACGGCGGTTTTAACTTTGACGTGTGCGGCTATCCTCACGAGGAAGAGGAGATCTTACCGCCTGACGAACTGATCAGGAACTACAAAGAAGAGCGCGCTAAGCTCGATGCCGAGATTGACCAGAAGCTTGCTCGTATTTGCGAGATTCTTGGGATTGAGGCGTAGATGAAGGCAAAAGACCTGAAGAACTCAATCCTGCAAATGGCGATTGAGGGAAAGCTCGTTCCACAAGACCCGAGTGATGAGCCTGCAAGCGTCCTGCTTGAGCGTATTCGTGAAGAGAAGCATAAGCTTATTGCTGAGGGTAAGGCTAAATTCCCGAAGGGCGGGGAGAGCATTATCTATATCGGTTCCGATGGCTCCCCCTATGAGAAGCACGTGGACACTAAGGGACGCGTTCTGAGCGACAAGTGCATCGCGGACGAGGTTCCGTTTGGGATTCCGGAAAGCTGGGCCTGGGCGAGATTTAGTGAA